>NZ_AKFR01000038.1:0-125669 GCF_000277665.1 Capnocytophaga sp. oral taxon 335 str. F0486 | reverse complement strand
AAACGTTCTTTACGCTCTTCTGAGATTTCTTGAGCTACTTTTGGACTGTATTTTCCTGTCTTTGTTTTGTTTCTTGACAGCTCTCGACTGACGGTAGAGGGATTACACTCTGCATAAAGAGCAATATCTTTTTGTTTGATTCCGCTTGCTTTTAAAGCAGAAATTACCGACCTTTGCACCAAATTTAAATGCTTATATTCTTTCATTGTCATTTACAAAGAAAAGCATTTATTTTGAAAGAGAAAAGACTTTTATAGTTTTTTCTCTTTTTTTATTTTTCAGAGGGTTGCCCCTTAGAGGCAAAACCCTCTGAAAAATAAAAGTTTTACTAAAAATTACTACTTAAAATTGCAATTATTAGTGGAACTTACAACCTTAAAATATAATTCACTGATTATTAAACGCTCCAACAGCCTTTGTATAACAATCACCTAAGATTCATCAAAGTCTCAATTGTCGCTTTTGCATCGTATCTCCCCCTTTGAGGATAGCCAGCGAGAAGTTTCCGTCATACTCCCCCCTAGTGCCTATGGCCTAAGGCCTAGCACCTCTTCCTCTTTCTTTCGCCTCGAAACCCCGTTTTTAACATTTTTAGCGTTGTTATATTACGGTATAAATCAATTACTTATATACCCTCTCTATACCAATCGTCCAAGATTCGTATAAGCTTCCTATAAGCTCTCTATAAGCTACCCCCACTCTCCTCATAGCCTTTTTTCACCAAAATCCCTCTCGACCCACTTCCGAACCATTCCGTTTCCTTCCGAAAACTCCGATGTGTCATTTTTTTGCGACACACACTTTGCCAAAGTTTGAAATTTTGGCAAAGTTGATTTTCCAAAAAGTTACTTTACAAGGCGTAGCCTTGATTTTGTTTAAATTTTGTTTAATTTCTGAGGCACAGCCTCATTCCTCTAACTCAAACTCGCACCTCATTTTCTAATTTTATAAATTATTTTGTATCTTTGCATCGTTTTGGCGCAGTATTTGATTAACAGCTATGAATTAAAAGTTAATAATAAAAGCCTTCGTGACTTTTAACTCTTAACTCTTATCTTTTAACTAATTATGATTCATATCGACGAAAAAATATATCTTTGGCTCATAGCGGTACTCATCCCGCTATTCATCATCTTTGCCCTTTCAATGCTTCGCAAACGTCGGTTGCAAAGACAATTTGCCTCCTCCCCTGCCCTTAGGCGTTTAGCTCCTGACCGTTCGCGATTCAAACTCTGGGTGAAATGGAGTGTCTTGGCAGTAGTGCTTGTGCTACTGAGCATCGCCCTTGCTAACCCGAAGATAGGTACAAAAATTGAAACCGTAAAACGCGAAGGGGTAGATATCGTCTTTGCTATTGATGTCTCTAAAAGTATGCTTGCCGAAGACGTAGCCCCCAATCGTTTGGAAAAGGCAAAACGCATCGCTTTCGAAACCATTAGTCAGCTAAAAGGCGACCGTGTAGGTATCGTAGCTTATGCAGCTAGCGCTTATCCTCAGCTCGCTCTCACTACCGACCATTCTGCCGCTAAGATGTTTCTACAAGGTATGAACACCGATATGCTTTCCTCTCAGGGAACTGCCATTCAGGAAGCAATACGTATGGCAAGCAACTATTTCGATGAGAATACTCCCACTGCGCGCTTGCTCTTTATCCTCACCGATGGCGAAGACCACGAAATGGGTGCTACCGAAATCGCTACCGAAGCACAAGAAAAAGGAGTACATATCTACACCATAGGTATCGGCACCGAAAAAGGCGCTCCTATCCCTATTAAAGACGGAGGCGAACAAACGTATAAGCGCGACCGCAATGGCGAGGTGGTGATTACCAAACTCAACCGTGAGCTCTTGCAACAGATAGCCATCAATGCAGGAGGTGAATACCTCGACGGCGATAATACCCAAAAAGTAGTAAGCCAAATTAACAAGATATTAGACGGTACTGAAAAAAGTCAGTTCGATACCCAAAAGTTCGTAGATTTCAAAGACCAATTTCAGTGGTTTTTAGGCGGAGCTTTGCTCTTGCTCATCTTAGACCTCGCTATCTTTGAACGCAAAACCCAATGGGTAAAGAAATTGAATCTATTCAACGAAAAAGAAAAAGACAAATAATAAATAAGAATAAAAAATCCGTATATGATGACCATCGCTAGTTCCCCCTTTGGAGGGGGCTAGGGGGAGGTTTTCAAAGAGATATTTTCTACTATGAAAAACGTTCTATACATAACATTATCCTTACTATCCCTCTCTGCTTTTGCACAATCCAAAGCCGAAAAAGAGGATCAAAAAGCAATTGCTAACTCTAAAAAATATACGTACGAGGGCAACACCGCTCTCAAAGGCGATAAACCCGTACAAGCCGAAGTAGAATATCGCAAAGCAATAGCCGAAGATAAAAACAACGCTACTGCACAGTATAATCTCGGTACGATGTACTATCAACAAAAGAGTTATGACGAGGCTTTCTCCCGACTTAAAAACGCCTCAACCTCCGATAAGATAACTGAAGAAGAAAAACACAAGGCTTTCCACAATTTAGGCAATGCCTTTATGAAGAACAAAGAGTACGAAAAGGCGGTGCTCTCTTATAAAGAAGCCTTGCGTCATAATCCTAAAGATGAAGAAACCCGTTACAATTTGGCAGTAGCCAAAGAAATGCTTAAACAAAACCCACCTCCACCTCAAAACAACAAAAACAATAAAGATAAAAACAATCAACAAAACCAAAACAATCAACAGAACCAGCAAAATCAGAATAATCAAAATAATCAACAGAACCAAAATAACCAGAATAAAAACCAAGATAACAAGAATAATCAGGACAACAAAGACAATAAAGATAATAAAAAAGATCAAGGCGATAAACAGGATAAAAACAAAGATAAGGGCGACGACCAAAAAGACCCTAACCAAAACAACCAGCAGAATAAAAACCAAAGCGGACAAGGACAAGGTGAACAACGTCCCTCTTCTCTTTCGCCACAACAAATGGAGCGTATCTTGGAGGCAATGAACAACGAAGAGCGCAAAACCCAAGAGAAAATTAACGCCCAAAAAGTAAAAGGTCAACGCGCTAAAACTGAAAAAGATTGGTAGTAGTAGGGACGAATGGCTATTCGCCCTTTTAATAAGTAAAAGCTAAAATGAAATACAAGATAATATTCTTTATAACTTTCTTAATCCAAAGTCTCTATGCACAACAAGTAGAGTTCAAAGCCGAAGTGAGTAAAAATCAATTAGGGGCTAACGAACGCTTGCGTATAGAGTTCTCTATGAATAAAGACGGCGATAACTTTACTCCGCCTAACTTTCACGGTTTTACCATAGTAATGGGACCTTCGCAATCGGTTTCAAGATCGTGGATTAATGGAGTAAGTAGTTTCTCCAAAACTTATATTTACATTCTCCAACCTACTGCCAAAGGTAAGTTTACCATAGGACAAGCAAGTATAGAAATTGACGGTAGAACATATAAAACAAACCCCATAGCCATCACTGTTACCGAGGCAGTAAAAACTCCCTCAATAGACAGAAATACTAACGATATCGCACGTGAAAACCTATTCCTTCTTGCCGAAGTTTCAAAGCCCAACCCATACCTTAACGAAGCTGTAAGTGTGGTATATCGACTTTATGTAGGAGGAGAAATATCTCTTAGTAACCTGCGTTTGTTAGATGTACCAAAATACCCTAACTTTTGGAGTCAAGATATACGTCTGCAAAATTATGAGGTAGAAAATTGCTCTTATCAAGGTCGTTCCTACCGTTGTATTGTAGTAAAAAGAATAGTGCTTTACCCTCAAAAAACAGGTGCTATCACTCTCGAACCTCTGTCTGTAGAAGCTATTATCAATGCCCCTACAGGACAACGAGACTTCTTTGGACGCCCTTTCTATGAAGAAATATCACGCAAAGTAAGCTCTGGTAGTCGCGTTTTAAACATAAAACCCTTACCTGAGGAAGGAAAACCTGAAAACTTCTCAGGAGCAGTCGGTAACTTCTCTTTTTCCGTAAATGCTACTAAACAAACACTCAAAGCTAATGAAAGTACTCAACTAAAAATAGAAGTATCAGGTAATGGCAATTTTAAACTGTTTGATTTACCTAAGCCTACTTTCCCATCATCGTTAGAAGTGTATGCTCCCGAACAAAAAGAAGACATCAACACTTCTCTTAACGGAATGAAAGGACGCTTAGAGCAAACCTATACTATCGTTCCTGAATACAAAGGGAAATATCCTATTTCAGGACTCTCTTTCTCGTATTTCAACCCTAATACTCAGAAATATGAAACTGTAAAAACCGAAGATATTTGGATAGATGTAACCGAAGGTCCTACAGCCGAAAACCAGCCTAATGACACGGCTAATAGTAATAACATTCCTCTAAAACCAGAAGGTCTTCAAACCAATGCCGACCTTCAGCCAATGCACCAACCTGTATTCTTTGGTTCTACTGCTTACTATTTATGGCTGTTCTTGCCTTTGCTTCTTATCCCTATTGTACTTATCTGGTGGCATATCAAAATGCAAAGAGCCGGAGATATCGAAGGCAATAAAGTAAGAGTAGCCAATAGATTAGCGAAGAAATATCTAGGAGAGGCTAAACGTAAATTAGGTGATAAAGGTACCTTCTACGAAGCGTTAGAACGCGCCTTGCACAATTACTTAAAAGCTAAATTAAAAATTGAAACAGCTGAAATGAGCAAAGATAAAATCACTGAACTATTGCTCAGCCGAAAAGCTACTGAAGCTACCGTAGCTCAGTTTATGGCATTACTCGCTAATTGCGAAATGGCACGGTACTCTCAGCATCACACCGATGCTTCTATGGAAAAAGATTTTAGCGAGGCAGTACAAGTAATCTCTGCCCTCGACAAACAAGTGAAAAACAAGTAATAATATGAAAAACAACATCATCATATCACTCTTGCTGTTGCTCTCTTTCTCTGTTTTCTCTCAAACTAACGAAAATCCTTTCGAGAAAGCAACCCAATATTACGACCAAGGAGAGTACCAAAATGCAATTGACCAATACAAATCAATTTTGAAGTCTGGTAAAGAATCATCTGCTTTGTACTATAATTTAGCAAATACTTATTACAAACTGAATCACGTGCCTGAAAGTATCTATTATTATGAGAAAGCACTCCAACTAAACCCCAAAAACCAACAGGCTAAAAACGGACTCCTATTGGCAAACCAAATGAAGGTAGATGCTATTACACCCCTACCTAAAACTTGGTTACGCCAGCTCTCCGATGCTATTACAGGTTTGTTTAGCTTGCAAACGTGGGCAGTGCTTTCCATAATAGGAGCAATGGTATTTGTATTGAGTTTCTTTTGTTACTACTTTTTAGAACAAACTGCCCTCAAACGGCTCTTTTTCACCTTGATGTTCATATCAGTAGCAGTAGCGGTAGGTACTTATTTCATCGCTGATTTTCATAAAAGGCAAGTAGACGGTGAAAAGTACGCTATCTTATTTGATAAAACGGTACGGGTATTTTCTGAAGCCAATTCTTATAGCAATGAAGTAGTACAGCTTCACGAAGGTACTAAAGTAGAAATTATAGAAAAGAATAATGATTGGATAAAAATTCGTTTAGCTAATGGAAAAATAGGGTGGACTAAAGAAAGTGCTTTAAAAATACTATAATTAAAAAAATATAAATATAGACAATAAAAAAGACTACTTTATCAATAAAGTAGTCTTATCTTTTTGTGCCTACGACTGGATTCGAACCAGCACGCCCTAACGAGCACCACCCCCTCAAGATGGCGAGTCTACCAATTTCTCCACGTAGGCTTACGCATTTGTGACCTGGCTGGGGCTCGAACCCAGGACCCCAACATTAAAAGTGTTGTGCTCTACCAACTGAGCTACCAAGTCCCTTAAAAATAAAAAAACAAATTGTATAACCCTTGTGACCTGGCTGGGGCTCGAACCCTGGACCCCAACATTAAGAGTGTCGTGCTCTACCAGCTGAGCTACCGAGTCATTATAACAATTCGGTGTCTTTATTGTTTTGCGGGTGCAAAGATATAACAAATTTCTTATGTAACAAGAAAAAAAGTATTATTTTTGCAGTTTATTTTTAGCATTACATTTCAAACATCTATTATACAATACCTTATATATGAAAATAATTTTACTTGGCTATATGGGAAGTGGTAAGACTACTCTTGGAGAAGCTATAGCTCACCTTAAAAACATTCCTTTTATTGATCTTGATTCTTATATTGCTGAAGGTGAAAAGCTATCAGTACAAGAGATTTTTAGTAGTAAAGGAGAGATTTATTTTCGGAAAAAAGAAACTCTTTATTTAAATGAATTATTACAAAAAGAAGAAGACTTTATATTATCCTTAGGAGGAGGAACACCGTGCTTTGGCAATAATATGGCTTTAATAAAACAAGCTACTTCTTTATCTATTTATCTAAAATACCAACCTAAAACCTTAGCCCAACGCCTTATTAAAGAAAAACCGCATCGCCCTCTACTCTCTGAAATTAATGATGCTGATTTAGAGGATTTCATTCGCAAACATCTGTTTGAACGCAACCCTTTTTATATGCAAGCTAACTATATTATCCCTATGGATAATCTTACTGAAGAAGAAAGTATAAATGAAATTGTAAAAATTTTATGACTCTAAGCTATACGAATTAGCAATTAACTACAAGAAAGAGAAAGGGGCTTCTGCAATAATCTTAATAGGCTCTTTCTTTACAGGGTGCACAAACTGTAAGCTATAAGCGTGAAGACAGATACCTCCATCGGGATTGGAACGTTTAGCGCCGTACTTCAGGTCTCCTTTGATGTGCAATCCAATAGTAGCTAATTGCGCTCTTATCTGGTGGTGACGCCCCGTGATGAGGTCAATTTCTAATAGGTAATAACGTTCATAAGATTTCAATAACTTATAGTGCAATACAGCTTTCTTGCTTTGCTGTATTTCTTTATTATATGCTACTGACTTGTTTTGCTTTTCATTACGCACCAACCAATGGGTAAGTGTATCTTCCTCGACAGGAGGTTTTGCATCTACCAACGCCCAATAGGTTTTCTGTACTTCCTGTTTGTTAGCAAACATCGTATTGAGGCGTGCGAGAGCTTTAGAGGTTTTGGCAAAGAGCACCACTCCCGTAGTAGGGCGATCTAAGCGATGTACTACCCCAAGGAATACCTCCCCAGGTTTGTTATATTTTTTTTTAAGGTATTGTCTGACAATATCGCTAAGCGGAGTGTCCCCCGTCTTGTCTCCCTGCACGATGTCGCCTACTCGCTTGTTTACGGCGATAACGTGATTGTCTTCGTAAAGCACGTCTACGTTTTCGGCGTTTGTGATAAGTTTCATAATGTCGTTTATTAGTGAAATAGAAAAAGCGCATTCCGTCGTAGAAAAGACCTAAGAGAAGAATGGCTACCGAAATGAGCAGAGTATATATTGAAAAACCTTGTGCAATATAAAAATACCCCGCACTAAATCCCCCTAGAAAGAAGAACGCAATGATAAAAAGTCTGAGACGAATGGTGTTTCTCAAATGCGTGTGTTGCTGCTCGTAGTGATTGCGTTTCAGGTAGAGCCTTTGAGCGATTTCGATACCTAAATCGGTGAAAAGACCTGTAAGGTGGGTAGTACGCACTACCGAGTTAGAGATTTTAGTCACAAAAGCATTCTGCAAGCCCATTGCAAAGAGCAAGATACAAGCGGTAACATCGGCGGGAATGTCATTGGAAGAAAAAGCGTGTAACCCTACTACCGATAGCAAAGCCAAACACTCCAAGAGTGTAGGCTTGAGATACTTGTTCTGGGTACGATGATAATTAGCATCCTCAATCAGTAAACCCGAAGTGAAAGAACCTATGAGGAAAGCAAAGATGTAAAGAAAGTAAATGAGCCCTTTCCAAAACTCAGCTACCGACACGTCATAGATAAAATATGCAAAATGTCCCGTAACATTGGTGGTAAGTTTACCCACAAACAAAAAGCCAGTAACGTTCACCATTCCTGCGACGAATGAGAGCACTACGGCTATTTGTAGATTGTGTTTGGCGGTACGTTTTTTACCTTGATGACGGAACATTAATACTGTTCTTTTTCGTTAGGAAAATCGACGCTTTTTACGTCTTCGATGTAATGCGATACGGCATTAGTAATCACTTCTTGCAAATTAGCATATTTGCGCAAGAAACGAGGTTGGAATTCATTGCTCATACCCAGCATATCCTGCATCACCAATACTTGTCCATCTACTGCACTACCAGCCCCAATCCCTATAATGGGAATATGCACACTCTTGGCTACTTCTTCAGCCAATGTAGCAGGTATTTTCTCTAATACAATAGCAAAACAACCCAATTGTTCTAATAACTTAGCATCTTCTTTGAGTTTTTGGGCTTCGGCTTCTTCTTTAGCACGCAAAGCGAATGAACCAAACTGGTGAATAGATTGAGGAGTGAGCCCCAAGTGCCCCATTACCGGAATACCCGCATTTACAATACGCTTGATGCTCTCGGCTTCCTCCTTACCTCCCTCCAATTTAATTGCGTGAGCCCCACTTTCTTTCATTATTCTAATAGCTGAGCGCAATGCCTTTTTAGGGTCGGATTGGTAAGTACCAAAAGGCAAATCTACCACTATAAGGGCACGATTCACCCCACGTACTACTGATGAGGCGTGATAAATCATTTGGTCTAAGGTGATAGGGAGGGTAGTTTCGTGACCTGCCATTACATTACTGGCAGAGTCGCCTACCAATAGCACATCGATACCGGCACTATCTAATAGCTTAGCAAATGTATAATCGTAGGCGGTAAGCATCGAAATCTTTTCGCCATTGGCTTTCATCTCTACTACCGATTTGGTAGTTACTCGTTTGTATTCTTTTCTAACTGCTGACATTTTGTTGTAGTTTAAAAATCGGGGGCAAAGATACGAATAATTGACAAATTAGCTAATTTGTGAATTAGCTAATTAGGAGAAATAGTATTTTGTCTACTCTTTTATAAACTATCCAATTGGTATAAACCATATTGTGTTTCTTCATTTGGATACTTATAATGCATAGAAAACCGTATTTTTAGAGTAGATTTATCAAAATAAAAGTTATTCAACTTTGCCAAAATTTAAAACTTTGGCAAAGTACATACTGAAAATTAATTCTCGCGTATCTTTTCTATAATATACTCGTAATGAGTGTAGTGTTTTACAAAATCGAGGTCGGTTACATCAATGATAAGAGAATTCATAGCGGTATTCTTCTGTATGAAATCTAAATAGCCATAGTGTATCTTTTTCAGATAATCGGGAGAAATGTTTTGTTCGTACTCCCTGCCGCGTTTCTTGATATTTTCAATAAGACGGTCGGTATTTTGATAGAGGAATACATACAAATCGGGTTTGATGATTTGGCTATAAAGAATATAAAAAAGCTTACGGTACAACACAAATTCATCATCGGTAAGAGTAACCTTAGAAAAGATAAGTGATTTGAAGATATCATAATCGGAGACGACGAACTCCTTGAACAAGTCCATTTGTGCCAACTGTTCACACATTTGCTGGTAGCGTTCGGTAAGGAACGACATCTCCAACGTAAAACCGTATTGTTTGGGGTTCTCGTAGAATTTAGGCAGGAAAGGATTATCAGAAAACTGTTCTAAGATGAGCTTTGCATTAAAGTCTTCGGCTATTTTAGTTGCCAAAGTGGTCTTTCCAGAACCTATATTCCCCTCAATAGCAATATACTTATAATTCAAGAAAGGTGATTTTTGTGCAGGAAACGACAGTTGGTCGGTAAGACGTTGCACGGGTGAAGTATCATCGGTAGTGCGGAGGAGTTCGGCAACCGTTTTTTTGAGTACAGGGTGTACTTTGAGGTCGTCGATATTTGCCAAAGGTTTCAGCACAAACTTACGGCGATGCAAGAGAGGATGAGGCACGGTGAGCACTTCGGTATTAATAACTTTATCGTCGTAGAAAAGAATATCGAGGTCGATAGTGCGCGATTGGTAGCCTTTGGATTGAGGCATACGCTCTCGCCCGAGTTCTTGTTCTATTTGCAAGAGCTGTACTAATACTTCCTCAGGTGATAGAAAGGTACGACATAGCAAGCAGGTGTTCAGGAAAGCTTCCCCCGAAAAACCCCACGAGGGTGTTTCGTAAACAGGGGCTATATCGACAATAGTACCTACCCGCATCGCAATGCCTTCAATGGCTTGTTGCAGGTAGGCTTTACGATTTCCTAAGTTACTTCCTAATGATATGTAGACATCGTGGTTCAATTAACAATTGACAATTAACAATTAACGAGCGCTATTCAACTTTGGCAAAGTATAGGGCGCAAAAGCGACCTTTTTTCATTGATTATTGATTCTGCAAAAATCGCATTATGTTGTCGTAGATGCGGTTCTCTATATCGGAAGTATCGGCGGGGAGGAATTTCTCGCCCATAATGTTCTCGTAGAGCTCTATATAACGCTCAGAAACGGATTGTACATACTCATCAGTCATCGTAGGTACTTTTTGCCCTTTTTCACCTTGAAAGCCCTTCGAAATGAGCCACTGGCGTACGAACTCCTTGGAAAGCTGTATTTGAGGCTCACCGTTTTCTTGTCGTTCGTCATAGCCTTCTTTATAGAAATAACGAGAGGAATCGGGGGTGTGAATTTCGTCGATGAGCACTATTTCGCCATCGCGAGTTTTACCAAATTCGTATTTAGTATCTACCAAGATGAGTCCGTGTTTAGAGGCGATTTCAGTACCGCGAGCAAAGAGTGCGTAGGTGTATTTTTCCATCAATCGATAGTCTTCCTCACTTACAATTCCTTTGCGAATGAGGTCTTCACGGGAAATATCTTCGTCGTGCAAGCCTTGTTCGGCTTTGGTAGCCGGAGTAATAATGGGGTGTTGTGGGAACATATCGAACTCTCGCAAGCCTTCTGGCAAGGGGACGCCCGATAGTTTGCGCACGCCATTTTTGTAGAGACGAGCCGAGTGTCCTGCAAGATAACCGCGAATGACCATTTCCACTTTTAGCGGTTCGCATACTTGACCAATAGAAACATTAGGGTCAGGAGAAGCAATAAGCCAATTAGGTACAATATCTTCGGTTTGTTGCAAGAAACTTACAGCCATTTGATTTAATATCTGACCTTTGTAAGGAATACCTTTGGGTAGAATGGTATCGAAAGCCGAAATACGGTCGGTAGCAATCATAATGAGGGTATCATCTTTAAGTTGATACACATCACGCACTTTCCCTCTGTAAACGGATTTTTGTTTAGGGAATTTAAAGTTTGTTTTTGTTATAGTATTCATTTCTGTAAATGGTTAAAAATCTCTTCTCGGTGCAAAGGTAAAAAATAATTACGAATTACGGATTACGAATTATGAAAAAAATGAGTGAAGAAATTGTAATACCTTAAATACCAGAAATGCCAAATAAAGATTAGAAAATTAGCAAATTTAAAAATTAGAAAATGGGAAGCGTAGTTAATGATTAATGGTTAATGGTGAAATTGGGGGAGGATTATACAAAGCTTATGGGATAATCGAACGATGAGTGGCTCTACAGTGGCTCTACAGTGGCTCTACAGTGGGTCTACAGTGGGTCTACAACGAACAAAAGACGAAGGAATGACGAACAGAAAACGAACCTACGATGAAGGTAAGGCGAATCTAAGATAGAGATAGAAAGAAGGTTATTAGTGGAGTTCAACTTTGGCAATGTTTGAAACTTTGGCAAAGTTCATACAAAAGACGGTGCAAGCCGCACGGGCAGTCGTAGCAGGGCAGGCAAGTAGGAAAAGAATGAACAAAGAAATGATGAAGATTTCTTGTAGTTAATGCGAAGATAGGAGGAAGTTTATTGAAGGTTTTTATTTTTGAGCGGTGAGTTCTTCGTAGCGTTTTAGCACATCTTTTACGTTGCGAATGGATTTCTTTGTCCAATTGATAAGAGTGCTGAGGCGTTCTTCGTCGGTGAGTTGCCAAGCTACTTGGCTACGGCGGAGTTTATCAGTAAGCTGTTGCAGGACAATGGCTACCGCTACCGAGATATTTAAACTTTCGGTAAAACCTACCATTGGAATTTTTAAATATGTGTCAGCTTGTGAGAGTACTTGCTCAGAGAGCCCTTCTTTTTCTGTACCAAAGAAGAAAACACTCTTTTTACTAATATCGAAGTCGTTGAGGAAATAAGCGTCCTTGTGTGGGGTTGTTGCCACAATTTGGTAACCTTGGGCACGGAGGGCCTCAATACAACTTTGGGTGTCGTTATAGCGGAAGACGTCTACCCATTTTTGAGCACCCATTGCTATTTTGGCATCGAGGCGTTTGCCAAATCGTCCTTCTATGCTGTGTGCTTGTTGTACGCCAAAGACTTCGCAAGTGCGCACTACGGCACTGGTGTTATGCATTTGGAATACATCTTCCATCGCTACCGTAAAGTGATTGGTACGCGCGCTTATCACCTGTAAAAAACGTTCCTTGCGTTCTTCGGTAATAAAATGTTCTAAATAGGTGAGTAATTCTTGATTCATAATTTTTTCTCAAAGGCTTTGCGGGGAGTACCTCTGAAAGTAACTTCACCGCAGTACTTATAGCCTAATTTTTCGAATAGGTGTAACATCGGGGCATTATCGAAATTAGTATCGGCTCGCAAAGAAGGAATGCCTTTATTGTGAGCTATTTCTTCTATCTTTTGAAGAAGAAACTTTGCTAAGCCACGCCCCAAATGGTCAGGCGAAATTGCTACGCGATGAAATACCATAAAGTCGGCATTGGTAAGCCATTTGCCCTTGATAGCCTCATAAGCAGGTTCGCTGTTGATGAGGAGAGCAACATAGCCTAATATTTCGTCGCCTTCTGTGAGTACATAGCCATATTGATGGGTGATATCGTTAGCTATCACCTGTTCATTAGGGTAGCCGTCTTGCCACTGGTTACTGCCATCGGCTTTGCGACGCTCAATAGCAGCAGATAGGATTGCCCAAATAGCAGGAGTATCCTGAGGCATTGCTATTCTAAGCGTTACATTTTCGTTCACTGTGTTACTTGTTACCTATTAAAACCCTGCAAATGTACAAAAAACTTTGCTAATTGCAATATTTTGACTATCTTGCCCCGCTTTTCAGCTTTTGAGAATATGAGTACACCCCCCAATGCCATTGAGGTAACCCACCTCAGCAAACAATATAAAGAAGCCACTAGCCTTGCTTTAAACGATGTGTCGTTTAAGGTGAGAAGAGGAGAAATTTATGGTATTTTAGGACCTAATGGAGCGGGAAAAACTACCTTGATGTCTATTCTTTTTGGGAGTATCAAACCTACGATGGGGAGTTTTTCTATTGTAGGACTTACTTATAAAGATACAAGCCTTAGGTATAAAATAGGGGTGGTTCCGCAAGAATACGCTTTGTATCCTACGCTTACCGCTCGCGAAAACTTGCATTATTTCGGTAGCCTGTATGGACTCAAAGGCAAACAACTAAAAGCACTCACCGACGAAGCCCTTGAACGAGTAGCCTTAGCCTCAGTTGCCAATAAGAAGATTGCTCATTTTTCGGGAGGAATGAAACGCCGTATCAACTTGGTGGCGGGTATATTGCACAGCCCTGAGGTGCTTTTCTTAGATGAACCTACGGTGGGGGTAGATGTGCAATCCAAAAATATTATTATCGATTATTTAAAGGAATTGAACAGAGGAGGAATGTCGATACTTTACACCTCCCATCATTTACAAGAGGCACAGGATTTTTGTGACCGTGTTGGTATTTTAAACGAAGGACAATTGCTAAAAGAAGACACGCCTCAAAACCTTATTACCGAAGTGCAAGCTTTTAATTTGGAAGAAGCGTTTATTCAGGTAACAGGTAAAAGATAAAAGGTAATAAAAAAAGCTACCGAATTGGTAGCTTTTTTTGTTTATATCTTATTTGATAAAATCTTTGTATTGAGGGTTTAATATTTTATATTCCTCTACTTTCCCGGAAGGGACATAAATGTTGCGCAATAGTGTTTGATTAAATGCCATAGTGCCTATACTAAAAGCATTAGGGTTACGTATGATTACGGTATGCAAATTATCACACTTTGCAAAGGCATTATTTACTATATTGTTTACTGTTTCAGGAAGTATAACACTTGTAAGTCTATTACAACCTGTGAAAGCTCTTGCTTCAATAGTAGTAACGCTCGAAGGAATATCTACATTTTGTAGATGAGTACAATTAGCAAAGGTTTGCGTTTTTATTTTTGTAATCTCTCTTCTTATATTCTCATTCGATACTTCTACACTTGTCAATTTAGTACATAGATAGAAAGCCTTAGCCCCTATATCTTTTACTTTATCCCCAATGACGAAAGTTCTCAACTGGTATGTGAGTTTATTTATTTCTGCGTTAAAAGCATTGTCAGCTATGATTTCTACATCTTTTAGCTTAGGGTCAGTATTCATATCGATAAAAAGTGTTTTCTCATTTTTCCATTTTAGCAATATTTTTCCGTCAGTGCTAAGTTCATAGTCTGTGTCACTCATTTGTTGAGCGGTAAGAGAAATACCGGTAGAAGGCCAACCTGTATTGGTTTTAGGTCCATAGAATATTTTAGCTTCAGTATCGATATAGTAATCACCTTCTATTCCTTGACTCACAGGTTTGCCTTGTCCTGAATATATTTTAGAGCCATCTTTACCGGGAAGTCCTTGTGCTCCTGTAGCACCCGTAGCACCTGTTTCTCCTTTGTCTCCTTGAGCTTTTATATAAGTATCTTGATTCCCTATAAACCAATTACCATTCTCTCCTATATGAGGCGTAAGACCATTTTGACCGTTTTGACCGTTTTGACCATTAGTACCATCAGTACCTTTTTCTCCTTGGGCTTTAATATGAGTATTTGTTTCACCTATATACCAAAAGCCATTTTTTATTTGAGGTACAGGAGCATCTTTTCCGTTTTGACCGTTGGTACCATTAGCACCATCGGCTCCCGCATCACCTTTTAAGCCTTTTAAAGAAATAGGAGTCCCCCAGCCTTGTGCTGTTTTAGCTCCATAAAGATTGGCTGTAGATAGGTCGAGATAATAATCGCCTATCGTTCCTTGAGAAGCATCAGGCACGCCTATTCCTGAGAGGATTAAGTTGCCACGTTCACCGCGTTCTCCTTTAATTTCTACACGTTCTGTGTCGGTTTTGGTACATTGTACAGACACAAGAGCAAGGCAACTTAATATTGCCATAAATAAGAATCTTTTCATACAAATTACTCTTCGATTAGCAGATAATATTAAAAATCGGGTGCAAAGGTACAAAATAAGAAAATACAACAATGCTTTTACGGATAGTCTCTAATATCTTTATCTGTACATCGCCTCTATTTCACGACTATAATTGGCATAAATCACTTTTCTTCTGAGTTTAAGCGAAGGAGTAATCTCATTACGCTCAATAGTGAAAGCCGAAGGCAGAAGCGTAAACTTCTTAATCTGCTCGTAGTCGGGTAGGTCTTTCTGAAATTTTTGTAGTTGCTTACCTATGTACTCAATCACTTGGCTATGCTTTATCATATCTGCCGTGTTTTTGTACTTAAGGTTGAGATCTTTTAGTGCTTGTGAGAGCATCTCGTAGTTAGGTACAATAAGGGCAGAAACAAACTTCTTACCATCAGCAATCACGGCTATTTGTTCTATAAGGTTATACTTCCCTACCTTGCCTTCAATCATCTGTGGAGCAATGTATTTGCCGTTAGAGGTCTTCATCAGTTCTTTAATGCGCTCGGTGATAAAGAGATTGTTATTCCCGTCCAAATTACCCGCATCTCCCGTGCGTAAATAACCATCAGGAGTAAAAGCTTTGGCGGTTTCTTCTGGGTTCTTGTAGTAACCCTTCATCACCATTCCTCCTTTTACCAATATCTCGTTCTCCTCTCCTATCCGCACTTGTACATTAGGCATCACATTCCCTACCGATTGTGGGTTGATACGATCGTCGCCCCAACAAGATATAGTAGCAGTCGTTTCGGTCATCCCATAACCTAATTTTAGGTTAATACCTATCGACTGAAAGAAACGTCCGATACTAGGTTCGAGGTTAGCCCCTCCACAAGGCATAAACTTAATGCGTCCACCAAGAGCCTCTTTCAGTTTCTTATAAACCATTTTATCAAAAAGGTTATAAGCTTTCTGTAAGACAAACGACGGTTTCTTACCTTGTTCGCGTAATGCCAATACTCGTTTACCAGTAGCTATTGCCAAGCGGAAGAGCTTACGCTTTACAAATGACGATGCGTCAGCTCGGTCGTGTACGGTGGCAAATATCTTTTCGTAGAAGCGCGGTACAGCACACATCAAGGTAGGGCGTACCTCAGCAAGGGCTTCGCGCACTAAGTTAGTATCATCTAAGTAATAAACAGTAACTGCTTTGTAAAGGCAGAAGTACGTCCACGCGCGTTCAAATACGTGCGATAGTGGCAAGAAAGCCAATGACGTATCAGTGTTATCTACGGTAGATAAGCGCTCGGTATGTCCTACCATCTGGAAAGCTAAATTCTCATAAGTGAGCATTACTCCCTTGGGCTCACCCGTAGTACCCGAAGTGTAGATAATCGTAAAAAGGTCGTCTAAATTGCGTTCTACAATGCGCTTGTCTAACTCTGTATCATACTGCGGACTATTACCGAGTGCCAAAAAGTCATTCCAGTGAATGGAATACTGTTTTTCAGTAAGAGGCACTTCGTTATCACATACCACAATCATTTGCAAGGTGGGGCACTGAGAGGCTACTTCAAGAGCTTTGTGGTATTGCTTTTCATCGCCCACAAACAGCACTTTCACCTCAGCGTGATTCATCACGTAGAGGGCTTGTTCAGCAGTATTTGTAGTATATATGGGTACCGGAATGGCACGTATTTGCAAGCAAGCAAGGTCAACAAGCGACCATTGTGGGGTGTTCTGTGCAAGAATTCCTACAGTTTCTTGGGGTTGGATACCCAATGAAAGCAGAGATTTAGATAAAAGGGTTGTGGTACTGCCTAAGGTCTCCCACGTAATACCTTTCCAATGAGAAGAAGCGTCTCTTCCCATCAAAGCGTCTTTCTGTGGGTATTGCTGTACATTATTGCGAAACAGCGATACAAAGTGATAGGCTGTTAAGTCCATTTCGTTATTGAATTAATTAGTCGGGGCAAAAGTATAAAATAATTTTCAATTCACAATCCACGCTCAATAAATAACAAATCCTATGCCACAAAAAAGAGGAATAGAGTCCACCTCTATTCCTCTCTTATCTCTGTCTAATGTTTTTATTAGTTAAACAAACGCTCGAAGAAGTTCTTGCGCTTTTCATTCTTCGAGTCATCCATTTGGTAAATATCGTCAGATACTGTCACGTTGTTATTATCAACACCCGATACAGTTTCAGCTGTAAATTTAGTTTGACCCTCTGACATAATACTAATCACAAAGTCAACATAGTCCTTCCCTTGCTTAGCCAAATAGTTTTTAAAGAAACGACTGCTCAATTCTACCCCCCCTATTCTTTCCATTTTCAAAAGTGAATCATAGAAAGGTGCCAAATAGTCTTTAATCGCTGCTTCAGGCACCGATCTTCTTCTGCCAATGTAATGTGTAATATTACCCGATGCATCACGACGCATTTCAAAATCAGTAACCACCCAGTAGTATTCTCCTGTTTTAGCTAAGTTCTTAATCACACCCACAAAGTTATTTCCCGCCTTTAAGTTATCCCAAAGAAGCTTAAAAATAAGTTTTGGCATATCGGGGTGGCGTATCAAGTTATGAGGTTGTCCTATGAGTTCTTCAGCAGTGTAGTGTGATACCTCACAAAACACATCATTCACTTTGGTAATAGTACCAATCGCATCTGTTTCACTGATGAGTACTTTGGTCTTATCCCACTGTACTTCACGGTCAATAGGAGTGGGTCTTGCAATTGTAGGTACAGCACTTTTAAATTCTGACATATTATTTTAAATTTTTTAGTTAATCACATAAGTTGCTCTAGATAGTTATTGCACAAACAATCTACCAAAGAAACTCTTGCGTTTCTCGTTTTGAGCCTCATTCATAGTTACAATATCATCTGAAATCACTTGTGTTGTATCTACTGATGATACTTGATTTTCTTCGAAAGACACATTTTCTCTATTTTCATTCATTATATCTATAATGAAATCAATATAATCCTTGCCTTGTTTAGCTAAGTAGTTCTTGAAAAAACGGGTGCTAAGCTCCATTCCACCTATCTTCTCAAGCTTCAAAAGCGTATCATAAAACGGAGCTACATAGTTGTCTATTACTCCTTTGGGCACCGATCTACGACGTGCAATGTAGTGTGTGATATTTCCTTCAGCATCTCTACGCATTTCAAAATCGGTGATTACCCAATAATACTCCCCTGATTTTGCTAAGTTCTTAATTACCCCAATAAAGTTATTCCCCAATTTAAGGTTATCCCAAAGCAGTTTAAAAATCAGTTTAGGCATATCAGGGTGGCGAATGATACTATGTGGTTGCCCTACCATTTCCGCAGCACTATAGCCACAAACATTGCAAAACACATCGTTTACATTGGTAATACGACCATAAATATCAGTTTCACTAATCACTACCAACGATTTATTCCAGTTCACCTCCTTGTCAATAGGAGTAGGACGTTGTACAGTAAGCTTAATGTCTCTATAATCTCTAATCATTACAAAATTAAATTTTGGTTATTATGGCACAAAAGTAATGCTTTTATTTTAATTATATGTATTTTTTTATCAAAAAATTTTCCTTACAACAATCTTCGTCTTTTATTAGTTTGATTTACAGCTTACTATAATAAAACTAACTCCTCTAATCTCTCTCTTCTTATTTGGAAAAATAATACACATTTAGCATTTTTTCTCTCTCTTTTTAATCTTCTATCCTCTTATTTTTGCTCCCCCTCTATCTCTTTGGTATATTTGTTATAGAGGAACGATGCTACCAGTAGCAATACCCCAAGCAGTACAAACACTATGGTCTTATGAAGAGTGTCGAGGTGGGTAGTATCGTAAAAGAATAACTTCAACAGCGTAAAACCTACCAGTATAATACCCGATATTCGCTGGTATTTCTTCCTTTTAAAAATACCCAATACTACCAATAAAATAGCATAACCTCCCCATAAAATTGTAAGACCTAATTTATAATTAGCTACCGATTCATATATATCTGTCCAGTGCAGTAATTCACTGCTAGCAACCCACAAAATAACCAGATGCAACAACATTTCCAATACACGCCTTGCTCCTGTTTTAAATTCCAAAAACTTACTGAGGGCATAAATGCTATTGCCTAATACCACCAGCGAGAGCAACCCCACATATCTAATATTTAAAAACCAAAGTGATAACTGTCCTCCTTCCTGCGCTTCTTCCATATAACGTTCACGCAACTCACTGAAATAGTAAAGCCCCAAGGTCATAAATATAGTCAGTAACAAAAAGTTTAAGCCTATTTGTAGTTCTGCCAACAATTTCTTTTTCAGGTACTTCACATTCAGAAAACTATAAGCCGAGATAAACAACACACTGTATATAATATGCCATACCCCTTTAAAAGTGTTCAAGTCTTGATATGCCACATAATGGCTGTAAATTTCAGGGTCTTGATGTAAAGCCCTCATATCGCAAAACACGCTTATCTCTCTGTAAAAAGTGCAATACAAAATAAGTACTGAAAAAATATTGAACAAAAAGCTCAACACTTTATTAAGCGTCCCTGCCTCTTTGTATTTATCATTGATATAAGCCATTGCTCCTACCGCCACACTATAAAGTAACCCTGTAATAAAGAGCGAGTTAGCAAAAGGTGTGATATAAGCACTCGCGTCTTCCATATCAAAGATACTATAAGAGCCTTTCCCCCAATCTATCAGCAAACTGAAAGTAGCCAAAATCACTACTGCGTATGAAATTCGCTCGTACACAGGCATTTTTTTAGTACGTCCAAACCCAAAGAGTAACGCAGCTTCGGCTATCCAGAAGATAGTTATCCACGTTCCTTTAAACTGTATCGGGATTACCAAAGTAGCAAATGAGAGTGCCAACACCAAAACTAAGTATTTCAAAGCCTGAGAAGGCGTCTTTTTGAGGTGAAAATAATAACCCACCAAAAAGTGAAATACAGCGTTAAGCAATGTAAACATCGCCACAAAAGTCCGATTATTAGGATAATAATCCGCTACAAGCCAAACACCCATTGCGTAGAACGACAAGCTACTAAACAAGAACAAAAGCACATCTACCGCTTCCAATTCCTGTACCCTGTGTATTTTCTGAGCTATAAAAGCAACATAGAAAGTGAGGAACGTTACCAAATTAAATACAAAGTAAGGTACAAAATCGTCGTACTGATAAGCCGATGCCCACGTCGAGAACAACAATAGCCAAGTGAGGAACAACGCCGAAATGTACAGTGAACGCCATTGCTTATAAAACGAAAGTATCAGCACACCTATATTAATAATTGCTGTATACGCAAATAGGATTTCTACCTGACCCGAGTTATTACTCAAAAGAAAAGGTACCGCATAACCTCCCACAAGCCCTATAATAGCTATCACCACTTGGTTATAGCTCAACGAAGCAAGTACCGTAAAGGCTGTAAAGAGGAACATCAGCACAAAGGCAAGAGATTGCGGGAAATAACCAAAAACAGCATATGCAATAAAGGTGACGAAGTAAAAAATCGTCATTGCTCCACTCACCAAGATAGCACTAAAACTCTCATATTTTTTCTTGAGCATAGCTCCCGTTACAAAAAGCCCTATACCCATTAAGTAACCTAAAACCAAGCGCATTGCAGGGCTGATAAGGTTATGCTGAATAGAGTATTTCACCCCTATAAACACCCCAATAATAATAATCACTATCCCTATCTTGCTAAACAAATTTTCACCGATAAATCGCTCCCAGTTAGTAGATTGCTTCGGCTCAAACGGATTTCTCACCTTCTTTTTAGGCGCAAACGGATTCGTTTTTGTAGTAAAAGTAATCGGAGGGGTCTCTTGTTTCGGTTGTGAAGTTTCTTGCACCGCTTCAGCAACCGTCGCAACAGGCGTTTGCTTCTCTACAAGAGCTGCCGTCATCTCCTCAGTCACAGTATTTATTACGGTTTGTTCCTGAACAGGAGCTACCGTTTCCACAGGGGGAGTCTCTGTTACTGCCTCACGTGTACCCTCAGGCACTGCCGTTTCTGCGGGTACCGTCGAAGTTAATACCGAAGTAGCGCGCATTTGGGCTTTCAGTTCCCAAAGCGTTTGCTTTATCTGCTTCATCTCTTTAATGAAGTCGTACTGCCTGTCCACAGCACCATCTACCTGAGCCATTAAGGCTTCTAAATCTTTTTCTGATACCATAACTTATAAGTAAAAGCGAAAGCTAATAAGCAATGAAAGCACAAAGGTAACAAAAAAAACTAATTTACCAATACTATTCGTATAACCCTCCCCTGCCCCAAACGCCCTTTACCCTAAATTACGAAAGTACACCCCTACGCCTTAGCTTTCGTTTTAATATATCTTTAACACCTCCTAAATGCCTGTTTCTCAACGTTTAATACAGTCGTTGTATACCAATCGTCCAAGATTCGTATAAGCTTCCTATAAGCTTTCTATAAGCTAAGTACACTAAACCATACCTTCAATATCTTTCTAAACCTTTCTAAAATCCTTCCAAAAACTTTCGTTCCTCCTCAAATTTTCAATCCTTTCACTTCCCCGCCCGAGACTTTCAAAGTCCCCCCCGAGATTCTCCGAAAAACTCCGGTGTGTCGCTTTTGCGCTACACACTTAGCCAAAGTTTGAACTTTGGCTAAGTTAATTGGCATTACTGACATTATCGGTATTATCGGCATTATCAAAACTCTTATAAAAGAACAAGTAACGGAAAGCATTTTTAAATTCTTCGTAAAAATTTCGTTATATTTTTTTCCAGATTACAAAATTATCCCTATCTTTGCCGATGCAAAATAAGTACATTCACTTATCAAGACTTTTATTTATTAAGAAATTAACTTTATATGACAACATTAGTAATTTTAGCGGCAGGTTTAGGAAGTCGCTTTGGTTCAGACAAGCAGTTAGAAAATATTCACAATGGCAACGCTTTGTTTGATTACGGTATTTACGACGCTCTACAAGCTGGTTTCGACAATGTAGTACTCATCATCCGTCGTGAAATCGACGATTTAGCACGCCAACACTTAGAAAATCGATTCAATAATGTGCCCATTACTTATGTATATCAAGACGATTTTAACCCAAAAGGCATCGAACGTAAAAAACCTTGGGGTACAGGGCACGCTATGCTTTGTGTAAAAGAGTTTGTAAAAAACCCATTCCTCATCATCAATGCCGATGATTATTATGGCAAAGAAGGCTTTCGTTTAATGTACGAAGCGCTCAATGCTGGTAAAGAAAAAACTTTCTTCTCAGGAGGATATCTACTGAAAAATACCCTTAGTGAAAACGGAACTGTTTCACGCGGTATCTGCGAAGTAGACGCCAATCATCACCTACTCTCTATCAACGAAGCTACTAAATTACGCAAAAACAGCAATACTACTGCTATTGATGAGGCTACGGGCACCGAGTATCCCCTAAGCACCTACGTATCTATGAACTTCTGGGGGTTTACTCACGAAGTATTGGATATAGCCGACCGTTATTTCAAAGAATTTGTAGCCGAACATAAAAATGACCCTAAATCCGAATTTTATATCCCTATGGTAGTACAACACGCCATTAAGGATTACGGATATAAATTAGAAGTATTACCCAATCACGACAACTGGTTCGGTATGACCTATCACGAAGACCTCGCAATGGTACAAAACGAAATACAAAAACTCGTAGATAAAGGCGAGTACCCTGATAGGTTCTAATTCAAGTGAAGACTAAAAAGATAACAGCTTTCAACTTTGCTAAAGTTTGAAACTTTGGCAAAGTTCAATAAGTCTCAATCCTCCGACAAGTCCAAATAATCCAACTTGTCTAAAACCAAAAAACTAATTAATACCTAAATAAAATGAAAGAAATAGCCAATCAATTTAACTTGAAAGGAAACCTCCTTTCTGTGGAACCTTATGGCAACGGACACATCAACCGTACGTATTTGGTAAAAACCACCGATACAAATTATATCCTTCAAGGGATTAACAGCAATGTGTTCAAAACCCCCGACAGCATCATCAAAAACATCGAACTGCTTTGGGAAACTGAACCCAACAATCACATCATTCTCCCAATGATGAAAGCTAAACAAGGAGGATACTCCGTAAATGCCGAGGGCATTGTATGGCGAGTATTCCCTTTTGCAGAAGGCTATACTTCTTATGAATTCATCGAAGCACCTTGGCAAGCCGAAAAAGCTGCCACCGCCTTTGCAACTTTTATGAAAACCTTTGCCAATATCGACACCTCTCGATTGCAGGCTACCATTCCTAATTTCCATAACGGAGATTTACGCTTCCAACAACTCGAAGATGCTTACGCTCAGGCAACACCTGCACGCAAAGACAAAGCTGAAAAGCTATACGAATTTGCACAAAAGCATAAGGTAATTTTCGACCTTATCCAAAAAGAAGTAGACGAAAAGCGTATTCCTATACGCGTAACCCACAACGATACCAAAATCAATAATGTACTTATTAATAAATCCAATCCCGATGATTTTAGAGTAATCGACCTCGATACAGTGATGCAAGGTATCTTACTCTACGATTTCGGCGATATGGTACGCACTTCGGTAAGCCCTACCGAAGAAAACGAAGCCGATGAAAGCAAAATCGTTTTCAATACCGAGTTCTTCGAAGCGCTCTGCAAAGGTTTTTCAGTAATGAACCCTGTGATGACTTCCTCAGAGAAAAAACATATCGTCGACGGAGCCAAATATATGATATTCATTATCGGTATCCGTTTCCTCGCCGATTATTTTAACAACGATGTGTACTTTAAAACCTCATATCCTGAGGAGAATTACATTCGTGCCCGCAACCAGTTCGTGCTCTTTCAGCGTTTGGAAGACAAAGAAAAAGAACTCAGAGCAATTGCTAAAAAGTACTTTAAATAAGTAATATAACCTTTGCCTAAGTTTGAAACTTTGCCAAAGTTGAAACCATAATACTAACCACTAAATAATAATAACTAAAAACTAAAAACGATATGAAACACTTAGAACAAAAGTTTCAAGAAGTTTTCGGTGCTCCTGCCGAAAAACAATTCTTCGCACCAGGACGTGTGAATCTCATCGGTGAACATACCGACTACAATGGCGGTAATGTGTTCCCTTGCGCTATCGACAAAGGTACTTACGGTCTCGTAAAAAAACGCAATGACCGCAAATTCCGTATGTATTCTGAAAACTTTGCCGACCTTGGCGTAATGGAATTCACTCTCGACGAACTTACCAACGACAAAAAACACGATTGGGCTAACTACCCAAAGGGTGTGATTAAAATGTTCCTCGAAGCAGGACAAAAAATCGACTCTGGTTTCGATATTCTCTTCTCTGGGAATATTCCTAATGGCGCAGGGCTTTCTTCTTCTGCTTCTATTGAGATGCTTACCGCTATTGTGCTAAAAGACCTCTTCCACCTCTCTATCGACCCTGTGGAAATGGCGCAGTTAGGTAAGAAAACTGAAAACCTATTCATTGGGGTAAACTCTGGTATTATGGACCAATTTGCGGTAGCTATGGGTAAGAAAGACCACGCTATCCTCCTCGATTGCAACACACTCAAATATACCTATGTCCCTGTGGTACTCAAAGATGAGGTAATCGTGATTGCCAACACTAACAAACGTCGTGGTCTCGCCGATTCTAAATATAACGAACGCCGTGCCGAATGTGATGAAGCCTTAGCCGAATTGCAAACTAAATTGCCTATTAAAGCCTTAGGAGAACTCTCTATTGAACAATTTGAAGCTAACAAAGACCTCATTAAGAGTCCTATTCGTCAAAAAAGAGCTAAACACGCAGTGTATGAAAACCAACGTACTCTTAAAGCTCAAAAAGAGCTTTCAGCAGGTAATTTAGCTGAGTTTGGCAAGCTAATGAACCAATCGCACATTTCTTTGCGCGACGATTATGAGGTAACAGGCGTAGAACTCGATACTTTGGCTGCTCTTGCTTGGGAACAACCTGGGGTAGTAGGTTCACGTATGACGGGAGCTGGCTTTGGTGGTTGCACTGTAAGCATCGTGAAAAAAGACAAGGTAGACGATTTTATTAAAAACGTAGGCGAGGCTTACAAAAACAAAATAGGTTACGCTGCCGATTTCTATATCGCTTCTGTAAGCGACGGAGCTAAAAAACTATAAACAAGACAAAGTATGATAACCATCAACAAAAGCCTGTTCGGTACTCACAACGGACAGGCTGTCTATCAATATACCTTACAGAATGCGAATGGCTTTCGCGTGTCTGTTTTGAACTTAGGCGGTACTATTACCGAAATAGCTGTAAAAGATAAGCACAACGTACTGAAAAACGTAGTATTAGGTTATGCACATTTAGAAGATTACATAGGTAATGGTGCCTACAATGGAGCTACCATAGGGCGCACTTCAGGGCGTATTCACAACGCTACTTTCACTATCGACGGGAAAACCTATCATCTATTTAAAAACAATGGTGAAAACTCATTGCACGGCGGTAAAGAAGGTTTTAGCAGTAAACTCTTTGAAGTAAAAGAGCTTTCTAATGGCTTGGAAATGCACTACACAAGTCCTGATGGTGAAGAAGGCTACCCTGCAAAAGTAGATTTCAAAGTGATTTACACCATCACTGATGACAACAGTCTGTACATTGCTTACGAAGCTGTTGCCGATGCCAAAACCTACCTTAATATCACCAACCACAGTTATTTCAATCTTTCAGGTGATATGGAAATGAATGGCGATACCCAAGTACTACAAATCGCTGCTGATAATATTTGTGAATTGGCAGAAGGATTGATACCTACGGGTGATTACATAGCTGTAAAAGGTACTACTTTCGACCTCCGCAAAGGTAAAGTCATCGCTGAGGGTATTGCCGAAGGGCACCCTCAATTCGAAATCACTCGTGCCTACGACCACCCCTTTGTGCTCAACCACAGCGGACTCAAAGGTGCTCCTCAGTTGGTATTGCACTCTCCTCACAGTGGTATTACTATGGAAGCCTATACTACCCAACGTGTGGCTGTGATTTACACTGGTAACTTTTTAGATGATGTTCCTGTATTCGATAAGGTATGTACTGCCAAAGAAAAACCATCAAAAAACCCACGATTTGTAGGTGTAGCTATTGAGATGCAAGATTTCCCCAATGGCATCAATCAGCCGAAGTTTGGGGTAAAACCCTTAGAAAAAGGGGAAGTGTACAAGCAAGAAACCGTTTATAAGTTTCTTATTAAATAACAAATAGTCTTGTTAATTATTAATTGATAATTATTAATGGTGAAAGTTTATATTGAAGTAGAAAAGCTCATCAGTTATGCGGTACTTCATAACTTGGTGAAGGAAGACGACCGTATTCTTGTTACCAATGCTGTTTTGGAAAGTATTGGTTGCGATAGTTATACCGAGTTTACAAAAGAAGAGCAAGCTCAAATCGCTAAAGAGGTAGCCCAGATAACTTATCCTACGGAAGTACTCGACCGCTTAGTGCAGTGGGCAGCTGAGAACGGCACCCTCACTACCGATACGCTTACTTTCCGCGACCTGCTGAACTCTAAGATTATGGGACAGGTATTACCTCGTACTTCTGTGATTCGCAACGATTTTTGGCATACTTACCAAAGGAGTAAAGAGCAGGCAACCCAACAGTTTTATGAGCTGAACAAGCAAAGCAACTACATACGCACCGATAGGATTTCTAAGAACATTCTGTGGGAACACAATAGCCCTTATGGCAATTTAGAAATTACTATCAACCTTTCTAAGCCGGAGAAAGACCCTCGTGATATTGCTGCCCAAAAAGATGTGGTAGCTACTAACTACCCAAAATGTTTGCTCTGTAAAGAGAACGAAGGCTATATGGGGCGCGTAAATCACGCTGGACGCCAAAACTTGCGCACGATTAAGCTGGATTTAGCCAATGAGGAATGGTTTTTCCAATACTCCCCTTATATCTATTACAACGAGCATTGTATCGTCTTTTCGAGTGAGCATCGCCCTATGAAGATTGACAAGGCTTGCTTTGAGCACGTATTGGGCTTTGTAGAGCAATTCCCTCATTACTTCCTCAGTTCTAATGCCGATTTACCTATTGTAGGAGGCTCTATCCTATCTCACGACCATTTTCAAGGCGGACGACACGTTTTCCCTATGGAAAAAGCTACCATAAAAGAACGCGTGAGCTTCAAAGGTTTTGAAGATGTGGAAACAGGCATCGTAAATTGGCCTATGAGCGTATTGCGATTACGCGGTGAGAAAGAGCGCCTCATCGCCTTAGCCGATGTCATTTTGCAATCGTGGATAAACTACAGCGATGAATCATTAGGCATCTACTCGCATACTGAGGGTGTGCGTCACAATACGGTAAACCCTGTGGCACGTTTTAAAAACGGAAAATATGAACTTGATTTGGCTTTGCGCAACAACCGCACCGATGCCCAGCACCCTATGGGTATCTTTCACCCTTACGAACATCTGCACAATATCAAAAAAGAGAACATTGGGATTATTGAGGTGATGGGCTTAGCGATTTTACCTGGTAGGTTAAAGACTGAAATGGCGAGTATTAAAACCTTGCTTGGTGAAGCTATTACAGCTGGTAACGCTTTCAGCACTGTATATACCAAAATGAACGCTGACTCTGCTTTGCAAAAACACACTCAGTGGTTAGAACGTTACGTGAGCTCCTGCCCTACTCCACTTTCTATAGAGAACTTAGATAACTTTATTAATAGGAGTATAGGTGATACTTTCTGTGAGGTTTTGGAGAATTGTGGGGTGTTCAAACATACTCCAAAAGGAGAAGAAGGGTTTAGGAGATTTGTTGCTCAGGCTCAAGTTTAAGTAAAAGGTAAAAGATAAAAGGTAAAAGATAAAAGGTAAAAGATAAAAGGTAAAAAAATAAAGTATATTCAAGGGACGTTTTATAAAACGTCCCTTTTTTAATAAGAAAGGCAATAATACAAGAAACGCCAATAATGCCAGAAATACCAATAATGCCAGAAATACCAATAATGCCAGAAATACCAATAATGCCAGAAATAATCAACTTTGGCAAAGTTTAAAACTTTGCCAAAGTTTGAGATAAAAAAGCGATGTGTTGAGGACTTTTAGGAGGATTCGGAAGGAAACGAAAAAGAACGGAAGAGATCTGAGAGAAGTTTTGGTGAAAAAAGGGTGTTAGGAGGGTGGGGTTAGCTTATAGAGAGCTTATAGGAAGCTTATACGAATCTTGGACGATTGGTATAGAAAGGGTATATAAGTAGTTGATTCATACTGTAATACAACAGCGCTAAAAATGTTAAAAACGGAGTTTCGAGGCGAAAGAAAAAGAATCCTCTCCCCGTCCCTCTCCCAAGGAGAGGGAGAATGTAGCGACAATAAAAGGAGAGTATGATGACGAAAAAGGGAAGTAATGACGAGGGACGAATGACGAATAAAGAGGGACGGGTGGAAAATTAGAAAATGAAAGAATTAGTAGATGAGAATATTAGAGAGGCTGTCTTGGAGAGGCTCTGAGTGCCTTTAGTAACTCTAAGGACTAATTGCTAACAACCGTGAATAATTTAGACATTAGTTGTCTGTGGATAATTGTGCTTTACCTTTTGTCTTTTAACTGATAATAAACAACTTATCTATTAAACAATAAAAATAAATGCTAAAATATTTGCGTAGTATAAAAAATAGTCGTAATTATGCACCGAAAATAAAGACATATTAAAAGCGTTAGCTTTTGTTCTGTTGTCTGAAAACTGGAAACTTTCACCGCAACGCAGTTCAAAAGGGTTAATGCTCTTCGCCTATGGCGTGAGTTATACCTGTTTTTGTGTTGCAAGGTGATCCAGTACCTCAGACAGCAAAAGAAAAAGTATTTACTCACGCTTTTTCTATTATGCACATATTCAAAAAAGCGTTAGCTTTATTCTGTTGTCTGAAAACTGGAAACTTTCAATCGCAACGCAGAATATAGGTTAGCCTGAGAGCAAAGGAAGCACAGATGTGCCTTCCTTTGCCGTATGCAACTTCTCTTCTAAGAATAAAGACTTCTTCGCTTGTCATTAAAAATGAAATTAATTATTAAATATATTTACTAATATGAAACACTTATTATTTTTATGCTTTACATTATTTAGCTTTGTGGCTTACTCACAAGACCTTATTACTACTAAAAAAGGTGAAGATATTCAAGCTAAGGTCTTAGAAATAAATACTTCTCAAGTGAAGTACAAAAAAACAGATAACTTAGAAGGACCTACCTACACAATTCTTAAATCAGATGTTCTAATGATACGTTATGCCAATGGTTCAAAAGATATTTTTGCTGAAAGTTTTCGTACCATTAAAAAAGAAACAATGGAACCTAAACAAGAAGAAATAATAGTAGAAGTTGAGCAAGACACCATAAAAAAGACTATTATCCAAAAAGGTAGAGAGTTTTATCTAAATGGTCAATTAATTAGTGGAGGAGAAATGAAAAGTTTCCTCTATAAAGATCCTGAAGCTAAGAGACAATGGAAAGGAGCACAAGGCTTCCAAACTGGACAAATTATTTGTTCCATATCTTCAGGCATTTGCCTTACTACAAGTGCTATTATGTTATTAGCAAGTGAAACAGAAAAAAGTAGTGATAGTAAACAAAACGAAATGAATTACAAAGCATCTCTATATCCTTTAGTTCCAGCATTAGTTTTTATGATTCCAGCAGGCATATTCAATGGACAAAAGAAGAAGTTAAGATTAAGAGCTATTGAAACTTATAACCGAAATCAAGAAAAAAAGTTTGGAGTTTCTCCTATTATAGGTACTGATAAAGTAGGGTTAGTTGTACGATTTTAAACAACTTTATAATTTTAAAATAATGAAAAAAGTATTGTACTTAGTATTATGTTTATTCATAGGAGTAAGCACTTACGCACAACAAAAGAAAACAGTAAAAAGGAAAGCTGTTAAAAGTTACACAACAGAACAAGCCGTTGTATATGCAGAAGATTATTTTGAGTTTTACGAAGCCAATACTCCTTATAGGTCTCCTCCAATAGCAAGAAAAATATCCAATAATGTATTCCATATAAAAGTAGAAGTTTGTACTTGCTATCCTAAAAGTTATTGCTATAATGATGATGAACGTGATTGTTGGCAAGCAAAAATATACACACTCACCATAGCTAACGGAGGAAAGTATAGAATGGAAGAAAAGTTTAACTATTAATTTAAGAAATAATTTCAGATTTACAGAATTTTAAAATTTAAAACATTATGAAATATATATTAACACTTTTATTTATACCTTTATTTTTGTCTTGTAGTAAAGACAATAAAGATGTGCCACCCAATAACTATAAAGATTTAGGGATTACCTATCATAATATATTTAAAGAAGAAGATGATAAAAACTTAATTAAATTATCAGATTATGAGTTAAAAAGAGCTGATAAATTAGATTATGATAAAGATAATGCTTCTTCTCCTAAATATAGAATAGTTATAGAACTAAATAATGAAAACATAGTACTATTAAAGTATGGAGATGACATAGATGAAGAAGTTCTTGGAAAAAGAGATTTTTCTGGTTTTTTAGCAACTTATATTAAAACATATAAGTTATATGAAAAGGATAGTGAACAAAACTACCATTTATCAAAAGATTTTTATCTTACACTAAAAAACCCAATAGGAGAAAAGAAAAGAGTTCATTTTTTATCTACAGACCGTAAAGTAATGCCAAAAAAGTGGTATCATATGATGTATGAGTAATTATAAAAATTCTAAAAAAAACAATATAAAATATTTTATTAAATAACTTAATTCCTACAAAAAAATCATAATTAAAGTCTCCAATTTAATTTCTGAATAACCTTATTACCAAAGGAAGCAGCGTGTGCTACTTCCTTTGGTATTTTTTTATTATTGGGAAATTAGTAAATTAGGAAGTAGTGGAAATTAGTTGAAGAATTCCGGAGAGACTCAGGTGGTTCGGACAAGTGGGATAAGCTGAGGAAGGGAATAGGAGGATTCGGAAGGAAACGGAATTTTTCAGAAGGGAGCTGAGAGGGATTTTGGTGAAAAAAGACTATAAGGAGGGTATGGTTAGCTTATAGAGAGCTTATAGGAAGCTTATACGAATCTTGGACGATTGGTATAGAAAGGGTATATAAGTAGTTGACTCATAGTATAATACAGCGACATAAAAAATGGTAAAAACAGGGTTTCGAGGCGAAAGAAAGAGGAATAGGTGATAGGCCTTAGGCCATAGGCACTAGGGGGAGTATGACGAAAAAGAGAAGTAATGACGAGGGACGAACGACGAATGAAGAGGGACGGGGGTGACGAATGACAAAGGAACAATAGAAGGAAAATGAGGGTTTTATTTTCGTGAAAGGCAGGTCTACAAAAAATAAGGGGGGGGGTATAATAATATAAAGTGAGTTCGACGTAAGAAATATATAGTTAAACTTTCATTAATCAAATGAATAAACAGCTTCGCTGTTTTAAAGTCGCGCACTGATTACACGGAATACACGGATAGTCTTTCATTTGACAATTGACAATTGATAATTGACAAATGTGATGGGCACAGATTGGCAACTTCGTTGCTGGATTTACACGGATTATGATGCGAATATAATTATAATTCAGTATTTTGTTATATGGAACTGACGTTAATATACAGTAGATTTGGTTTTAGAAAAGTAGCATTCTGTATATTATTTTTATTATTTTTTATATCTTTGCATTTTAAAAGTTATTTTATACGATGAAAAAACGCTTCTTACTGCTCCTTTTATTCGGTTTAATACTCTGTCTTACAAAAGTATGGGGGCAGACACACGTGTCGGGTAAAGTGATTGATGAAAACGGTAACCCCGTGGCTTATGCCAATGTGATTTTTGCAAAGACTACCATTGGAGCTTATACCGACGACCAAGGGCGGTTTTCTCTGTATTCGGAGAAAAGACAGAAGGATTTAGAAGTTTCACTTATAGGATACAACACTAGGAAAATACATTTAGACAAAGACAACACCAAGGATTTGGTAGTGGTATTGGTGGAAGGGGAATTGCTCGAAGAGGTAACAGTTGTAGCGAAACCTACTAAGGCACTTTCTAAAAAAGAGAACCCTGCCTATACCGTATTGCAAGGTATTTGGAAGAATAAAAAGAAGCGTGGACTACAAAACGCTACGGCGTATCAGTTTAAAAAACACAGTACAACGGAATTGGGGGTGAACAACCTCGATACCATCTTCTTAAAAAAGGCTTTAGGAAAGGAATATGACACCATCAGGCGTATTCTTTCTGAGAAGAAATACAAAGAGACCTTCTCTCTGCCAATGTATCTCACTGAAAAAATAGAAACGGTTTACGGCAACAATCAGTTGGGGAAAAAGCGAGTAGACATAGAAGCTGAACGTGCTCAAGGGATTGTACAACAAGGATTTGGATTGGAACGCGTAAGTCAGTCGTTTGACGATTTTGATATTTACGACAATACTTATATGATACTGAACAAGCCCTTTGTGAGTCCGCTAGCAGAGTTTGGTTATGGCGTATATCTGTACGTGCTGAGCGATACAATTCAGAGAGACGACCGCTCGTTCTATCGCATCAACTTTTTTCCTCGTGATGACCAAGATTTAGCATTAGAGGGAAAGTTTGAAGTAGACACTAAGACCTATATAGTGAGTTCGATACAGATGCATACTACGGCTAAAACGAATATCAACTTAGTACGTGGACTTTCTTTTGAAAAATACTTTACCATTGCCAACGACAGTATTTACCTTCCTGAACACGAGATACAAGAAGGGGACTTTACGCTCCTGACAAAGAAAGACGAAGAAAAGGGATTGTATGTAAAGAACTACATCACTTTTTCGGATATTGTTCTCAACAAGCCTAAACCTGCTAATTTTTATGACGAGCAGGTGGTAAAGGTTGCGAAAAATCAGTTTTACAAAGACGATAGTTATTGGGACGCAAATACCTTAGGAGGAGCAGACCTCACTAAAACAAAAGTTCTGATTCGGGAAGTGGGGAGCAATAAACGCATCAAGATGATAGGAGATGTAACTGATATCGTGACGTCGGGCTATATTCCTATTGGCAATTATATGCAGTTTGGCAGGTTTTGGCAAACTTTCTCGAGCAACAACGTAGAGGGTTTACGGCTAAGAGCTGGCTTTCGTTCGTTCTTCTCTACCGATGACCGCTTCCGCACCTATGTATACGGAGCTTATGGGGTGAGAGACAAAGAGTTTAAATACGGTATCAGTGGTAAATACCTTATCTCTCACAGTCCGCGTATTACCTTTGGAGCAGGCTATCAGAACGACAATTTGCAATTGGGTACCTTTGTGATGCACGACGATACCAAATTAGATTTTGAAAATACTACCAACTTTATCATTGCACGTGGTGAGAACTATTATCTTACTCGCAACAGAAAAGTACAAGGTGTTATTAACTATGATATTGTGCCTAACTTGCAGTTTTCGGTATTTGGTACTTACCAAAAACTCACTTCGGCAAGCGAAGAGAACTTCCTCATTGCCTACCGAAACCCCAAGACAGGCGAAGAAATTCACGAATACGACAACTTTTATACAGGGGCACAATTTACCTTTACCCCCAACAGAAAGGTATTTGGCTATGGGGTGGAACAGCGTTATGGCAAAAAGCTCTTCCCGATGTATACCCTTAAATACTCTAAAGGCGTAGACGGTGTATTAAACAGTAAGTTTGATTACGACAAAGTACAAACGATACTCTATAAACCAATTCCACTTTTCGGGTACGGTATTTTCCACGCTACGGTGGAAGCAGGGAAGGTATTCGGTACAGCACCTCTGATAGCACTAACCCCTACTCCTGCAAACCAATCGTATTCATCAGCTCCTAACACTTTTGCGCTTTTAGATTACTACGATTTCATTACCGACACCTATATCAATGGATATTTTGAGCATCATTTTGATGGTTTCTTGTTCAACCGCATTCCTTTTTTGCAAAAAACGCGCTTTAAGAGTTTAATATTTGGACGATTTGCTTACGGAACACTCTCTGACAAGAACAAACAAGCTAATATTACCAATATTATATTCAATTCACCTGAAAAACTGTATTGGGAATACGGATTTGGGATTGAGAACATAGGGTTAGGAAACTTTCGCTTTATACGAGTAGATTTCGTATGGCGTAACGATTTCAATGATGTGAATGGGGTGCGTAATCCTAAGTTTGGCGTACGGATTGGGATAGTACCATCGTTTTAGGTAAAAGGTAAAAGATAAAAGGTAAAAGATAAAAGGTAAAAGATAAAGCCAGCGAGGGCTCACAGCTGGGTATGTGAGTAAAAGGTAAAGGGGTAAAAGATAAAAGGTAAAATAGATACTTTCTAATGAAGCAACAAAATATAAACAACTTAGTTCGGTTAGGAGAACTGCTTTCTAAAACCGAACAATTCAACGATATATTTGATAAAGCGGAACAGCAGAACAGTTGGTTTACGCGTGCTAATGTAATATTTGCCTTTAAATCTTGGAGTGAAGCCCTCAGCAAAAACAATGTACAACAATGGCTGTCGCAATATCAATTACCACAAACTACTTCGCCTAAAAAAATATTGATTATAATGGCTGGTAATCTGCCTTTGGTAGGCTTCCACGATTTGTTGTGCGTATTGGTAGCAGGACATAAGGCAATAGTGAAGCTCTCCAGCGATGACCGCGTACTACTTCCCTACCTTATAAAACAGATGAAGGCTTTTGCCCCTGAATGGGCAGAAGCGGTAGCTTTTACAGATGATAAAGTAACTGAATACGATGCAGTAATAGCTACGGGTAGCGATAATACCGCACGCTATTTTGAGTATTACTTTGGCAAGAAACCCCATATTATAAGGAAAAACCGCCATTCAGTAGCCGTACTTACAGGTGAAGAAACGCCTGAGGAATTGCAGGATTTAGGTAAAGACATCTTTTTGTATTACGGCTTGGGTTGCCGAAGTGTTTCCAAACTATTTGTGCCCCAGGGTTATGATTTCGACCTATTATTTCAGGCTATCTACCCATATAAAGACATTATTGAAGAACAAAAATACGCCAATAACTACGACTACAACAAAGCCGTTTACCTGATGAGCTTGTACAAACTACTCGAGAACGGTTTCTTACTGCTGAAAGAAGACGAACATTACGGTTCACCTATTGCTACTCTTTTCTATGAATATTACACCAATAAAGAAGCCCTAAAAAAGAAATTAGCAACCGACAGAGAAAAGATACAATGTGTAGTAGGTCATAATTTTATAGATGGTGAAATACCCTTCGGGCAAACGCAGACTCCTAAACTATGGGATTACGCCGATGGTGTAAACACACTTACGTTTTTACTAAATTTGTAACAGCTAAATAAAAAGAATTGTTTACATAGAAAAAACACAGATTAACAACCTACTAACTATAAGACACTTAAGAAATAATTTTAGCGTTTTAGTAAAAAAAATGTTCAAAAATATTGCAGGTATAAAAAAAAGTAGTACTTTTGCCACCGCATTAAAGGAGAAGTAGTGCTTTAATGGCAGAATGGTCCGTTCGTCTAGGGGTTAGGACGCAAGGTTTTCATCCTTGTAACAGGGGTTCGATTCCCCTACGGACTACAAGCATATATTAAGTTTTTTGGATTAAACAATAATTTTCAAGGTCCGTTCGTCTAGGGGTTAGGACGCAAGGTTTTCATCCTTGTAACAGGGGTTCGATTCCCCTACGGACTACTAAATGCAACTATTAGAAGTATCTTCAAAAGGAAAGGTACGGCGATAAAAATAAAACTAATAAAGGAAAATGGCAAACCATAAATCAGCATTAAAAAGAATCAGAAGAAACGAAGCAGCTCGTTTACGCAATCGTTATCAACACAAGACGGCTCGTAACGCCGTGAGAAAACTACGCGCTTTGGAAAATGTAGAAGAAGCCAGAGCTCTTTTCCCTAAAGTAGTTTCGATGATTGATAAACTTGCTAAGAGAAATATTATTCACGCTAATAAAGCGGCGAATTTAAAGAGCAGTTTAGCTAAACATATTAACAAGTTAGCTAAATAGTCATTTAGGTTTTAGATTTATCACTAATAGCCAGATTTATGTAAGTAAGTCTGGCTTTGGTGTTTTCAGTAATACAAGAGGTTATGAAGTACAGATTTTATATATTATTCAGTTTATTAACGTGTTTCATTTCGTGTAATGACGACAAAGAGACTAACAAAACAAGGCAAGTGCACAAAGTTAAATCAATTGACTTTGAGGAGTTCAAATTGATAGACCTTACTCCTAAAGCTCAAGAGGATATGAAGCATTGGAAGAGTTTTCAATCGCTGATGCAGGTGATTGTTTCGATGGCTCCTGCCAAGATTAAAAACACAGATGATTTAATGCTCTCAAACCCCGATAGCCTCTTGGTGTACAGTAGACTGTACCCTATCAACTCTAAAACTGAGAACATCAATAGCTTAGTAGAACGTGATTGGCGGGCTCCCGCAGAGGCTTCGAAAGATACTGTTTTTAGGTTTGAAAAGAAAAAGAACAATGAGGTAGCCTCTTTACAATGGAGTAGATTTTTGGTAGCAAATATTCCTTATACTTTTTCTGTAGTTTTAAAAAAAGTAAACTATCCAAAAGTAAACCTAAATTTCTCAGAGTCTAACAGCGATGGACTATCGGCAACCTTTGCATTAGATACACTTAACTCCTCGACAAGCAACGTAAAAAAGACCGCCCTGGAAGAGGATTGGAACAGATATCAGATTACTTTTTCACCTAAAAAATCAGCTCCTTACACTATAAAACTTTCCTTAGATGAGAATGCTAAAGAGAATGACAATGTAATTCTGTATCGTTCTGTTTTAGAACTTCCTGCTAAATACTTTCACAAAGTAGGACAGTATTCGGACAAGATTGTGGGGGAACATTCGGAAGTAGAGAGCTCTTATTATTCAGTATTCTTTTGGTTGGTACAGATTGAAGATGCTTTACGGGAATTACTCAGCGATGACGCTACCTTTCCTGAAAAGATAAATGTTCCTACTGTAAAAGCACGTCTTAGACTTTTCCAAACACAGATAAAAGCTTTAGCTGACAATGTAAAGAACAATCCAGATTTTAAAGAAGAAGAGCTTAAAAGCAATATTTCGCTATTAGGACAAACGTTTAACAGTGTGATTGCGCGTATCAATAACATCTATGGAAACGACTTAGAAGAACGAATGAAGTTTATTGGTACACAAGACACTGATAGCATACTAAAGAAAGACGTGAAGAAATTTGAGTAATAGTTAAATATTAAAAATAGGAAAAATACTGTAATCCGAAATTTAGTGTTGCTGACCTTAGTAATAAAAATACTTATAAAATCTTGTAAAGATTATGTGAATTACGTATTTTTGTAAGTCGTGATAATTAGTATTCTAATAACTTAAATAATAGTTTATGATTGTTTTATTATTTTTAAATGCTTTTGCATCATTAATAAGCATAATCTCTTCTATATTAGTTCTTTTCTATCCTCAATGGATGAGTAAATCGCAAGAGGTTACTATAGGGGAAAGATTTTTTACTCAGATGTATGCTGCGCGAGCTGTCCCTTTTGGTTTGATTGTTGCTATAGTACCATTCATAACTAATATTGATAATACAGTAGTTAAAGTAGTTTTATCAACTGCAATGACAATACAAATAATAGATGTTATCATAGGTTTTAAGAGAAAAGAATTACCAATGATTATAGGACCTTCAATTGCTGCAACAATACACGGATTAACTGCTTGGTACATTTAAACAATATAAAAAAAATGAAATTTATAATCACTATGAGTACACTGATATTATGTACTGTAACTGTGCAAGCACAGACCTTAGCTGAGCGTATCAACGCTGGCAACGTAACCCTTGTGGATGTGCGTACTCCAAAAGAATATGCCGCGGGGACTGCTGAAGGAGCCATTAATATTCCTTTGGAAGAGATGGGTGCCCGATGGCAAGAACTAAAAGGGAAAGAGAATATTGTTCTCTTTTGCCGTCGTGGTATACGCGCTGGCAAAGCACAGGACATTCTTAAAATGCACAACATTACAGCTGTGAATGGCAAAACAGTAGAACACGTAAAGTCGTTACAGAAAGTAAACTTAGCCGATAAGCTCACTTTTAAGACTGATAAACCTACTACTTATTTTGTAAAAGACGGCAAGAATGTGAGACAAGTAGCCATAGCTTTAGGTGAAGGAGGAGTGCTGAAAAAACACACTACCAGTATCCCTGCAACCCTTATTATGGTGAAAGGAACTGTACGTTTTCTTATCAATGGAGAAGAAATTGTGCTCAAAGACCTCGATACCTATCAAATACCCGTAGATGTAGAACACGAAGTGATAGGAGTAGAGAAAGAAAATGTATTTATAGTTACGAAGGGAAATTAATCAATTAGCTATTTACAAGATATATAACTTTGCCAAAGCTCGTAGCACGAGAGACTATTAGAGTTTTGGCAAAGTTTTTTATTACTTTTTACCTAAAAAGCAAGGTTATCAATCAATCTTACTCCCTCGGCGTGTACTACTATAAAAGCACGGTAGTCTTTACCTGCTTCTTTTTTGGTAATAGATTGCAAAGTATGCGCATCGGTAATGGTAAAATACTCTAAGGTGAAGTCGGGCTGTTGAGTAAAGACTCCTTTTACCCAGGCTTCTACTTCGGCAGGGCTATGAGTAGCAAAACGTTCTTTGGCAGCGAGTAGAGTGCTGTAAATAATGGTAGCACGCTGTTTCATTGGCTCGCTGAGGAGAGCATTGCGAGAGCTGAGAGCCAAACCATCGGCATTGCGCACGATTGGGCAAGGAACAATGGTTACTGGCAAGCCCTTTTGTCGCACCATTTGCTGAATAATAAGCAGTTGTTGGTAGTCTTTTTCACCAAAATAAGCTCTATCGGGCATTACAATCTCGAAAAGTTTTTTAACAATCGTGCCTACACCATCGAAATGACCAGGGCGAGAAGTGCCTTCCATCACTTTATCTAATCCTGCAAAGTCGAAAGGTTCAGCGACTACTTCTTCACCATAAATATCGGCTACGGTAGGGGCATAAATGAGTATCTCTTTACTGAACTGAGCAATCTTTTGGGCATCGGCTTCTAAGGTGCGCGGGTATTTCTGCAAATCGGTAGGATTGTTGAACTGCGTAGGGTTCACAAAAATGCTCACTACCGCTATATCATTCTCTTGTTTAGCTTTTTTTATGAGTGATAAATGTCCGTCGTGTAAAGCGCCCATAGTAGGTACTAAACCAATCGTTTTTCCTTGATTTTTAAGGGTTTCCAACAGGTTATGGAGTTCCTTTTGGTGTGTGTAAATCATCGGTATCAAATCTTTTTTGGGTGCAAACTTATATAAAATTATGGATATGTGCATAATTTTTTGTACTTTTGTGCCTTCTAAGAGCTAATTAAAATAACTAATTACTTTTTATGAAAGATAAAAAAGTACTCTACGTATCGTCGGAAGTGTTGCCTTATTCGCCTTATAGCGAGTTGGCAAAGATGTCATTTGAAGCCCCGAGAATGGTGAATAACAATGGAGGGCAGATACGTATTTTTATGCCCAAGTTTGGTAATATCAATGAGCGACGCCATCAGTTGCACGAGGTGATACGCCTTTCGGGGATGAATATTATTATCAATGATATTGATGTACCTCTGATTATTAAAGTAGCTTCTATTCCTAAGGAGCGCATACAGGTTTATTTTATTGACAACGATGAATATTTCAGGCGCACTGGCACACTCTTTGATGGGGAAAACAATATGTACCCAGACAACGATGAGCGTTGTATTTTCTTTGCTAAAGGTATTGTAGAAACTGTTAAAAAGCTCAATTGGTTACCCGATATTATTCATATACACGGTTGGGCATCGGCTTTGTTGCCTCTTTACTTGCGCACCTATTATAAGGATGAACCTATCTTTTCAGAAAGTAAGATTGTTACCTCAGTATTCGATAGCGATTATGAGGGAGCTTTGGACAGTACGCTTATCAATAAAGTGGCTTTTGATGGTATTAGCAAAAAGACGGTAGACCCGCTAAAAAATCCTACTTATTACAATTTGATGCGTGTCGCTATCAAGTATTCGGATGGAGTTGTAGTGGTAAGTGAAGATATGCCTGAGGATTTCCAAACCTACCTAAAAAATCTAAGAAAGCCTGTGCTTTACAACAGTGATAAGGAAACTTTCCAAGATTCTTACCGCGAATTTTACACTAAAATATTAAAGAAATAACAAACGAATGAATAACATACAGAAGATTTTATTTTTTGCTACTATAGTAACACTTTTCAGTGCGTGCTCAAGTAATGATTTTAACGAAATAGATGGTGGACTGCTAAAAAATCCTAACTTTGACACTAATGTATTTACAGCTACTATTCAGGTAAGCCAAGTAAAAGAAAGTGCGGTACAAACTAACGGTTTAGGAGGATATTTATTAGGACAGTATAGCCAAGTTCCCTTTGGTACCAAATCGGCTACCATAGTGGCACAAGTAACATTACCAGCTGTTAATCCGACTTTTGGAAGTAAAACACAAGCCTCTGAAAATAGTGAGAACAAATCAGAAAACGAAACCGTTACAGAAGCTTATCTATACATTCCTTTCTTCAATCCGAATAGTTCTAATAGCAACGCTTCTTACTCTCAAAATGTAGAATATACGTTAGATTCTATCTATGGGAATAGAGATGCGAGCTTTCAAGTGAATGTGAGAGAACTGAACTATTTTTTAAGTGATATTGATACGGATCTCAATGCTAAAATATATTATTCAAACGACACTAATATTACAAGTAATTTAGGTGCTTCTATTGTGTCTAACACTACTAGTACTTACACTATCAGTAATAAAGCTATTACTCGCTATCAGTTTGACAACCCACAAACAAGTGAAGATGAGAGTAAAAAAGTACAAGATGTATTAGCACCAGGGTTGCGTATTCCACTAAGCACAAATTTCTTCCAAACAAAAATTATCAACAAGGAAGGCAGTAGCGAACTTGCTAACGCTAATGAATTTAAAAAATATTTTAAAGGGATTAGTGTCAGTACTTCTAACTTTTCAAAGGATTTAATGATGCTCCTAAATATGGCAAATGCAAAAATAGAGATTGTATATAGCTATGAAACTTCAGGAACTAATTCTACAACTACAGAAACACGTAAAAATCGTTATGAACTTTCACTGAACGGCATTACAGTAAACTTATTTAACAATTCAGGAGAGAGTTTGACCGATAGCAGTAAAATATACCTCAGCGGAGCTTTAGGACAAACAGCTTCTATTACTATTTCGGATACAGATATTGCTAATATTAAGTCACAAAAACTAATGGTAACCGATGCGAGTTTATTGTTATATGTGGATAATTCAGTAAGCTATACAAAAGAGCCTGAACGTCTCTTTATCTATAACACCCAAACAGGAGCTATGCTTGTAGATTATCAGTACGACCCAACATCAAATGCTGATTCGTCTACTTATTCATATCTCTATCACCTAGGAAAATTGCAAAAAGAAAACGGAAAAGGAGCTTTCTACCAATTGAGAATTACCAATCATATTTTAAATCTGGTTAATGAAATAGGAACAAATGTACCTTTGGGAATAGTAATAGCTTCTAATGTAAAAAACACTAATTCAGGAGCATATTTGAGAGACACTAATACAAAAGGCAAAATACTATCTTCAGCAGTGGTTACTCCTTTGGGTACTGTTATAAAAGATGTGAAATTGCGTATCAGCTACACTCAACCTAAATAGTTATGGATTTAAGAGATCAGTTAAAATCACTTTTCCCTGACCATATAGAAGAGGAGATACCTGAAGAAGTTTCGTCTAATATTTGGTTGCAGGATGATCCTTTGCTATGCAAATACGAAAAACGCAAAGGAAAACCCGTAACCGTAATTGAGGGCTATAATGGCGCAGAAGCCGATTTTAAGATTTTGGCTAAAGAACTCAAAACGTACCTTGGCGTAGGGGGAACTGTGAAAAACGATACTATCCTCATACAAGGTGATTACCGCGACACTATTATGCAACTTCTCAAAGAAAAAGGTTTTAAGGTGAAGCGCATAGGCGGTTGAAAACAATTGACAATTCATAATTAACAATTAGTAATATGAAATTATTAGAAGGAAAAACAGCTATTATCACTGGTGCTAGTAGAGGCATTGGGCGTGGTATAGCCAAAGTATTTGCATCCCACGGGGCAAACATTGCTTTTTCGTACAGTTCATCAGTGGATGCTGCAATGGCATTAGAGAAAGAATTAGCTACAAAAGGTGTGAAAGTAAAAGGCTACCAAAGCGATGCTTCTAACTTCGCACAGTCGCAAGAATTTGTAGATGCAGTGGTAGCGGAATTTGGCACAGTTGATATTCTAGTAAACAACGCAGGTATCACTAAAGACAACCTACTGATGCGCATTAGTGAAGAAGATTTTGATAAGGTGATAGAAGTAAATCTCAAATCGGTGTTTAATATGACCAAAGCGGTACAGCGCATTATGCTTAAACAACGTAAAGGTTCTATTATCAATATGAGTAGTGTGGTGGGCGTGAAAGGCAATGCTGGACAGTCAAACTATGCAGCTTCTAAAGCGGGAATTATCGGCTTTACCAAATCGATTGCCTTAGAGTTAGGCTCTCGAAATATCCGTTGCAATGCTATCGCTCCAGGCTTTATAGAAACCGAAATGACGGCTGTACTTGACGAAAAAGTAGTACAAAGCTGGCGTGATGCTATCCCTCTAAAACGTGGCGGACAACCCGAAGATGTAGCGAATGCTTGTGTGTTTTTAGCCTCCGATATGTCGGCTTACATCACAGGGCAAGTGCTCAATGTTGATGGAGGAATGCTCACATAATTTTGTTATATCAGAAAAACTTTTTACTTTTGCCGAATGTTAATAAAAAAATATATCATCATCGGTCTTCTGACTGTGCTCTTTACTTCGTGTGGAGAGTATCAAAAGGCCTTGAAATCAAAAGAAGGAAGCGTAAAATACACTGAGGCTGAAAAGCTATATAAGGCTAAAAAATATAAAAAAGCGACACGCCTTTTTGAACAAATAGCTTCAGAATATGCGGGTAAGCCACAAGGAGAACGTATTTATTATATGTTTGGAGATTCTTACTATCAGCTAAAACAATACAGTTTGGCGTCTTATCAGTTTGAACGACTTCAGAAATTATATCCTCGTAGCGAAAAAGCTACAGAGTCGGCTTTCTTAGAAGCAAAATCGCTTTACTTGGAAACTCCTAAATATAGTGTAGACCAAACTTATACTTATCAGGCTCTTGAGAAATTACAATACTTTTTGGATAGATACTCTGATAGTGAATATGCTAAGGAAGCTAATGAGCTAGCCTTAGACTTAGTAACTCGCTTAGAGAAAAAAGAGTTTGAAATAGCTAAACAATACGACCAAATACGCGACTATCAAGCAGCAATGAAGTCGTTAGACAACTTTTTGACCAATAACCCAGGTAGTGCTTTTAGAGAAGATGCGTTGTACACGCGCTTGCATTCAGCTTACGAGTGGGCTATAAACAGTATAGAAACTAAGAAAGAAGAACGCCTCAATACTGCTAAAGAAGCTTACGACAACTTATTGCGTGCCTACCCTGAAACTAAATACAAAAAGGAAGCAGAGAATATGCTTACGAAAATAAACACATCATTAAAAAGTTTTACATCACAAAAATAATATCATTACATTATGGATTTTAAGAAAATAGATGCTCCTACCACTACTGTTACTTATAACAAATCGGCTATAGAAGCACCTACGGGTAATATTTATGAAGCTATCTCTATTATTGCTAAGAGAGCTAACCAAATAAATGCCGAAATTAAAAAGGAATTGGTAGAAAAATTAGAGGCTTTCGCTACTAATAATGATAGCTTGGAGGAAATCTTTGAGAATAAAGAGCAAATAGAGGTATCTCGTTTTTATGAGCGTCTGCCTAAACCACAAGCTATTGCTGTAAAAGAATGGCTTGAAGGTAAGATTTATTACCGTGAAGCCGAATAGAATTGGGTATTTATAGATTATTTGTTAGGCTTTAAGCAGTAAGCATCCGCTTGCCGTTTAGAGCCTTTTTTAATTATATTTCTAAATTATGAATATAGTACTTGGTATCACTGCGGGTATAGCGGCTTATAAAACACCTCAATTAGTGCGCTTGCTCACCAAAAATGGGCACAATGTAAAAGTAATTCTCACTGAGAATGCAAAAGAGTTTGTAACACCTCTTACCCTTAGTACAGTATCTAAAAACCCTGTACTCACAAGTTTTTCCTCTCCCGAGGGCGCTTGGCATAGCCACGTGGAGTTAGCACTCTGGGCTGATGCAATGCTCATCGCTCCTGCTACTGCCAATACGGTTGCTAAAATGGCACACGGCGTATGCGATAATCTGCTGTTGGCGACTTATTTTTCGGCTAAAACTCCCGTGTTTGTCGCTCCTGCAATGGATTTAGATATGTACGCTCACCCTACGGTTACAGAGAATTTAATTAAATTAAAGTCTTTTGGTAATCATATCATTCCCGCAACTTATGGCGAACTTGCTAGCGGACTTGTAGGACAAGGACGTATGGCTGAACCCGAAGATATAGTGCTGTTTATAGAAAATACACTCACCGAAAATCTTCCTTTTAAGGGTAAAAAAATACTTATCACAGCAGGTCCTACTTATGAGGCTATCGACCCCGTGCGATTTATTGGGAATTTTTCCTCTGGCAAAATGGGGATTGCCCTTGCTAATGAAGCCGTACGACAAGGAGCTGAGGTGCATTTGGTATTAGGCCCCTCTTCCGAAAAGAATATCCACTCACAAATACACTTGCATAGGGTGGTAAGCGCTCAGCAAATGTACGAAGCTGCTGTAACCGAATTCCCTACTTGTGATATCGCTATCCTCTCCGCGGCTGTAGCCGACTATACTCCCGAAATTGTAGCCCCCGAGAAAATAAAAAAGAAAGGCGGTAATCTCAGTCTAACCTTAGTGCCTACAGTGGATATATTAGCATCTTTAGGTAAAATCAAAACGACTCAAACGCTTATTGGTTTTGCTTTAGAAACTGAAAATGAGGTGTCTAATGCCCAAACTAAATTGGAGAAAAAGAACTTAAATGGTATTGTTCTCAACTCGTTGCGCGATACAGGAGCGGGTTTTGGTACTGATACCAATAAAGTTACTTTTATTACTAAAGAAACACAAATCAGTTTTCCTTTAAAAAGCAAAGAAGAAGTCGCTAAAGATATTTTAACACAGATATTTGGCATTCTTATAGAAAAGTAATATCTTTGTATTTTCAATCTCATAAAAATAAAACAAATGAAAGCATACATCTTCCCTGGTCAAGGAGCCCAATTTGTAGGTATGGGGCTTGACTTATATGAAAAATCTGCCGAAGCCAAAGTACTTTTTGAAGTAGCTAATGGTATTCTTGGATTCTCTATTACTGATATAATGTTTAGTGGTACTGATGAAGACCTCAAACAAACCAAAGTTACCCAGCCTTCGATCTTCTTGCACTCAGTTATCCTTAGTAAGGTACTCGGTAAAAATTTTGCTCCTCAAATGGTTGCAGGACATTCATTAGGTGAATTTTCTGCTTTAGTAGCCAATGGGACTCTCTCATTTGAAGATGGTTTGCAATTAGTAGCCAAGCGTGCTGCTGCTATGCAAAAGGCTTGTGAATTACAACCTGGTACAATGGCAGCCGTATTAGGCTTAGACGATAGTAAGGTTGAAGAACTTTGTGCAACAGTTGACGGAATTGTAACCCCTGCCAACTATAATTGCCCAGGTCAGTTAGTGATTTCAGGTGAACTCAAAGCAGTAGAAGTAGCTTGCGAAAAGATGAAAGAAGCAGGTGCTAAGCGTGCTCTTGTATTGCCTGTAGGCGGAGCTTTTCACTCAGTACTGATGAAACCTGCCGAAGAAGAACTAGCAGTAGCGATTGAGCAAACGACTTTCCACAAAACGCTTTGTCCAGTATACCAAAATGTAACTACTACGGCTGTAAGCAATGAAGCTAACATTAAAAAGAACCTCATCAAGCAACTTACTGCTCCTGTGAAATGGACACAAAGTGTACAACAGATGATTGCTGATGGCGCTACCGAATTTATTGAAGTAGGACCTGGCAAAGTTCTACAAGGCTTGGTGAAGAAAATAAACAAAGAGGCAGTGGTAGCTTCAGCAGAAATATGATACAAGTAGAAAATTTACATAAATCTTTTAACGGAACTGAAGTGCTCAAAGGTATTTCTACTACTTTTGAAAAAGGTAAAACAAATCTGATTATCGGGCAAAGTGGTTCAGGTAAAACTGTATTTCTCAAATCACTTTTAGGTCTTTTTACCCCCGATTCAGGTGACATTATCTACGATGGGGTGAAGTACGCTGATATGAAACGCAAAGAACGTGTAGCCTTGCGTCAAAAAATGGGAATGGTATTCCAAGGTAGCGCTTTATTCGACTCTATGACGGTGCTCGAGAATGTGATGTTTCCTTTGAAGATGTTTTCTCAAAAAACACCTGAAGAAATACGCGAGCGTGCTGATATCGTATTGAGTCGCGTAAACCTAGTAAATGCCGAAGATAAATTACCATCAGAAATTTCTGGAGGTATGCAGAAACGGGTAGCTATTGCTCGTGCGATTGTAAACCAACCTAACTACTTGTTTTGCGATGAACCTAACTCAGGGCTAGATCCTAAGACCTCTATCGTAATAGACAACCTTATTCAGGAAATTACGGAAGAGTTTAACATCACTACGGTGATAAATACCCACGATATGAACTCGGTAATGGAAATAGGGGCTAAAATTGTATTCCTTAAAAATGGTTATAAAGAATGGGAAGGCTCTAAAGATACTATTTTCCGCACCGATAACGAAGCTGTTACTGACTTTGTATATTCATCAGAGCTGTTTAAAAAAGTAAGAAAAGCTTATTTAGAAGAACACGAGGATTAGATTAATAATTAAATTCTAAAAAACTGTCTATAAAATTTATAGGCAGTTTTTTTTATTTTAAGAGAATTTATATTCAAAATCTCACTTAAAAAGAAAAGCTCTCCTTGGAGAAAGGAAAGCTTTCATTGGTTTACTATAAACCCGTGTAAAAATATTTACACAAAACAACACAACTAAATCTTATGAAGCGGTCTGGACGGGACTCGAACCCGCGACCCCATGCGTGACAGGCATGTATTCTAACCAGCTGAACTACCAGACCTTCAGTAAATTTGTGCAATTCATTTCTTCATTGCGGTTGCAAAGATACTACTTTTTTTATTACCTGCAAATTTTTAGAGCGTTTTTTTAAACTTTTTTTAATCTTTCTTTATAATATATCTGATAATAAACATATTAAAGTATTAAATATTAAAGGTTGTATTGGCTGTTTTTAGATGTAATTCCACTGCATTACTATCGGTAAGGCTTGCGATATAACAAGTAATGCCCATTACCTTGTCATATAACGAGCCTTTTTTACGATACCTTTCAGGTAACTTTTTAAGCAAAAGTTTATCAAATGATGTCTCACGTCCGTTTTCTTGATTGATAATAGCCGTAAAAAAAATATCTAATAAATGTTGTAAAACCACATAACCCGATACTTCTTTTTCTACAACCTCATCGGATTGATATATACGTTCCACACTACAATCTATTACATCAGTGATTTGGTGACGATATTTACTATCATATAAAAGCGACTGGTGAAATTCTCCTGCCAAGATTGCATCTTCATTTTGCAAGAAAATATCAGTAGCATCTTGTATCAAAGCTCCTATAGCAACTGCACGTAAATAAGCAATACGTTCTTCTTTAGTTTGTAGTTTGCTATATTTATGAGTATTTATCTTATCTGAAATGATACCACCTAAATACTCTAAGGCTACATCTTCGCCTATAAGCCCTAAGTTGATACCGTCTTCAAAGTCTATAATAGTATAACAAATATCGTCGGCTACCTCCACCAAGAAAGCTAAGGGATGACGTGCATAACGCAATTCACCATTTACACTATTAGATTTTAGTCCTAAAGTTTCAGCCACCTCTTTGAAGAATTTTTTATCGCCTTGGAAAAAGCCATATTTCTTATCAGCTATATGGTCAGTAGGACGTACAGGTAGTGATTCTTTAGGATACTTAGTAAAAGCTCCTAAGGTAGCATAAGTAAGCCGTAAACCTCCCTCTGCCCCCAAACGTGTTTCGTTAAGAATTCTAAAACCATTGGCATTCCCTTCAAAACTACACAAATCAGCATACTCGGCTTCTGTGAGTAAATGTTTGATAGCAGTTCCTTTTTTGAATTGAAAAAACTCTCCTATAGCCTTTTCACCACTGTGTCCAAAAGGTGGATTACCAATATCGTGTGCTACCGCCGCCGCTGCAATAATGGCTCCAAAATCGTTTGTTTGGTAACCCAATTCGCGCAAGTGAGGATATTTGGTGAGCACGTGTTTACCCACAGCACGCCCCAAACTACGCCCCACTACCGACACCTCAATACTATGTGTAAGACGTGTGTGTACAAAACTTGTTTTTGAAAGTGGAATTACTTGTGTTTTGTCTTGCAAGCTACGAAAAGCACTTGAAAAGACCACACGGTCATAATCCATATCAAAACTGAGTCGTGTTTCATCTTCATTTTTTCGCAAACGAAGACTAGTATCACCATATTTATTAAGAGAGAGTAAGTTTTCCCAAAGCATTTTTATTGTTTATTTAAGGTACGGGGTCATAGCCACTTCCTCCCCAAGGGTGGCAACTACATATACGCTTAATAGCCAACCAGCCTCCCTTAAAAAAACCGTACTTTTGCAAGGCTTCTAAAGTGTATTGCGAGCAGGTAGGGGTATACCTGCACGTAGGAGGCTTAAGTGGCGAAATGGCTACTTGATAAAAGCGCACTAAATAAATGAAAAGATACTTCATTTCATTAGTTATTAGTCAGTAGTTATTAGCCGTTAGTTTTCTAACTACTAACAACCAATTTCTAACTACTACTTAGTAAATCGTTCAATTACTTCGTTGCTTACACCAGTATTAGAGAAGCCTCCATCGTGGAAAAGGTTTTGCATCGTTACTTTGCGAGTAAGATCGGAGAAGAGAGATACCGTATAATTGGCACAATCTTGAGCGGTGGCATTACCCAGTGGCGACATAGCATCGGCATAGGCAATAAAACCGTCAAAACCTTTTACGCCTTGTCCTGCAGTAGTAGCGGTAGGTGATTGTGAAATGGTATTCACACGCACTTTCTTGTCTTTACCAAAGAAATAGCCAAAACTACGCGCAATAGATTCTAAGTAAGCTTTGTTATCAGCCATATCGTTATAATCAGGGAAGGTGCGTTGTGCTGCCATATAGGTAAGTGCTACAATACTACCCCATTCGTTCATCGCATCGTTCTTATAAAGCACTTGACATACTTTGTGAAAAGAAAGCGCTGAAACGTCCCAACCTTTTTCAGTGTTCACATAGTTAGACTCGGTATAAGGAATGTTTTTGCGCACGTTTACCGACATACCGATAGAGTGCAACACAAAATCCAACTTACCCCCTAAAATCTCCATAGCTTTAGTTACCAAGTTTTGGAGATCGTCCATATTGGTAGCATCGGCAGGAATAATTTCAGAGCCTGTTTTTTCGGCTAAGTTTTTTATTTGTCCCATACGCATTGCTACGGGAGCATTGGTAAGTACAAACTTACCACCTTCTTCGTGTACACGTTCTGCTGTTTTCCAAGCGATAGAATTTTCGTCTAAGGCACCAAAGATGATGCCTCTTTTTCCTTTTAATAAATTATACATAATTTTTTCTTTTATAAAATGAATTTTGTTCCTATGGGGCAAATGTACAAAATATTTCTGTATAAATAAAAAGCTACCTGATGTTTTAGGTAGCTTTCTATCTGTAACAATATAGTGTATTACTTTTCAAGCGCTTTTAAAGCATTGATAATAATAGCAATACATTCTCTTAATTCCGTTTCATTCATTACCAATGGCGGAGCAAATCTAATGATATTGCCGTGAGTAGGTTTAGCTAGCAACCCATTATCGCGCATCCTTAGACAGATATTCCAAGCAGTGTCACTCTCTTCGGTATCGTTGATAACCACCGCATTTAGGAGACCTTTACCACGCACTAAGGTAGCTATGTTCGAGGTTTTGATATAGTTGCTAATTTCTTTGCGGAAAATCTCACCTAAACGAGCGGCATTTTCAGCCAAATGTTCATCTTTTACTACCTGCAAGGCTTCAATCGCTACGGCTGCTGCCAAGGGATTGCCTCCAAAAGTACTACCGTGTTGCCCAGCTTTAATCACGTGCATAATACGGTCATCAGCAAGGACAGCACTCACGGGATATACACCTCCGCTAAGGGCTTTCCCCAGTACCAATATATCAGGTTTTACATTCTCGTGGTCTACTGCTAAACGTTTTCCGGTACGCGCTACTCCTGTTTGTACCTCATCGGCGATAAAGAGTGCATTATACTTTTGGCATAAGGCTTTTGCTCCGCTTAAATACCCCTCAGAAGGAACGTATACACCAGCTTCACCTTGTATAGGTTCTACTAAAAAGCCTGCTACTGTTGCTTTATTATCAGCAAGAACTTGTTCCAAAGCGACTAAATCGTTGTAAGGAACGGAAACAAAACCAGGTGTATAAGGTCCAAAGTTCTTACGCGCATTTTTATCAGATGAAAAAGATACAACTGTAGTGGTACGCCCGTGGAAGTTCTGGTCGCATACGATGATGATGGCAGCGCTTTCAGGCACCCCTTTCTGTTCGTAAGCCCATTTGCGACATATTTTAATAGCTGTTTCTACCGCTTCAGCCCCTGTATTCATCGGGAGGACTTTCTCGAAGCCAAAATACTCGGTTACGTACTTTTCATACACTCCGAGCTTATCGTTGTAGAAAGCGCGAGAAGTGAGTGTAAGAGTTTGCGCTTGGTCAGTAAGTGCTTTGATGATACGTGGGTGGCAGTGACCTTGGTTTACGGCAGAGTAAGACGAAAGGAAATCGTAGTAGCGTTTGCCTTCGACATCCCACACATATACCCCTTGCCCTTTGCTGAGCACTACGGGTAGCGGGTGATAGTTATGTGCACCGTACTGATTTTCGAGTGCCATTGCTTGTTCTGAGGTTAATTTATGTGTTATCATATATTTTGTTATATACTTTTAAAGAAAAAAATAATATTCATCTTATCACAAAGCTTTATTTTCATATTTACTTTGTCTAATAGTAATTTTTCTATCTGTAAAAATCTTAGGCAAAGATACAACAATAAATTAAATAATCCTATATATTCATATAAAAAAGAAGTTTGACACCTAAATCTTTTTTATATGAAACAGTTTATATCGTTTTATATTTGTAGTATTTTTCTTCTCACAGAAATAATTTTGTAGTATTTCTTACTTTTGAACGATAATCTTATTACAGTATTAATTATTGATTTTCTTTGCATTAGCATTAATTTTTTATATTTATAGAAAAAGATTTTTCATAAAAATTTCTTTTTATAAAAAAAATATTATACCTTTGCCTCGATAAAAGATCATAATTATGACAGATACAGTATTACAACCCAAAGGTACAGACGTAAAAACAGATACGGAAGTACAACTGACAGGTGCACAACTACAACAAATGCTTGATGCTCACTGTCAAGATATGAAAGAAGGAATGCCAGGATTTCTTTTTTATGGAATTTTGAGCAGTACTGATGGTTCTATCTTAAGCAAAGCTTCTGCTAATGACGAAGCTTCAAAGATAATTGAGCAAGGCTCTGCTTTTCATCTTACTATTGTTAATCAAGTAAAGAAAGTGGTAGATAGCAATGATGCTTTAGGAAAGTTGGAGTTAGATTACATTCTTATTGAAACAGACAAAATTACGTTTATGTTGATGATTTCAGCTTTAGGAAAATTCTTTTCTATCACCGCTTTAGATAGAGCTAAATCAAATATTGGTATTTCAAGAGCTTTACTTTACAAGTGCAAAAGAGAGTTTGGAACATTATTAGACGACTTTTTTTAGTATTTTTTTTAACAGAAGAAATTATAAAGAGCACAAAGCAGATTGTTTGCTTTGTGCTCTTTTTATATCAATTAAAGTATAAAACTTTTCATAGGATTTGATTATTAGATCATCATTCAGATCTACGGTAGTGTATTGCTATTTTTATCAATGAGAATAATAGTTCTTGAAAGCATCACATACTATAAAAGAGAAACTAATTTTAACTTGTTGTCTTATTTTAGTGAAGTGCAACATATTTTCCAGAAAAAACAAAAAAGCACAAATTTAGAGTGCCTAAATTTGTGCTATGAAGATATTATTTAATATCTTTTTAAAGCTGTTCATCTAATACTATTGCAAAGGGTCTACTTTTTTCAATCAAACCTCTCGCTATTGCTAAATTAGCTTTTTCTCTGTCTAAGGCTAAGAGAATAAAAAATTTTCCTAAATTCGAAATTCCAATTACATAGGTGATTTTATTGGTTTCGATAAGAGTACTATGTGTTTCTTTAATGTCTAATGATTCACTTAAGGCAACCACACTTTTTACTTGTGCTACAATAGTTGAAAAAATAGGAGCGGTTTCTTCTGCAATTGTTGAAAATTCTGGACTGGATGAAGCTTTTGCCATAATAGTTCCTTCAGCAGAATTAAGAATTCCACAAAATAGAAATCCTGGCAAATTAGCTTTCATATCTGAGCAGAGTTTGTTAAGTGCTTCTTGTAATTCTTTACCTGTCATAAATTTAATTTTTTATATGTTATTCTGATGCAAATATATGTATAATATATACAACTATCTATTTTTTAACATTATTTAATGTTATTTATATATACTTTAAGCTTTTTCACTTGAATTATTGTGAAATAAAACAGAAAAATAAACGCATTAATATATCATCACAGCTCCTACGGTAGCGTTGCTGGTTTCATCGATGAGGATAGCACTACCCATTGGAGGATTGCTTTGGAATGCATCGTATACTAATGGGGAAGCCGTTTTGAGTCGGATTTTTGCGATTTCATTGAGTTTTACACTTTCTACACCTTCAGTTTGGTTGAGGGTATTGACGTCTATTTTATACTCTATTTCCTTCACAATTGCTTTTACAAGTTTACTACGCTGTTGCAATAAGTATTTATTGCCTTCGCGCAATTCGCGTTTATCCATCCAGCATACAATAGCCTCGATATCTTGTCCTTGCTGAGGCTCTGCTCCTTGTTTGGCAAAGTAGTCGCCACGAGAAATATCGATATCGTCTTCGATGTGTAGTACTACTGGGTCACCTGCCTTTGCTTCTGCCACTTCTTCGCCGTTATACTCTATCTTACTGAGCTTTGTAGTAATACCTTCCGGTTCTACTATTATCGCATCACCTTTGCGATAAGTGCCCGAAATGACTTCTCCTGCATAACCGCGGTAATCGTGTAAAGCTTCGGTTTGTGGGCGTATTACGTACTGCACCTGAAAACGAGGTTGGTCATAGTTGTTTTTGGTAATTTCTACTGTTTCCAAAAAGTCTAAAAGCGAATTGCCTTTGTACCAAGGCATCGCCTCAGTGGTATTCACGATATTATCGCCTACAAAAGCTGAAATAGGGAAATAGTGCACGCTCTTCAATCCTAAACGTTTGGCAATCTCTTCGTACTCTTGCTTGATATTGTTAAATACCTCTTCGCTATAACCTACCAAGTCCATTTTGTTTACGGTTACCACTACCTCTGGGATATTGAGCAGGGAGGCGATGATTGAATGGCGACGAGTTTGTTCGGTTACGCCATTGCGAGCATCTACCAAAATGATTATGAGCTCGGAATTAGAAGCCCCCGTAATCATATTGCGGGTGTATTGGGTATGACCAGGAGCATCGGCGATGATAAATTTGCGTTTGGGAGTAGCAAAGTAGCGGTAGGCTACATCGATAGTAATCCCTTGTTCGCGTTCAGCACGGAGCCCATCGGTGATGATAGCGAGGTCGATACCATCGTCGTTCTTATTTTTTGATTGTTGTTCCAATGCTTCGAGCTGGTCGGCTAAAATACTTTTGCTATCGTATAACAATCGACCTATAAGGGTACTTTTACCGTCGTCTACGCTACCTGCGGTGATAAATCGTAATATATTCATTTGCTTTATTTCTGTTGAGTAAATATAATTTGGTGCAAAAGTACAAACTAATTGGCAAATTAGCAAATTTGGAACTTAGTAAATGGAGCGCTTGTATTTAAAAACCTAACCCCCGTTCCCCCTTCCCAAAAGGAAGGGGGGCAATCCGCAAAAGCGACTTTCTAAAGAGAAAACATCTAATATTCTCTACTATTTTTTTGTGGTTTATTAATAAAATATAAGCCTATTATTTTAAAAACGAATGCCGTGCTGAGTAAATGAGGCACGAACTACAAGAAATGCAGTAGCAGAGGCGGACTTGTAGAACGAGAGTCAGACAGGTGGGAGGTGCGAGTCACACGGGCGATAGAGGATTAGAGCTATCGGAAGAAAACAGAGAAGTTCGAAAGTGATTAAAGAGTGATTTTGGTGAGAAATGGTCGTTAGGAGGGTATGGTTAGCTTATAGGGAGCTTATAGGAAGCTTATACGAATCTTGGACGATTGGTATAGAAAGAGTATATAAAAAGTTGATTAACACTATGATACAACAATGATAAAAATGTTAAAAACGGGGTTTCGAGGCGAAAGAAAGAGAAATAGGTGCTAGGCCTTAGGCCATAGGCACTAGGAGGGAGTATGACGGAAAATCGGGAATTAGTGATGAGAAAGGCGAATGAAAAATAGAATTTTGTTATATTGAATTGATGTTATTTAACTCTAAGGGGCGAAAGAAGAACCAATAATAACTCGTATTAAAAGTTTTACTACAAAAAACTTTACTATTAATACCAAATTTTATATTTTTGCGCAAAATAAATCAAAGCTAAAAACGAGCTCATCGCTTAACTGAAATAAGAAAATGAGCCTCTGAGACAATTAAAAGATTATAAGGTAAAAGATAAAAAAGATGACAAGTGATAAAATGAGAATTGTATTTATGGGGACACCTGACTTTGCGTTGGCGTCGCTAAAAGCATTAGTAGAGAACCATTACAACGTAGTAGGTGTAGTAACGGTAGCCGATAAACCTTCGGGACGCGGACAGAAGCTACACCAGTCGCCGGTGAAACTCTATGCCGAAAGCAAAGGGATACCGGTATTACAACCCATAAAACTAAAAGATGAAACTTTTGTAAATGCACTGAAAGCCTTACAACCCGATTTGCAAATAGTAGTAGCCTTCCGTATGTTGCCCGAAGTGGTATGGCGATTACCTAAATACGGCACATTCAATCTGCACGCCTCTCTTTTACCTAACTATCGTGGAGCAGCCCCCATCAACTGGGCAATTATCAACGGGGAAAAGGAAACAGGGGTAACGACTTTCTTTATAGACGAGAAGATTGATACGGGAGCTATTATCGCACAAGAGGTTACACCTATTGAGTCTCACGAAACAGCGGGCACCTTACACGACAAACTAATGGTGCAAGGTGCTGAATTGGTACTGAAAACCGTAGATAGCATTGCAGAAGGGACTTGCACTACCCAACCACAAAACAAGGAAGTAACCTTTGCCGAAGCTCCTAAGATATACAAAGAGACTTGTAAGATAGATTGGCAAGCGGAAGGAATGACAATAGAGCGTTTAGTGAGGGGAATGAGCCCCTACCCTACTGCGTGGACAGCGTTTGTACAAAAAGGAGAAGTACTAAATGTAAAAGTATATGATGCTATTTTCGAACCTGTCTCTCATCAATATTCTATTGGGGAACTCTTAGTAGGTAAAAAAGGACTGCGTGTAGCTGTAAAAGATGGTTATATACAGCTATTAGAATTGCAATTACCTGCTAAAAAACGTATGAAAACCAATGACTTGCTGAATGGATTCAGCTTTGATAATACCACAATACTATAATGACGAGTTGTAGCACGACAGGCAATTAAAAAACTTTGGTGAAAATTGATTCTCTAATCAGATAATTGACAAACTGGCTAATTGGCTCATTAACTTTTCGATTTCTTGTTCGGTATTAAAACTGTGCAAGCATATTCTCAGGCGTTCTTGTCCCGCAGGTACGGTGGGTGCTAAAATCGGTAATACGCCTATATCTTGGGCTTGTAGTACTTTGGCAAGTGCTTTCACTCGTTCATTGCCTGCTACTACTATGGCTTGAATAGCCGAATCAGAAGGAATAAAACCCTGTATTTTGTATTTGGCAATTTGCGTTTTAAAATACTGTATATTATGATGCAGTTGTTCTATTGATTTAGTTGTCTGTAAAGTCTCATATCCTGCCCTAATAGTTGCCACACTATGTGGACTCATAGCAGTAGTATATATGAAAGAGCGTGAAAAGTTCACTAAATACTGTATCACCTCATTTGAAGCTAAGACAGCAGCTCCGTGTGCTCCCAAGCCTTTCCCGAAGGTAACGATGCGGGCAAAAATTTCTTCTTCCACCCCCAATGCTTGCACCAATCCACAGCCGTGTTTGCCAAATACTCCTATGGCGTGAGCTTCGTCTACCGCTATATAAGCCCCATACTGCTTTGCTAATGTTACCAAACGCACCAAATCAGGACTATCACCGTCCATTGAAAAAACTGTTTCAGTAACGATGAGCACCGTTTTATCAGGGAAAGCAAACTTTTTTAAGAGCTTTTCTAAATCGTCTAAATCATTATGTTTAAACTTATAGGAGTTGGCTAAACTCAGTGAAATACCGTCGCGTATAGAAGCGTGGCTGTAACTATCGTATAAAATAATATCACCTCGCCCTACGATACAGGAGAAGAATCCCACATTGGCATCATAGCCCGAATTGTACAAAAGAGCTGTTTCGGCGTTATGAAAATGGGCTATATAGCTTTCGGTTTCGGAAAAGATAGGCAAGTTACCCGAAAGCAATCGCGATCCTGTAGCCCCGTGAGGTGCTGTTTGCTGAGGGAGTAATTGAGAGATGCGTTTAGTAATCTCAGAATTTGTACTGAATCCTATATAATCATTGGAGTAGAAATCAATAGCAAAATGGCGTTGTTTGAGACTGCGTAAGGCATTATGAGCTTCACGTTCAGCTAATTTTTCTTTGATGTGTTTCATTTGAATATTCTTTTATTCTTTCTCCTTTACAGGAAAGAAAAAGGCTCTAGGATGTGTTTTAAAGGCTCTCCATACGCAACGACCTAAATATTTTAGTTCTGAAGCAGGTACTTCACGAGAACGCAAGGCTATCCATAGCGACAGACCAAAACTCACAATAAAGTTACCTAAACCGATGATGCCTATCCCTAAGATACACCAAAGGATATTCTCTAAGCTAATGATAAAATTCATACCATACAAGCCATAAGCTAAATTACCACTGGCAAAGGTGATGTGGCGTATATCGATGGGCAAACCGAAGAAATGACCTATTGCCCACGCACTTCCCATAAAGACTCCAAACCAAATATTTGAGACGACACTCGGCCATTTTTGTTGCATCCAGTTAGCAACGCGTTGCATACGTACTTTACCAAAGAAGCCTTTAAGAAAGGGGTGTTCGGAAAGACGATAATAGAAGTTGTTAAAGTTATTTACACTAGCTACGTTGCCTGCTATAATACCCGATAAGAACAGAAATACCCCTGCAATACAAGCGTGCAAAAATACAGGGGTGTGCCATATATTCAGGTCTTCCAAGAGATGTAAACTTTTTTTAGTAGCGATATTGTAACCACTGAGGTAACTCATTCCTATCGCCAAAAGCATAGACACAGGAAAAGCTCCAAACACATTGCCTACAAAGGCGATGAACTGCGAACGGAACAAACGTGTAAAGAGTGCTGAGAATTCGGTGTAGTGTTTCTGTTTTTCTTTATTGTTATCGTTGTCGCTGAGGCTCTCTAAAGTCTTAGCAATCGTAGAAGCCGTCATTGCAGGTTGCTTGGTAGCCAAAGTAGACCCTGTGAGGTAGATGAGCACAAAACCAATAGCGTAGTTAAAACTGTAGTTCAGCGCACGGAAAAAATCACTTTGGTCGGGTTGCATCGACATATAAAGTTTTACCAAACACATAAACCCTACGATAACGCCACCCCACAAAGCTGTTTTGAGCATCTTGAAGTACTCACCGGTAGTAGAAGTAATATAGTGTTCACCCGTCTTGCCGGTATAGTTCGTAATCTCGTAGGTGATGTTATAAACACTATCATCTATCAGCTTTCGAATATTGTTCTTCTTAGAATTAGTTTTCACCATATCTAAGTAGAAGGCAATTGTTTTTTCACATTTATCAGCTTCTTTTTCTATAAACAGATAGTTATAGAGTCGCTTGATGCGTTTTATTTGCTGACGAATGAGCAAAAGAGTTTGGTTCACACTGAACGTCACCCCATATTTAGAAGTATTGGCATCAGCTTTGTTTACGAAATCCTCACACTGACCAGCTAGGATATTCAGCTGTTTATAATCGAGTTCGTGGTCTTGTATATATAAATAAGGCTTATCTTCCTTGGAAAGAGTACGTGCAAGATTGTTCAGCTCATCGTCGAGAGCAATAAAGGGACTATTGAGGTGAGCATATTCAGGCACCATACGGCGCACATCAGTTTGCAAGGCGAGCCCTCCCATACGTTGGGAGAGAATCATTATTGCCAAAAGAATTTGCTTGGAAGTAGTTTTGCTCTCACTATCCTCATAGAAAGTAGATACAGCAAGAATTTCAAAGAGTTCTTTCCAGTTATCTAAAGGAATTTGATGTACCCATTTCACATCGGAAGGACGGTAGAAGAGTTGGTTGAGTACGTATTGTATATTCTCTTCCGAAGGCTGGTCGGGCAAAAGCTGACGACTGATACGACGACGCAATTCTTTGAAGAAAGAAACACTGTTCAGCAGACCAGCATCAGTAAAAAGAATTACTTTTTGTTTATTAGCAAATACATTATGGAGTTTTTCCTTGAAGAAAGCGATGCTATCGGGTTTGTGTTTGATTTCAGTGATGAGTTCATCGATATTGAGAGGAGACTTTTTATTTTTACTTTTGCGACGAAAGTAGTTCACTACATCAAACACGAAGTCAATATCTTCATAGTCTGATGAGTGCATATAAGTCTCAAAGATTTCATAAATAGATTTATATTCTTTTGCGAATCGTAACATATCTTACAATAAATAATTAAGAATTGATAATTTAGAATGGTGCAAAGGTACGAAAAAATTGTCAATCTGCTAATTTGTTAATTAAAAAAGGCTGCCCGAGTAGGACAGCCTTTTGAGTTCTTATCTTTTATTTTTCAACTTATTAGAAGTTGTAGCGTACTCCGAAGCTAAAGGTACGACCTTCGCCAAAGTACACTTGGTTTCTTACATCGATACCTTGGTAAGTTTTACTACTATCAGTGGTGTGAATGCTTGTATATGATTCAGCGATGTAATAAGTATCTAATAGGTTATAGGCGTGAGCTGAGAAAGTGAGACGTTGCTTATCAGTAAGTTGCCATCTATAAAAAGCAGAAAGGTCAAACAAATGATAAGCAGGTAATTTTATAGCTCCTTTTTCGGCTACTGTTTTTTCAGAAAAAGTACCAATATTCAAATTAGCATATAGGTTATCTATATAGCGCCAATCGATATCAAAATTCAAATTCTTCACGGGCAGTACAGTTAATCCTAAAGAAGCTGTTGTTTGAGCTGTTTGTCCTACCTTTGCTTTATCTAAGTATAGTTTGAGCTCTGCAGCCCTACCAACAGGCACCTCATTTCCTTGTAAGTCTATAGCATTACCATTCTCATTCAAAAGAGTCCCTGAAGCATCACCTTTGTAATACCAGTCACCAAATGAGAACATACCATTTAGTTTTAAGTAATCAGTAATAGTAGCTTTGAAATCTACTTCCACCCCATTGTGTATTTCTTGAACACCCAAAATATTTGCATAGCCTGTATTACTGCCACGTCCTCCTGAAGAACTTCCGAAAGTGTAAGTTTGACGAAGGAATCTATCTTTCCAAGTAGTGTGATAAAGGTTTAAATTACCACTGAAGAACTTAGATTTAAAACCATATCCAGCTTCTACTCCAAATATCTTTTCATTGGTAAGCGAAGGGTTTAAATAGTTTAGATTGTTAGGATATACAGCGTTGAAGAAAGGTTGCTTAGAATAATATCCTATGTTAGCATACACATTATGCTGTTCGTTGATATTATAATTCACTCCTCCTTTGATATTATAACCTATCAAGTTTTTAAAACCTGTTTTAGTATACATTACCGAATTAGGATTTGTACTTATGGCGCGTGAAACTCCATCTTTCAAAAAGTTATCAATACGTTGGTACGACTGCATAGAGGTAGAACCTTGTAAGAAAGCTGAAAAATGATCGTCGGAGTATTCTAACTGTGAAAAAAGTCCCATCCATTTCACTTCCCCTTCACTACTATAACCTATACGATTTTCAAGAGGTTCTACTTTCTGGAAAGGATTCCAAGAGGGCTTAGTAGATACCGCAGAACGAATTACGGTAGGGGTTGCCAAATTCTTGTTGTTATTTCGTGTATTATCAGTATAACTATCGTTACCCAACAAATCAGTTACTACTTGGTAGTGATATCCATAGTAATAACGACCATCAAGCCCCATATTAATAGTGAAGTGATCATTAATCTGGTGTTGCAGGTTGGTAAGGATACCATACCAGTCGTGTGAGTTTACTGAGCCATTTAAGGTAAAACCTTCACCATAACCTGTAAAAGCTCGACCTCCACCTGGATTAGCAATTGTTACGTTCTTTCCTGCTTCTCTTGGGTGTTGCATAGGGAGTAAATCATCTACTGTCTCTCCGTTGTTATAACGCACCACTTTATCGAAATCTATCTGTCCATCATCTTTACGGAAAGAATTTAAATAGTTTTTCTGAAGTGAATAAGTGGTTGTACCACTAGCAGTAGTTTTCGAAGAGATTGAATGTGCCACCCCCGATGAACTTGTTCCCATACCACGTCCTAATGATGCATATACTACAGTACTAAGGGAAGTACTTTCATTGATATTCCAATCCCAATTGAGCATTGCTACTGGTTTGTGATAAACATTTTTCTTAATGGTGTGTTCTTCACCATTTAAGTATCCCCAATCTGAATTATAGCGACGGTTGGGTTTGTCTTCTGAACCATATTTCTGATAATCAGAAATTAGCGGACTTATATTACGTTGGTTATGCCATTGTGGAGCCCCTGTGAAGGTAAATTGGAAACTATGTTTTTTAGAAGGTTCATAACCTAACGCAAAATAGTAGCTATAGCCATCAAACTGAGTACCATCTACATATTTACGTCCTGCATTTTTGCTGAATAACACAGAAGCCGACCAACCAGTAAGACTCTTTCCTGTATTGTAAGAAACCGTACCTTTATATTCTTGATTAGTACCATAGTTAAAAGATATATTCCCTCCTTCTCGCATATCGGAAGCACGCAAAATAAAGTTCATTGTACCACCTACTGATGCAATCGCCAACTTAGATGCACCGAGCCCACGTTGTACCTGCATCGCGGAAGTTACATCTGAAAGCCCAGTCCAGTTACTGAAGTATACGGTACCACCTTCCATATCGTTTACAGGCATACCATTAACCATTACAGCCACATTCCTACTGTCAAAGCCTCGAATATTGATTTTAGAATCACCAAAGCCTCCACCACCTTTGGTGGCGTAGACAGAAGGCGTTCTATTGAGTACTTCAGGAAGTTCTCGTGTACCTAATTTTTCTATAATTTCGGTAGCTTGAATAGTAGATACCGCCACAGGTGTTTTACGTTCTTGTGCAATGTCTAACAAGGTGCTTTTACCTGTTACAATTACCTCTCCTAGGGTTTGTTGGTCGCTTGTAAGGATAATTCGCACGTGCGCCTTACCATTCACAAGTTTATACGAAACTGTCTTGGTAACATATCCAAGATAAGAGAACTCTAAGGTTCCAGTAGGTGAGTCTACATTCAAGGAATACTTACCGTCCATATCAGTAGAAGCTCCTTTGGTAGTCCCTTTAACCAAAACATTTGCTCCCATTAACGGAGCGTTGTAATCACCATCAATTACTTCACCTGTAATAACTCCTTGCTGAGAGTAAAGCATTGATGTGAGAAAAAGTACGGCTACATTTAAAAACCAGCTTTTCATTATATTAGTTAAATTAGTTACGAATGGTTATGGTCAGTAGTGAGCTAAGTAGTACTATTTTATTCGGAGCAAAGTTACTAACTTTTTTGATATCCCCCAACAGATTTGCTAAAATATTTTCTAACATATTTATTAACAAGGAGTCTACCTACACATAAAGTACTAAGTACAAGTATGTTGTACGCTTTAAGTTATATATACAACAAAAATAAAGTGTTAAATTTTAACTATTTTTTAATCTTTTGTAGTAGATTTGCGCTCTAAACCGAGCTCATACAGCAATGAATAGACAAAAGAAACATACTCAAGCCTTTGTTCTGGTAGCACTTTTATTCTTACTTTTTGGAGGTTTAACAGTGCTCATACAGCTTTTATTACCTCATCTTCGTGATGTGTTTCAGTTGCATTATTCCGATGCAGCCTATATTCTTCTATCTTTCTTCTTGTCTTACTTATTTTTTTCTATCCCTGCAGGTTTTATTCTCACTAAAATAGGCTACCAGCGGGGTATTATCTTAGGTCTTTTGCTCATCTCCTTAGGTGCTTTGCTCTTCTATCCTGCTGCTGGAGAACGTTTATATTGGGTATTTTTAACTGCTATCTTCGTATTAGGCTGTGGCGTTACTTTCCTACAAGTAGCTATGAACTCTTATATAGTGATTTTAGGCGACGAAGCCACTACACCTCGCCGGCTCACTTTCTCTCAAGCTTTCAACGCCATAGGCACTACTATTGCTCCTATATTTGGAGCCACTTACTTACTGAGCAACGAAATAAAAAAAGAAGCTGAAATAGAAGCCTTAGACACTACAGATAAGCTTATTTATTTCCGTGAAGAAGCCTTTTCAATACAATTACCTTTTTTGTACATAGCCTTATGGGCACTTGCTTTAGCATTTGTTTTTGCAGTAGTTAAATTGCCTTATGCTTATAGAATAAAAGAAGAAGTAAATAAAGACAGTTATTGGAATCTTCTCAAGAAAACTCCCTTACTGTTGGGGGCTATAGGTATCTTCTTGTATGTAGGTGCTGAAGTAGTGATAGGAAGTTATGCAGTAAACTACTTCATCAATATGAACATCACTAAGGATATTTTAGAGAGCCCTTTTATGTGCTTTATTGTAGAAACGCTTGGCTCATTGGCGGGGAAACCTCATCTAACCTCAGCCGACCCCAAGGCTGTTATAGCTGTTTTTCTCACTTTCTACTGGGGAGGTGCTATGTTAGGGCGCTTTATCAGTGTTTATCTCATCAAGTGGATTGCTCCCGCCAAAGTTCTCATTGCTTTTGCTATAGTTGCCATCTCTCTTATTTTGTTTTCTATCAATACCGGTGGTTTGCTCTCAATGTGGACTTTATTAAGTATCGGCCTCTTCAACTCTATGATGTTTCCCACTATCTTTGCGCTTGCTTGTGAAGGGATAGACGAACTCAAAACTCAAGCTTCAGGTATCCTTTGTACGATGATTGTCGGTGGCGGACTCTTGCCTATTCTGTACGGTTCTCTTACTGATTATATAGGTTTTCGCTTAGCATTCCTCACCTTAGTAGTTTGCTATAGTTACATCGCTTTCTTTGGCTTTTACAAAAGCAATAAATAATTTTATTAAAGCTTAATGGGCAATAAAAAACTTTGTCAGAGTCCAAGGACTCTGACAAAGTCTATAATTTACTAATTTTCAATTTTGCTAATTTGCTAATTCCACAAACAGTTCTTCTCCTTCTTTTACTACCTTTGCTACTTTCTTACTAGTAAGACCTTTAATGGCTTTATCCCATTTCTTGTTAGAAAATGCTGTTTGTGTTTTGAGAGCATCTAAAAGCAGTCTCTCTGAGGTCTTCAAAAGCTCAAACACTACTTTCTCGTCTTCCGAAAGCTCTACTTCTTTCTTCTCAGGACGCATTTGTGGGAAAAACAATACTTCTTGTATACTCTCATTGTTGGTAAGGAACATTACGAGTCTGTCCATACCGATACCCAAACCTGAGGTAGGTGGCATACCGTATTCAAGAGCACGCAAGAAATCTTGGTCAATGAACATCGCTTCGTCGTCGCCTTTTTCTGAGAGTCGCAATTGTTCTTCAAAGCGCTCACGTTGGTCAATAGGGTCGTTCAATTCCGAATAAGCATTGGCAATCTCCTTACCGCATACCATTAACTCAAAACGTTCAGTAAGGTCGGGATTGTCGCGGTGCTCTTTGGTCAGTGGCGACATCTCTTTCGGGTAATCGGTGATGAAAGTAGGCTGAATGAAGTTACCTTCACATTTCTCACCAAATATCTCATCTATCAGTTTGCCCTTGCCCATCGCCTCGTCTACCGCAATACCGATAGACTGTGCAAAGGCTCTCAATTCGTCTTCTGTCTTCCCAGTGATGTCAAAGCCTGTGAAGTGTTTAATAGCATCAGTCATCGTAAGGCGTGGATAAGGAGCTTTGAAATCTACTGTATGTTTACCAAAGGTCGCCTTAGTAGTACCATTCACGGCTATAGCGCAATGTTCGATTAAGCGTTCAGTGAAGTCCATCATCCAGTGATAATCTTTGTAAGCCACATAAATTTCCATAGCCGTAAACTCAGGGTTGTGAGTTCTATCCATACCCTCGTTACGGAAGTTCTTAGAAAACTCATACACCCCGTCAAAACCTCCTACAATAAGACGTTTTAAGTAAAGTTCATTGGCAATACGCATATACAGCGGAATGTCCAACGCATTGTGATGGGTGATAAACGGGCGTGCACTAGCTCCCCCTGGTATAGCTTGTAGTATAGGCGTCTCTACTTCCAAATACCCTGCATCGTTAAAAAACTGACGCATAGCATTGAAGAGTTTAGTGCGCTTGATAAACACTTCTTTCACTTGTGGATTTACTACCAAATCTACATAGCGCATACGATAGCGTTGTTCAGGATCGGTGAAGGCATCGTGTACTTTACCATCAGCATCTACCTTAGGCATAGGTAGCGGACGCAATACTTTTGAAAGTATCGTAAAGTTCTTCACCAACACGGTTTTCTCACCCATTTTAGTAATGAAGAGCGTTCCTTCAGCACCTATAAAATCACCTAAATCCAATAACTTTTTGAACACCTCGTTGTAAAGCGTTTTATCATCAGTAGGGCACATCTCATCGCGGTTGAAGTACAATTGCATCGTGCCTTCACTATCCTGCAAAGTAGCAAACGAGGCTTTTCCTTGTACACGCAACGACATTAATCTACCGGCTACAACCACTTGTTTACCTTCTTCATAATGGTTGGCTACGTCCTTAGAGGTAGTATCAACCGAGTATAATGGAGCGGGATAAGGGTTTATCCCCAATTCTTTCAATTTAGAAAGTTTTTCTCTACGAATGATTTCTTGTTCTGATAACATCTTTTTTAATGATTAACGCTTAATGATAAATGGTTAGTGGCTAGTGATTAATTGGAATACTTTTAGGGTGCAAAAGTACGGCGTTTTTTTGACTTACACAATAGTATTCGCAAATAAACACGACGTTCATATTTAAAGTTTTAAGAGTCTTCTCCCTTACAATCCTATTTATTCTGTAAAACAATTCTTCATAGTGTGTTTTTGCTAGCAAAGATACTAAGTTATTTTTAAATGTGAACACTGTGCATTGAAGTACTTTTATATTCTCTATACAACATCCGTAATACACAAAGAGAGAGACTAAGAAGTAACTATGCTGACGCTCACCTATAAAAAAGGCTGCCTAAATATAATTCTTTAAGCAGCCTTTCCTATATGATGTATCGTTTTATGTTATCCAAAAAGGTGTAGAGCTTCAAAAGCTACTAAAGTAAGATAGCCTAACACAAAACCTAAAAGGGCTATCCATAAGATGTTTTTCACATACCAAAAGAAATTAATCTTCTCCATACCCATAGCTACTACTCCGGCAGCCGACCCGATGATAAGCAAACTACCTCCTGTACCAGCCGCATAGGCAATGTAGTGCCAAATACCACTATCCATAGGTTCTTGGAACATACCCATACTGGCAGCTACTAATGGTACGTTGTCTATTATAGCAGAGGCGAAACCTAAGAGCAAAATCACTATGTTTGTACTTGGGATAGTCTCATTCAATGTTTGTGCAAAGTTGAAAAGCGTACCGATAGTTTGCAATGAAGCCACCGCCAAGAGGATTCCTAAAAAGAATAGTATGCTCGAAAACTCGATACGGCTCATCGCACGGTGAATACTGAATTTATCCTTATCAGTTGATGAAAGTTCTCTAATAGGTTTTAATTTTTCAGAAATAAACCACATAGTAGCCAATGAAAAAAGCATCCCTATATAAGGAGGTAAGTGTGTAATCGATTTAAAAATAGGCACAAAGATAATAGAGATAAAGCCTATTACCAACACAGGCATACTGCTCTTGTAAGTAATACTCTCTTCGCTGTTTGAAGTGTCTATCTTTCCTTTGAATACAGGTAAAAATGAAGCAACTAACAAAGGTACTATCAAGCATACAGTAGCAGGAATAAATACGTATTCTACTAATTTAGCGGCAGTTACTTTGCCTTTCACCCAAAGCATAGTAGTAGTTACGTCGCCTATAGGTGACCAAGCACCTCCTGCATTAGCCGCAATTACAATGAGAGAAGCGTACCATATACGTTCTTTTTGTTCTGGAATAATCTTGCGCAGAATGGTGATAAGGATAATAGTTGTAGTAAGGTTATCGATAATTGCAGATAGGAAGAAACCAATAACACCTATAATCCAAAGGAGTTTTACTTTACTTTTGGTACGAATCAATCGCTTGATGATTTCAAACCCACGGTGCATATCAATGATTTCTACTATGGTCATTGCACCGATTAAGAAGAAGAGTATTTCGGAAGTTTCAGCTAAGTGATGTTGTAAAGCTTTGTCGATAGCAGTAGCATTATCGGCAGGGTTAGCCGGTACTAATACACCGTTCATAACTTCCATTACATCGATGTTAGAAACTTTTAAGAGTGTCCAACAGATGACAGCCATAGCTAAGGCTGAAATGGTTTTGTCTACCTTTATTTGGTGTTCGGTAGTAATACAAAGATAGCCAATGAAAAAAATGGCAATAATCCACGCTTCCATATAATAAATTTTATTTTAAAAATTAACGTGGCGCAAATGTACTAAAACTTCTCGTTATATACCAAATCTTTTTAAAAGTTTTTATTCGTAGATAGAGCTTGGTACACCACTCCTTGTATCTTTTGGCGCACCAATCGGTTTACTAAAAGTTTATTGTCAGAAGAGGGATAAGTGCGGTTCGAGAGGATAACTACTACTATTTCATTAGTAGGGTCAGCCCACGCAAAAGTGCCCGTAAAACCGGTATGTCCAAAGCTATTCATTGGCACACAACCGCAGGTAGGACCTGATTTGCCTAACTGTGGCTTATCGAATCCTAAACCTCGACGGTTGCCTTCTGGACAGTAATTACAAGTGTTGAATATTTTTATAGCCTGAGGTTGCAAGAACCACGTACCACCGTAATACCCTTGTTGGAGGTACATTTGCATCACTTTGGCTACATCGTCGGCAGTTCCAAAAAGTCCTGCGTGCCCACCAACCCCTCCTAAAAGGGCTGCTCCTTGATCGTGTACGTACCCACGAAGCTCCTGAGAACGAAAAGTCTTTTCATCTTCGGCAGGTGCAATATTTACAGGAGAGAAGCGTTGCAAAGGAAGAAAAGTAAGCTGGTAGGCTCCTAAACCTCTATAAAAATGCTTCTGAACGATTTCTTGTAGGGGCTTCTTGTTTTTTTTTTCTATGTACTTCTTAAAATAATAATAAGGGAGGTCGCTATATAAGTACTTTTTATCTTTGATAAGTTCACTCTCGTCAATTGTTTTATAAATACTGTCAGCATACCCTTCTCTAAGATATAAGTCTTTGGCTACCTCAGTAGGGAAAGAATCACTTTTGGTAGTGCTGTAATACTCAGGCGAGGGTTTCCTATCAAGATCTAAGGTTTTTCGGTAAAAAGGAATCCACGACTGGAACTGAGCATAGTGCGAGAGTACATCTTTCATTACCAAATCTCCCTTGTTTGTATGTTTGAGTTTTGGTAGCAAATCCTCAAAAGTATCTACGGGTTTGAAATCTCCACGCACATAAAGGCGCATCAGTTCCGGGAGAGTAGCCAATATCTTAGTAAGCGAAGCGAGGTCGTAAATAGTATTGTCAGTCACTTTATTGGCTGGATTGTAATCTAAAGTACCAAAATTCTTGCGGTAAACTACTTTTCCTCTTTTGGCAACCAATACTTGCATACCGGGTGTCATCTTTTGTGCTACAGCATCAAGAGCAATGCTGTCTATCTCTTTTAGTTTAAGAGAATTGAGTCCCACGCTTTCAGGTAAGCCGTAAGCTAAGCGTCCTATTCTGGGAGTAGCAATCGAAGTGCCTACGGGTAAGTTAGGGTGTGCTGTTACAGGCAAAACTCCTTTGCCCTCAATAGCACCAAAAATGAGCTGAGCGGCTTTCTCTTGGGCTACTTTGTTATTTTGGTAAGCAAATACAATAGCTTTAATAGGAGCTATATTTTTCACGTCAAGCATCGCATAGGGGCGAGTAAACACTGCGAGGATTACCTTTTTTTTCTTAGCAATATGGTCTAACCATTTCAGTTCGTTCTCTGTAAACTTGTATGCGTCCCAAGGGGTCTTATCTGGTTTGTGCAACCCGATGATAATCGTGTCAAAAGGTTCAACTGCTTCATATAGCTGTGCCTCATTCTTAGGCTCAATAAGCACAGTCTCTGCGTATTTGCGTAAGGTGGAATAAAACGCCCAACCACTATCGTTACCAAACTTCACATAGGCTATTTTTCGCTTGTCCAAGTCTTTTATAGGCAGTATATTTTCCTTGTTTTGCCCTACCGTAATCGCATTTTCAAACAGTTCCTCAGTGAGCAAATCATCTTCTACCGTGTGCAAAGTCGAGGTTACAGTGCTTTCGTCTAACTGTTTAAAAGATGTGAGCCCCACTTTGTATTTAGCCATTAGTATTTTCTTTACTGAATGTGCCAAGCGTTCCTCACTGATGCGTTTGTTCTGGTACGCTTTCTTCATTGCCTCAAAACCCTTAGCTACATTAGCTGGCATCAGCAAAATATCGTTACCCGCCAAGAAGGCTTCTACTTCCACTTCGCCTACGGGCAAGTATTCCGATACCCCTTTCATACCAAGTGCATCGGTAAAGATAAGCCCTTGATAACCTAATCTCTTTTTGAGTAAATCGGTGATAATAGCACTTGATAACGAAGAAGGTAGCCCTGTTTTAGGTTCTAAGGAAGGAATATTAAGGTGCCCTACCATTATGCTGGCTACTCCTTCTCTAATGAGGGCCTTAAAAGGATAAAGTTCTACCTCGTCAATACGGTTAGCCGGGAAAGATATAAGCGGTAAAGTTTTATGAGAATCTTTAGAAGTATCGCCGTGACCAGGAAAGTGTTTAGCACTGCCCAACACCCCTACTGATTGCATTCCGCGAGTAAAAGCAAGCCCTTTTTGGGTTACATTCTCCTTATCTTCGCCAAACGAACGATTTCCTATAATAGGGTTATTCGGATTTGTATTAATATCAATATCAGGAGCAAAGTTAAACTGCATACCCAATTGTTTGCAGTGCAACCCTATGCGTCTACCGGTACGTTCTACAAGGTAGTTATCTTTGATAGCCCCAAGGGTCATATTCCACGGGTAAGCATAAGTAGAGTCTAGGCGCATCGCCAATCCCCACTCGGCATCCATTGCCATAAAAAGCGGAATTTTAGAGAGTGCTTGGTATTCATTGGTGAGCTTTGCCTGACGCTTCGGTCCTCCTTTGGAGAAGATAATTCCTCCAATGTAGTATTTCTTTATGAAGTCTTTTACCTCATCGGCTTTTTTTGTGCCTATATGGCTTGAAAACACCGATACCATAAACAGTTGCCCAATCTTTTCATCAAGGGTCATTTTGTTATAGGTGTCGTTCACCCACTGCTGTTGTGCTTGGGTATCGGTAGTTGTTAAAGGAGATTTATTTTGGGCAAGTGTAGTAAATAGTGATAAGTAAAAAAAAGTAATTAGTAAATAAGTCTTTCTCATTTTTTAAGATAAAAAGTAAAAGGTAAGAAATAACAGATAAGAGGCGTTTTACTTGCCTTTTACCTTGTTACCTCTTACCCTTTACCTATTAAAATTCGTCTATATTATAGGCTTTAAGTTTGTTGTAAAGTGTTTTACGTGTAAAGCCTAACAGCTTAGCTGCTTCTGTTTTATTATTATGGGTCTCGTGTAGCGCACTAATAATGAGTTCACGCTCGTTTTCTTTGGTTGAAAAAGAAAAACGCTCTGTAGGGAAATGGCGTGTTTCAGTAATTACAGGCTCTGGCAACTCATTTTCGGTAATATAATCACCTTGTGTGAGTAGGGCAGCGCGTTTCACCGTGTTCGATAGTTCGCGCAAATTACCTCCCCAAGTGTATAAAAGCATCTTTTGTACCGCCTTTTCAGTAAACCCTTGTACGTTCTTATGTAGCTTTTCATTTGCTTTTTCCAAGAAGTATGAAGCAAATATCATCAAGTCGTCCTTGCGCTCACTTAGCGAAGGTACTTTTATCGAAAACTCGTTCAATCGGTGATAAAGGTCTTCGCGAAACTCTCCTTTTCCTACTGCTGCCAATAAATCTTCGTTGGTAGCTGCCAATACACGAATATCAACTTCTATTTCCTTAGAACTACCAATAGGTTTAATACGGCGCTCTTGTAGGGCACGTAGCAACTGTATTTGGTTGTCATAGCTTAGGTTTCCTACCTCATCAAGGAAAATAGTACCACCATTTGCCTCTTCAAAGTGTCCTTTTTTATCGGTAATTGCTCCCGTAAACGAACCCTTTACGTGACCGAAGAACTCACTCGATGCAATTTCTTTAGGAATGGCACCGCAGTCCACCGCAATAAAAGGCTTGTTACGACGCTCACTTTTCAAGTGAATAGATTTGGCTATCACTTCCTTACCCGTACCACTTTCACCAGTAATGAGTACCGACATATCCGTAGGGGCTACCAAACTGATAAACTTATTCAGCTTTTTAGAAGCGGCACTTACACCTTCTATATATGAATTTTCGTTCGTAACAACAGGCTGAGCAGCTTTGCCAGGGCTGTTGTCCGCCTTCACATTTTCCTTCTTAGGTAACGAAGCCGTACGCGTACTGCTTTGCGCATTCTTAATAACATTCAGTACGTCCTCTTGTTGGAACGGTTTCGATATATAATCAAAAGCACCCAATTTCATTGCCTCTACCGCAGTCGATACTTCCGCATAGCTGGTCATTACCACTACAGGCAAATCTGGATATACTTCTTTCACCTTTTTCAAGAAATTGATACCGTCACCATCGGGCAAACGTAAATCAGTGAATACTAAACTTAGCGATGCATTTAGGCTTTTCTCCGCTTCTTCTAAATTATAACATCTTACTACTTCATATCCATTGCGCTCCAAAAATTTACCTAACATTTTGGAAAAAACTACATCATCTTCTACTAAAAGAATTGGATTCTTCATACTTTATATATGTCTTTTTAAATTAAAAAATATACTGTTTTTAGCCGTTACCTCACTTATCATCATATGATAAAAATATGAACATCAGCTTTGTGCGTTAAAAAAACGCTCTTTAAAACAGGACAAAAATTTTGCAAATATACAAAACTTTTCTAATAAACATACTATATTAATAAAAAAAGACTTTCTTTTTTCAAGAAAGTCTTTCTTCAATGCATATAATATAAATACTACTACTAACTCCCAATATTTGTTAGTACTTTAAGCTAGCTTGGCTAAACTTAAAGGAATGTCTTAAAATAGTTTAATAAATGATTGTGTTTAAACAATTAAAATTTTAGCAATGTTCTTAATATAAAAGTTGTTTCCCAACAACACAATGAAATGAAATTTAATTTTTAACAACAGTTTTGTTTAATGATTCTTATCTAACAATGTTTCTTTTAGCAATTTTTTCAGTAATTTAATTTTTAACCATTTTCTGTTTGTGACAAATCATTTATTTTATTACTATGCACAATAAGTTTTATCAACTTACGCCTACTATATAGAAAATTCCGTGCCAAAATACCGAAAATCTGTTCATAACTACATTAAAACACTTATTATCAATATAATAAGTTATTAACAACCTGTTAATAACTTGTTAGTATCCCGTGCGTAACCTGTGTACAAAGTGTGTAGTTATACACAAAATGTGTAAATATGTAACCTTTTACACACTATCGTTCCTCAGTCCAACCCCTCCTATACAATACCATCTCCTCCCCTTCTCTTCATCTTATTTTCATCTTAACCTCAATTCAACCATCAAATTCATCTCACAAGTGCTACTTACCCGACAAATCTGAGTATACAAAAGAACTATTTTCTCCACTACCCTTCTATCAATTCACTACTAACTGCCCGTGCAGCTCGTCTCTACCCGTCGTACTACACCCTCACATTACCTCCACCATTCGTCCCTCGCTATTCGTCTTTTCTTCACTTTCCTGTCGCTACCTTCCCCCTTTGGAGGGGGCTAGGGGGAGGTTTCTTTCGCTTTCCCGTCACCACATTTCCCCTTTTGAAGATAGCCAGCAATAGCTGGGTATATGCCCCGCGAAAGCTGGGTATGTGTAAAGGGGGGAGGTTTATCTCCTTTTCCAGCTTGTCCCCCTTCGGGGGTTCGGGGGGCTTACCAAATAAATAACTCGCCACATTCCCCCCTTTCAAGATAGCCAGCAATAGCTGGATATGTGAGAAGGGAGATATTTTCACCACATTACCTTCGTCATTCGTCATTCGTCCCTCGTCATTAATTTCTCTTTCTTTCGCCTCGAAACCCTCTTTTTACCGTTTTTTGCATTGTTGTATGATATTATGAATCAACTATTTATATACCCTTTCTATACCAATCGTCCAAGATTCGTATAAGCTTCCTATAAGCTCTCTATAAGCTAATCCCACCCTCCTTTCACCCTTTTTTCACCAAAATCTCTCTTAACCCTCTTTTGAACCTTTCCGTTTCCTTCCGAATTCCCCTAACAGCCCTAACACATCGCTTTTTCATCTCAAACTTTGGCAAAGTTAATAGCCCGTCGTGCTACGACTGCCTGTGCGGCTCGCACCTTTGTCAAAGTTAATTATCAGTATTATTGGCATTATCAGTATTTTTGGCATTTTTGGTTTTATCAGCATTATTCCCTACCTTTGCACCCTATTAAACACCTATCACCCATTAACCTTTTACCTTTTACCATTCACCTTTTACCATTCACCTTTTACCATTCACCTTTTACCATTCACCTTTTACCATTCACCTTTTACCATTCACCTTTTACCTTTTACCTTATGAACATACAATTACCTCATTCCACATTACAGTCAGGAAAACATTTGTTGCTCTCAGGCTCCAAGTCCGAAAGCAACAGAGCGCTTATATTACAAGCGCTCTTTCCTGAACTCACTGTGCAAAACCTCTCCACTGCCGATGATACCCTACTGCTACAACAAGCTCTTACCTCTCATACAGAAGTTGTAGACATTCATCACTCAGGTACTGCAATGCGCTTTCTCACCGCTTATTTCGCAATACAACAGGGCAAAGAAGTGCTCCTCACAGGTTCTCCCCGAATGAAAGAAAGACCCATAAACCTATTAGTAAATGCATTACAACAGTTAGGTGCCGATATTACATATACTGAAAAAGAAGGATTTCCACCTATATATATAAGAGGCAAAAAGCTTACTAACAACGAAGTACATATCCAAGGCAACGTCAGCAGTCAGTACAGTTCAGCTTTATTGCTTATTGCTCCTGCTTTGCCTAATGGACTCACCTTGCATTTGGAAGGCGAAGTTACCTCTCTGCCTTATTTAAAAATGACTACCAATCTCTTAGCTCATTGCATAGGACAAGAGCAAGTGTTGTTCAAAGCCAATACTATAAAGGTAAACACAATGAAAGGAAAAAACTTACTACATAACAGTTGGGAAGTAGAATCCGATTGGTCTTCCGCCTCCTATTGGTATGCTTTTGTCGCCTTATCGCCCATAGGCACCACCCTTTCATTGTCCTATTTTAAGCCTCATAGCCTGCAAGGTGATAGTGCCTTGAAAACTATTTATGAGTTTTTTGGAGTGCACTCCTCATTCAAAGGTAATGAATTAACCATTGAAAAAGTAGCTGAACCTCAGCAAAAGCGTTTCGAGTATAACCTAAATGCCACCCCCGATATAGCACAAACCATTGCCGTTACTTGTGTAGCAATGGGCTTAGAGTGCCATTTAACAGGCTTACACACTCTTAAAATCAAAGAAACCGACCGCCTTCAAGCGCTACAAACCGAACTGAGAAAGTTAGGAGCCGATGTAAGTATTACTCACGACAGCTTGCATTTAGCACCTTGCCCACACTTGCGCTCTGGTATTAGCATTGCTACCTATAACGACCATCGAATGGCAATGGCTTTCACACCTTTGATGCTAAAAACTAACCTCGAAATAGCTGATAAAGAAGTCGTAAGCAAATCCTATCCTTCTTTTTGGCACGACGTAGCCCAGCTTACAGTTAAAAGATAATCATTAAAACTTATTTTCAATCAGTAACATAAAAATCTACCACAATATGACAAAAGTATATTTTAATCGTAAAATATTAGAAAACAGTGTTTTAAACAGCTAATTATCAGATATTAAAAAATAAAAAATAAAAAAAGTTGTTCTAACATAGTGTTTATTAAATAATTAATTTGTACCTTTGCACGCTGAAAGGATTTAGAGAATATTATTAATAAAAACAATATAAAGATGACAAAAGCAGAAATTGTATCAAAGATTTCCGACAAGTTGGGTCTTGATAAAAACGACGTTCAACTAACGGTTGAAAACTTTATGAACGAAGTAATCAACACATTAGAAAGTGGTCAAAACGTATATCTTAGAGGCTTCGGTAGCTTTATTATCAAAACTAGAGCTGAAAAAACTGGACGTAACATCTCTAAGAATACCACTTTGAAAATTCCCGCTCATAACATTCCTGCCTTTAAACCTGCAAAAGTATTCGTTGAAGGAGTTAAAGCTAAGGTAAAAGTAGCTAAAACTGATAAAAAAGCGAAAAAATAACATTGTATTAATAAATCACAATATATTAAATAATTAAGTTATGCCAAGCGGAAAAAAAAGAAAAAGACATAAAGTGGCTAACCACAAACGCAAAAAAAGAGCGAGAGCTAATCGCCACAAAAAGAAAAAGTAGTTTTTAACTACTTTTTCTCTTTAAAGTAGTATTGTTTAACTAAAATCCAACAAAGTGGACAAAGAATTAATCATTCGTTCTGGTTCCTCTTACGTAGATTTTGCTTTGCTCAGAGACGGTAGGCTCATCGAACTTCATAAAGAAGAAGATACTAACGGCTTAGGAGTAGGAGATATAATGCTCGCTAAGGTGCGCAAACCTATACAAGGGCTCAATGCAGCTTTTGTAAACGTAGGTCACGAAAAAGACGCCTTCTTGCATTATCACGACTTAGGCCCCCAATTAGCTTCTCTACTGAAGTTCCTTAAATGGGTAATCTCTGGAAAACTAAAAGACTTTTCTCTTAAAGATTTTCCCTTAGAACCCGATATCGATAAAAATGGTTCTGTAGCCGAAACACTTAAACCTAATCAACCTATACTGGTACAGATAGTAAAAGAACCTATCTCCACCAAAGGTCCTCGTATCAGCTCTGAACTCTCTATCGCAGGTCGTTACCTCGTGCTGGTTCCCTTTTCTGACCGCATTTCTATCTCTCAGAAAATAGAAGGTAAAGCCGAGAAAGAACGCTTGCGTAAACTCTTGCAAGGCATTAAACCCAAAGGTTTTGGTGTGATTGTACGCACCGTAGCCGAAGGTAAAAAAGTAGCGGAACTCGACAAGGATTTGCAAAGTCTCTTCAATCGTTGGGTTTTGATGTGCCGAAAAATTCAAAAAGCGGTTTTTCCCTCTAAGGTAATGAGTGAAGTGAACAAAACGGGGGCTATCCTCCGCGATATGTTCAACGATTCCTTTACAGGTATTCACGTAGATAATGAGCAACTCTATGAACAGATAAAAAAATACGTACAAGAAATTGCTCCTGAGAAAGAGAATATCGTAAAACTCTATCACTCATCAGTGCCTATATTCGAAAAGTTCCATATCGAACGACAAATCAAAACGGCTTTCGGTCGCACCGTATCGATGCCAAAAGGAGCTTACCTCGTAATAGAACACACCGAAGCCTTACACGTGATAGACGTAAACAGTGGCAACCATTCCAATAAAAATAACGACCAAGAAACCACCGCTCTATCCGTAAACCTCATCGCTGCTACTGAAATCGCACGACAACTCCGATTGCGCGATATGGGTGGTATCATCGTCGTCGATTTTATCGATATGGGCAATAGCGAAAACCGCCGTGTATTATTCGATCACTTGCGCAATGAAATGGCCGAAGACCGTGCTAAACACAAAATCTTGCCTCCTAGCAAGTTCGGTCTGATACAAATCACACGCCAGCGAGTGCGCCAAGAACTAAACATCAAAACAAAAGAAGAGAATCCAAGCAAAGAAGGCGAAATCGAAGCGCCTATCGTTCTAATTGATAAAATCAATATAGAACTTGAAAGCATTATTAAGGAGGAAGCCTATAAAGGACGCATCGTGCTAAATGCACACCCTTTCATAGCTGCTTATTTAACCAAAGGGCTATTTAGCTCTATCCGTTTCAAGTGGTTCTTGAAATACAAGCGATGGATAAAAATCCTACCGCGCGATGCCTATACTTATTTAGAGTATCGCTTCAAAACCAACGAAGGAACCCCTCTTTAACTTTACCAAACTCGGTGCGTAGCAATACTCACCGAGTTTTTTTATTAAATAACAAATATGAAAACCATCGTCTCTACAAAAGTCTTATCCCAAGAACAGAAAGCAATCCTTTCAGTTCTTCCTATACACCTCATCGAACACAACTTTATCACCGTAAGTCCTATAACAATGAGCCTCACACCGCCCTACGACTTGCTCATTGTTACCAGTCAAAATGCAGTGAAGAGCCTATCACAACACCCTTTGGTAACTATCTTAAAAGAGACTCCAGTTCTTTGTGTAGGTGAGCAAACTCAACAACTACTCACTCAAAACGGTTTTAATGTATTGCATTTTGCCCACTATGCCTCTGATTTGGTTCAATATTTACAGCAAAACTTAACTTCCTTAAAAAAACTTACCTCTATCGCATTCTTTACAGGTACTCAACGCCTTAATACTCTCCCCAACTTCTTTGTTGAAAACAATTTAAAAGTAAAAGAAATCACCGCTTATAAAACTGAATATACTCCTATTGAGATAAAAGAGAACGCAAGTGCTATTCTCTTTTACAGTCCGTCGGGAGTAGAAAGCTACTGCTCGCGCAATACCCTTACCGCTGAACAACAGATATTTTGTATAGGTAAAACTACCGCCGAAGCCGTAAAAAACAGATTAAAAAACCAAACTGAAAATATAATCCTCCCTCCGATTCCTACTGTAAAATCTCTTTTAGAAATACTGTCTATAAACCTAAAATAACAGACTATATTAAGGTAATAATCCTAAAAATAAAGAAAATAATCACTAAACATTGTTGCTCTAATTATATTTTTTTGTATTTTTGCCGATTGAGGTAGTATGTTACCTAAACACTATTAACATAATAAACAGGAAAATGAGTTGCAATAGTTGCACAATCAATCATACAAAAAAAGGGTGTATATCCAACTGTCGAGCCAGTAGCTTTGGGAGTGTAAAGCTCTCGGTGTTCGATTGGCTTGCTAATACTCAATTAGCTGGTGGACAAGAGTTTTTCGACTGCGTGGAAGTACGTTTTAAAAACAGTCGGAAGGAATACTTCCGCAATGTCGACAAGCTTCCTCTGCAAATGGGAGATGTCGTGGCTACCGAAGCTCCCTCAGGTCACGATGTAGGGGTAGTAACGCTCACAGGTGAGTTGGTGCGTTCGCAAATGAAGAAGCGAAAAATAGATTGGGAAGGCGACTTGCCCCGCGTATACCGCAAAGCCAATCAGCACGATATAGATGTGTGGCAACAGTCACGTGCCAAAGAGATTGAAGTACAAAAACAATCACGCGAGCTGGCTATTGCCTTAGGGCTCGAAATGAAAATCTCAGATGTCGAATTTCAAGGTGATGGCTCTAAGGCTACTTTCTATTATACAGCTGAAGGACGCGTAGATTTCCGCCAACTCATTAAGGATATGGCAAAAGCCTTTTCAGTGCGTATAGAAATGCGCCAGATAGGTTTCCGTCAAGAGGCAGCTCGTTTGGGCGGTATAGGCTCTTGTGGGCGCGAATTGTGTTGCTCTACTTGGCTTACCGATTTTAGAAGTGTTTCTACTTCGGCTGCCCGCTATCAGCAACTCTCTTTAAATCCACAGAAATTAGCAGGGCAATGTGGCAAGCTAAAATGTTGCTTGAACTTTGAGCTCGATACTTATTTAGATGCTCTGCAAGACTTCCCAAGAACCGATACAAAACTCCATACACAACGCGGTATGGCTACTTGTCAAAAAATAGATATCTTTAAGCGATTAATGTGGTTCACTTATGATGAAAACCCTATTACTTGGCACAAACTATCTGTAGACAGTGTAAAAGAAATCTTAGAAATCAATAAAAACGGCGAACCTATCGAGGAACTCGAAGAATATGCCATTGTAACCGATTTGTCTTCTCGTAAGAGTACCTCAGTATATGAGGGCATTGAACTCGCTCCGGTAGAAGAAGATAGCATCACCCGTTTCGATACTCCTAAGCGCAAAAAGAACAAACGCAACAATAAAAAGGACAATAAAGGAGGTCAAAAGAATGCTAAATCTGCTCAAAGTAACAATAATAACTCCTCTAAACAACTGAAATCACAGTCCAATCAAGGAGCTAAGAAAGACAATAACAATGCAGAAGTAGCAAACGAAAAACAAGCTCAAAAGCCACAAGCGAAACCTAAAAATACTCATTATACCAATGGGAATAACAAAAAGAACCCTAATTATAAAAACAAACAAAAAGTTAATAATAACGACAATACACCAAAAGATGAGAATTCTTAGCCTGCTAACCTTCTTTACCTTGCTTATTTCTTGCCATAGTGGGGTGGAATATAGTCAATACGTTTCCCTACCCAATGGTTGGGAACAGCATAAACCTATGTTTTTTGAATTAGAAGAAAACGACACAGTAGCAAAGAAAAACCTTTTTATAATGCTCCGAAATGACGAACATTATGAGTTCAGCAATCTGTTTCTCATTACTAAAATGGAATTGCCTAACAGCAATAAAGTAATTGTAGACACTTTGGAGTACGAAATGGCTACCCCCGAAGGTAAGTGGTTAGGCTATGGCTATTCAGCCGTAAAAGAGAGTAAATTGTGGTATAAAGAAAATTTCACATTCCCTACTAAAGGTAAATATCTCATAAAAATAGAACAAGCAATGCGAAAAATAGGCGATAACAACGGCGTGCCTGTGCTCAAAGGAATTACTGAAGTAGGATTAAGAGTTGAGGAAGTAAAAAACAGAAAGTAAACTTTCATTGATAAACTGATAAATAAGATATGAAAAAAACAAACGACACAGAAAACAATAGTCAAACCAAAAAGGGTATAAGCCCCGTCGTAAAATGGTTTTGGTATATCTTTGCTGGTGGAATTGTAGCAATTATGTTGCTGTTCTTATCAGCGTCTTTGGGACTATTAGGCGAGATGCCTGACTTCAAACACTTAGAAAATCCCGAAACCAATTTAGCTACCGAAATAATTACCGCCGATGGTAAATCCTTAGGAAAATTCTATTTAGACGAGAATCGTACCCCTATTAAGTTTAAAGATTTGCCCAAATCATTAGTCGATGCGCTTATTGCTACCGAGGACGAACGCTTTTACGAGCATTCAGGCATCGATGTACGTGGCACCTTGCGCGCAATGTTTTTCTTCGGTAGCAGAGGAGGAGCTTCAACTATTACCCAACAGTTGGCTAAACAGCTCTTCCATAAAGAAAAGAAAAGAGGCTTAGGGCGTTATACTCAAAAGATAAAAGAATGGGTCATTGCTACTCGTCTCGAGAAACAATATACCAAAGAAGAAATATTGGCAATGTACTTTAATGTCTACGACTTTAATAACAATGCCGATGGTATACGCTCTGCTGCCAAAATTTACTTCGATAAAGAACCTAAAAACCTCAAGATAGAAGAGGGGGCAATGCTAGTCGGAATGTTTAAAAACTCCGCTCTTTATAATCCAGTGAAAAATAAAGTAGGCGTCACCAATAGGCGTAATGTAGTACTTGCCCAAATGGCAAAGAACAACTACATTACTCAAGAGGAAAAAGACTCTCTACAAAAACTGCCTTTAAAAATTAAATTCACTCCTGAGAGCCATAACGACGGCTTGGCTACCTATTTCCGCGAATACTTGCGCACTTATATGAAAACTTGGATTGAAAACAATCCTAAGCCAGACGGTACCAAGCACAACTTATACCTCGATGGACTAAAAGTCTACACTACTATCGATTCTAAAATGCAAGCCTATGCTGAGGCTGCCGTTAAAGCTCATATGCAACGACTACAAAAGGCTTTCGACGCCGAAAATAACCCTAAAAAGAACCCTATGTTCCCTTTCGTGAAGGTCTCAAAAGATGAGTACGCAGCCCTAATTGAAAAGGCGATGAAAAACTCTAATCGCTGGGCTCACTTAAAGTATTTAGGCTATTCCGAAAAGGAAATCCGCGACTCTTTCTATAAAAAGACCGATATGCGCGTATTCAGTTGGAAAGGTGAGAAAGACACTGTAATGACCCCTCGCGATTCTATACTGTATTACAAGGCTTTTTTGCGCACAGGAATGATGTCTATGGAACCCCAAACAGGGCATATCAAGGCTTGGGTTGGTGGTATTAACTACAAACATTTCCAGTACGACCAAGTCATACAAGGAGCTCGCCAAACTGGGTCTACCTTCAAACCTTTTGTTTATGCCACAGCTATTGACCAGCTCCACTATTCTCCTTGTTTAGAGCTGCCCGATATACAAACTTGTGTAGAAGCTCATAAATATGGTAACCTGCAAGCGTGGTGTCCGCGTAACTCCACAGGTAACTTTACCGGTAAGATGATGACTCTCAAATATGCATTAGCAAACTCCGTAAACTCTATTACGGTGAATTTAATGGATAAAGTAGGTCCTCTTCCTGTCATTAACTTAGTGAAAAAGTTAGGAATTACTTCCAATATGCCTCAAGCTCCTTCCATCGCCTTAGGTACTGCCGATGCCACTGTTTTCCAAATGGTAGGTGCTTACGGTACTTTTGCCAATGAAGGCGTATATGTAAAACCGGTACTGATTACCCGTATTGAAGATAAAAACGGTACAGTACTCTTCGAAAATACTCCTGAAACTCACGATGTAGTAAATGCCGAAGTAGCTCGCGCCGTAGTAAATCTTTTGGAAGGTGTTACTCGCTACGGTTCAGGGGCGAGATTACGCACCAAAGGAGCTGATAGTTACAACGCTGTATATAAAAATGTGATGACTGGCTATCCTTACCAATTTACCAATGCCATAGCTGGTAAAACCGGTACCACCCAAAACAACAGCGATGGTTGGTTTGTCGCAATGGTGCCTAATCTTGTAACAGGCGTATGGGTAGGAGGCGAAGACCGTGCAGTACACTTCCGTAGTATGGCTTATGGACAAGGGGCTACAATGGCTCTACCTATTTGGGGATACTATATGAAAAAGTGTTATGCCGATGCTGACTTAGCTGTTTCCAAAGCTGCATTCCCTGCTCCTCAGAATGTACAAATCCAAATAGATTGTAGCAAGGAGAAAGAAGAAGACTCTGGAGAAGACGATACCTCTATCGATTTTTAATCATTAAATATATTAAAAAATGGGATACCTTCGCTTTTGCGTTGGTATCCCCTTTTTTTTTTTTGCATTGATAAATACAACCGAACTTTCTTTTTATCCCTATCTTAGCTTTAACTTACCTTCACTTTTTCTTCGTCTTTTGTTCATCATTTGTTCATCATTTGTTCATCATTTGTTCGTCTTTTCTTCGTCTTTTCTTCGTCTTTTCTTCGTCTTTTCTTCGTCTTTTCTTCGTCTTTTCTTCGTTGTAGAGCCACTGAAGACCCACTGTAGAGCCACTATAGAGCCACTCATTGTTCGTTCTTTGTTCGTTCTTTGTTCGTCTTTTCTATAAGCTCTCTAAATCTACATTATTTAATTCTCCCGCCCCCATTTGCTAATTTGCTAATTAACTCATTTACTAATTTTATCTGCCTGTGTGGCTCGCACCGTCATTTCTTCCCTTCTCCGTCGCTACATTCCCCCTTTTCCGTCATACTCCCCCCTATTGCCTATGACCTAAGGCCTATTACCTATTCCTCTTTCTTTCGCCTCGAAACCTCATTTTTAGCACTTTTTAATCGTTGTATTATGGTATTAATCAACTACTTATATACCCTTTCTATACCAATCGTCCAAGATTCGTATAAGCTTCCTATAAGCTCTCTATAAGCTAACCCAAGCTCTTTTCAACCAAAAAACACTTTTACCGATTACTTATAATTCCTTTTTATTTCCTTTTAAAAAGCCCTTGTGCTTCTATTCTGTATATTTTTCGTAACATAAATACTACGATATTTCTTACGTTGAGCTCACGTTAACTTATTGATTACTTACGTTTTTACCAGAAAAATAACTTTTAGTAAAGAAAAATGTACAATAAGTAAAGTGCTTTTTGTTAAGTATTCCTTAATTTTGTCCCAAAGAAAAAACTTTAAATTTTATATAATGAAAAGCATCATTAGCATTTGTATTTTGCTGTTCAGTATCCCAATGCTGGCGCAAAAAGTAACTATTACGGGGGTAGTTACCGATGAAAACAAACAACCCCTCCCTGGTGCAAGCGTTGCTGTAGAGCACGCACATTCAGGTACGGCTACTGATTTTGAAGGGCGTTTCTCCCTAAGTGTAGCGCCTACCGATAAAATAGTAGTGAGCTTTATGGGCTATCGCTCTAAAACCATAGCCGTAGGTAAAACACGTACTTTCAATGTATCTCTCGAACCTGAGGTCACTCAGATTGATGAGGTAGTGCTTGTAGGGTACGGTACACAGCGCAAAAGCGATATCTCTACAGCAGTAGCTTCGGTGAAGATGGCAGATATTGCCCAAAGCAGTCCGTCGCAGGTATTGCAAGCGTTGCAAGGTAAAGTGAGTGGGGTGCAAATCATCTCTTCCGATGGTTCTGCTTCCAGCGGACTCACATTTAGAATTCGCGGAGTGAACTCCATTACAGGAGGTACGCAACCGCTCTTTGTTATTGATGGGGTGCCTATGCCTACCCAAAGGGTAACCAACACCAATGAAGATGTGGCTACCAATCCGCTACTCAGTTTAAACCCTAACGACATTGAGTCAATGGAAATCCTTAAAGATGCCGCAGCGGCAGCTATCTACGGGTCTAACGGTTCTAATGGGGTAGTGCTTATCACCACCAAAAAAGGTAAAGAACTCGCTAAACCTAAATTTAACTTCAGTTATGCAAGTTCTATTGAAATGATGCCTAATATCCCTTTGAAGGTGCTCAGTGCTGAAGATTACGCTCACAAAATGCTCGATTATGGCACTTGGGGCAATCAACCTCAAATAGACTTTTGGCAACGAATGATTGCCGAAAAAGGCTGGAATCACCCTGCCGTAAAAGATTGGCTGAAAGAAGTTACCCAAACAGGTACCAAAAACGAAGCTAACGGTAGTATCACGGGTGGTACCGACCAAACCCGCTATATGCTTTCAGTGGGCTATCTGAACCAAGAAGGACTTATCAAACGTTCTGCTTTCAATCGCTTTACTTCACGTCTCAACCTCTCTCAGAAGATTAACGATAAGATGAATGCAGGTATCAACCTCTCTTATGCCGTTTCTAAGGATAAAAATCCCGTAAGCGATTGGTCTCAAAATGGAGTGGTTCTCAAAGCTTTGCAAACTTCTCCTTTCTTAGACTACCCTGGTTTTGGTACCCTAATGAGCTATCCTAATATTCGTACGATGAGCCCTAAGGTAGCGGTAGACCAAGTGGATATCAATACCAAATACAACGAGCTCAACGCCAATGTATACCTCAGCTATCAACTGCTTAAAGATTTGACTTTCAACACCAGTGCTTCTTACCGTTTACACACTATTGGTCAAGACCGTTTTTGGGGACCTGACACTTGGTTCGGACAGTCAGAACGCGGACGTATGGAACTCTCTCATCGCAATGAGAACAGCTGGGTATATGAAGCCCGTTTGCAATACTCTAAGAGCATCAATAAGCACTATTTTTCTATAATGGGTGCTTTTGAAGCCAATAAGTATTGGACAGATTATACTTACAATAAGTCTACCAACTTCGAGGATACCAAACAAGGTATTTGGGGTATCAACCAAGGGTTAGTAACCTATGCGCCTTTGTACACTTATGATGGTAACCAATTGGTATCGTACATCAGTAGGGCTACTTATAGTTATAACAACAAGTATGTACTCAACGCTTCTTTGCGTGCCGATGGTTCTTCTAAATTTGGTAAGAATAACAAATACGGTTATTTCCCTGCCGTTTCTTTGGCTTGGAATGCTCACGAAGAAGACTTTATCAAGAAAATAGAAGCTATTTCCAATTTGCGTTTGCGCGGTAGTTTTGGTATGACAGGTAACAATCAAATCCCATCTTACCAGTCTTTAGCACAACTTGCTAAAAACAAAGTGGTATTGGACGGTAACAAAGTAGAAATCGGTCGTTATACCAGCAATATTGCTAACGACAACCTCAAATGGGAAAGCCAAAAGCAATACAATATCGGTTTAGATTTGTCCTTTCTCAAAAACCGTTACACCCTTTCTACTGAATTGTATTACAAACGCATAGACGATATGCTTTTGGAAGTGAATATCCCTTCTACTTCGGGATTCCAAAAAGCGTGGAAGAATGCAGGTTCAATGGAAAACAAAGGTCTCGAAGTGAGCTTCAATGCACAATGGTTGCGTGAAGGCGATTTCAAATGGACAACCGATTTCAATATTTCTTTCTACCGAAACAAAATCCTTTCATTAGACGAAGGTCAGTATCAACAATTCTACGATCGTGGCATCAACTCCAAAATCAAAAGTGATGTGCTCTTGCGCGTAGGTATGCCAGTAGGTATTTACTACGGTTATGTAGCCGATGGTGTATTCCACAACCAAAACGAAGTGGATAATGCACAACCAGGGCCTAACGTAGCTTTAGGCGGTTTGCGTGTGAAAGACATCAACCACGATGGTGTAATCGACACTAACGACCGTGTGCCCGTAGCCGATGTAAACCCATTGCACACAGGTGGTATAGGTAACACTTTCTCATATAAAGGTTGGGAACTGTACGCTTTCTTGCGTTGGTCGTATGGCAACGATGTAGTAAACGGTAATGCTTACTACCTCACAGGCACTAAGAATATCGACAATATCACACAAAGCGTTTATAATAACGTGTGGTCGGAAGCACACCCCGACCGTAACTTCCCGCTCTTTGGAGGTGGTTTCTGGGCTGAAAACGCTTTCCGTAGCGACTTGGTAGAAGACGGTTCTTTCTTGCGTTTGCAAACTGTTACTCTTAGTTACAACTTGCCTAAAGAAGTGTTAGAGCCTTACAAACTTAACAAATTGCGTGTAGGCGTTACCGGTACCAATCTTGCACTTTGGACGCGCTATTCAGGATTTGACCCCGAAGCTAATACGGGCTATGGAACTATTGCCCGCTTAGCCCCAGGTCTCGATATGAGTCCGTATCCACGACCCACATCGGTTTTATTCTCAGTAGAAGTTGGTTTTTAAAAGATATAGATTATGAAATTACATATTACCACCATTATAGCAATAGGGGCAAGTCTTGGGCTTAGCAGTTGTGGCAAGTTCTTGGAAGAAACCCCCAAGAGCACCCCTACATCTCAATTTTTCTATGAAAATGAATTGGATGCTCGCCAAGCGATGAACGGTACTTACCGTTACCTTACCGATGTATATGTTACAGGGCACGGTACCAAACAAATCAGTACCGACCTTGCCAAACGTGCCGATTGGGACGAAGGGGGAGGCTTGCGCAACTACAAGTTTGGACCTGACAACGATTATATCACCCAAATGTGGCAACAACATTATGCAGCCATTAAGAACTGCAACTGGGTAATCGATAATGTAACCGAACACCAAGATCGCATCAATAACTGGGAACGCTATGTAGCCGAAGCTCGTGGTGTGCGCGCTTACTTGTACTTCGATTTGGTGCGTTGGTTTGGCGATGTGCCTTTGGTACTAAAAGAAACCCAATCACTCAACGACCTCAAAGTATCTCGTACCCCACAAAAGCAAGTGTTTGAGCAAATCATTGCCGATTTTACTTACTCGATGGCTCACGTAGCCGAAAAAGGCGATACAGGCAATGGTTACCAATACGGACGTATTACCAAAGATGCTTGTCGCGGTTTCTTGGCTAAAGTACACTTGTGGCTTGCCTCAGTAGCACAACGCGACGGACGTGAAGTGCTTGGTTCGGCTACTGAAAATTACACCAAAGCAATGAACTATGCCAAAGAGGTCATACAAGGCGGTCGCTACCAATTAGTAGAATACTATCCCGATGTATTCAACGCTAAAACCAAAATAAGCGAAGCTCCAAAAGAAGTTATTTGGTGCGTACAAGGTCTTACAGGTGACGATACCGGTACCCTCACAGGAATGCTTTACGGAATGAGAGGGAATGAAAACTTAGGAGGTTCGTGGGATAACATTTCCAGTTCCGATTACCACCGTATGATTTATGAACCCTCCGACTCTATTCGCCGGTTGTGGAACTGCCCACGTGTGCAAGTACTCGACAATGGTAAGTTATGGGGTTGGGACTACAATATTTACAAAGATACCCGTGTAGACCAACCTCTTAGTAAGGCTACCGAAAACAATAACTGGGTGATGTGGAGTATCGGTAAGTTCCGCCGTTTCCCACTAGCTGATACCTCTTCGTATAACTACAAGAACTTTGGTATGGATGAACCGTTACTTCGCTTTGCTGATGTACTCCTCATCTATGCAGAGGCTTATAACGAGGTAAACCATTCACCTGGGGCTTACACACCCTCGTCTTCTTTAACAATGAATGGCACCAACGTGCAAAGCGCTTACGATGCGGTGAATTTAGTGCGCAAACGCGCTCGTATCTCTAACAAAGCAGGCGGACGCATCGTACACCGCGATGTATTGCCTCGTGATTTGGATAAAACTCATATCAACGATGTAAACACCGTAGTACCCGATTGGAAAACCTCCTCTTATGGTTATGACTATGCAGGTACTGCTATGTGGACAGCTAAACATTACAGCGATGATTATACCGCTTTCCGCACTGAAATCTTAAATGAACGGGCTCGCGAGCTTGTAGGAGAAACCACCGACCGCTGGTGTGACCTCGTACGCCGTGGCATTTTGGTACAAGCTTTCCAAAACTGGCGTATCAACAATCCGTTTATCAGTGGGGAGGAACGCCGTATTCCAGCACCTGCTGCGCCTGAGAATGTTCGCCCTTATCACCAGCTATTACCTATTCCGCTTAGCGAATTGGACGCAAATAAGAATTTAACTCAAAATCCTGGATATTAAAATGAAAACATATATATTACTCATTAGCAGTTTGCTACTCACGGCTTTGGGTGCTTGTACTAAGGATAAACCTGAAGACGTAGACCTATCAGTAACAGCTGATAAAACCCAAGTAAGGGTAGGCGAACCCGTAACTTTTACTATTCATCACAATGTAAATGCCTTGGCTATTTACACCGGTGATGAAGGACACGATTACCAAAAGAGTATAGACAATGTACTCAAAGGGAAGACTTCTGAGGAATTACAAGGTAAAAACTATCGCCCTACCGACCCTGATGTGAAACCTTACAAAGTAGACTTTACTTCTACACAAGTAGGGAGCACTACTTTAGCCAATGGCGCTTTTGAAGTGCGCAACGCCAATAGCGGTGATAACTTAGTTGGCAGTCAAGCCGAAGTAGTAACCGATGCTACCATAGGTAAAAATGTAGTGAAAGTGAATGCCAAACACCCTAACTGGTGGTATGAAGCTTTGCGCCTTAATGTAAACACCAAAGTAGGAAGTGACAAGAAGATGACTTTACGAATGAAGTTTGCGACAACTACTTTGAAAAGTACTAACGACCAAAGCGAACACCCCGAAGAAACAAAGTTCCCTATCGTGATATTCTTAGGAGGAATTGCTGAAGGAGAAACAGCAGTCACTTTCAAAAAAGAAACCGTTTGGGATTTATTTGTAGAACCCAAAACTGAGTATACCGATTACACTTTTGATATTGGTCGTACCATTTCAGCGTGGGAAAGTGCTGTAAACAAAAAAATGGCAACGCTTTCTTATATTCAGATTCTGTTTACTACCGTGGGTGCTGGCATTGGCTATATAGGCGATTATTTTGTTGAATCGGCTAACTTTGGAGCTATTGACTATAAGGCTTTCGATACAGGAAAAGGTATTACCATTACCGATGATTCTGGGGTAACCAAATACACTCATACGTATGACAAAGCAGGAACTTATGAGGTAGTGGTAGTGGGCAGTAGCAGTGGTTTTAAAAGCTATTCAAAAGACGGCTATAAAACTGATGTAGGAACTGTAAGTGCTGACGAGTACAAGTACAACACTGAATACCGCACTATCAAAATTACGGTAACCCCATAGGATAGTGATGAGGTGTAATCTGTACGAATAGGGTAAAGAAAAGACGAAGAAGAGGTGAACGAAGAGTGGCTCTACAGTGGCTCTACAGTGGCTCTACAGTGGCTCTACAACGAACAAAAGACGAACAAAAGACGAAGGAATGACGAACAAAAGACGAATCTACGATGAAGGTAAGGCGAATCTAAGATGAAGAAATGAAGGTTACTTATCAGTTTTTAGATTTGGGTATTTTGAGCTTTTGATAAGGATTTTATATCTTTGCCCTCTAAATGAAATTTTGACAAATGAACAGAACGATAAAGCTCCTGCGAATCCTGCTGTTGTGGTATTTTCTCTTTCCTATCGCTTTCACAGAAGAGTTGGTGGTGAGAATTCAAGCGCAAGAAACTTTCCTTTTCCACCATCTTACGCGCAATGAAGGTCTGTTACACGACAACGTTACTTGCATTGCTCAGGATTCGTTGGGCTTTATTTGGTTAGGCACCCACAGAGGGCTGAACCGTTTCGATGGCTATACTCTTGATGCCTACAAGTACGAGCAAGACCCTATCAACTCGGTGTACTACAACCGTGTGTACAGCTTGCAACCTATGGGGCGTTACCTTTGGGTAGCTACCGAAGCAGGGGTAGCTTGTTTTGATATTCGGCTGAAACAGTTTGTCAATTTCAAAATAGACGACCCTCTTGATTTGGCTTTCTATACCAAAGTAAAACTCTTACAAAAAGGCACAAATAATGAACTTTGGCTTTTGAGTGAAAACCAAATTAGGCGTGCTAAAGTAGTATGGAATCAGCGCGAGAAGACACTTACGCTAAAAACATTGCCTATTGGCTCTGCCTCACAACTCACTACTTCGCAACTCAATCCGCAAATAGCGGTGAGTGAAAAAGGAGAAGTGTGGCTTTCGGGGTTCCCTTGGTTATCGGCTTACGTTCCTGACAAGGGCACACTAAAAGCCCTACCTGAAAAGGTGAACAACATAGGTTCGGGTATCGTAAAGATGCTCTATACCGATGGCTATTTGTGGGTGATTTACCGAGATAGCTTAGTGAAGTACGCCTGTAAGCCCGATAACACCTATACGATAGTCGCTAAAAAGGAATTTGACCTAAACAAACATTTGCTTTCTCTTACACTGAGCGGTCAATACGTGTGGGTAGTGAATGAAGAAAGTATCTTTCAGTTGGATAAAAACAGTCTTTCTCTGCTGAAAGAACACAGTCACTCGCCTTTGAATCCGTATTCGGCAAGCAATCATATCAACAGTGTGTTCTTAGACAAAGAGAGCAATTTGTGGGTATCGGCTTGGTCTAATGGCGTATCGTACAGCAGTACGCGCGATGCGTTCTTCAAGACGGTATGGATAAAACCCCAGAGCAAAGTGGGTTCGGAGTTTGTAAGCACGATGCACTACGACCCCGATGGCTATGTGTATATAGGCAATAAGTTCGGAGGAGTGATTAGGTTTCACACCCAGAGCCAGCAGTTAGACGAGCATTATTGCAATGCTCCTGAGCTTTCGCCTAACGTTACGAGTATTCAGAGCGATAAAGCACACTTGTACGTATCGGTTCGCGAACGGGTATGGGTGATAGACAAGCAAAGCCGACGCATTATCGGTTCGTTTGCAACACAGTGCAACGATTATATATTTGATATCAAGCTCGATACCTTTCACCGTTTGTGGATTACTACCTATTCAGGATTGGAGTGCTTTGAAGAGCAAAAAGGACAATGGCAAAACGTCTACACCTTTACCGAAACAACGCCTGAACCTCGTAGGTTATCTACTAACAAGCTCCACAAAATATATGTGGATAAAGCTAAGAACGAACTTGTGATAACCTCGGTAATGGGCTTAAACAGATTGCAACTCAATGCCAAAGGCGAGGTAGTGCGTGTGCTCAAATACGTTGCCGACGCTAAAACCTCGCACAGCCTGAGTAGTAATTATCTTTGGGCAATTGATAAAGACAAAGATACTTATTGGATAGGCACTATGGGTAGCGGACTAAACAAGGTGATTCTCACTGATAACGCTAATGGCAAACTCACTTATACTGCCGAACATTACGGTATAGAAGAAGGGGCAACCTCTAACGATATTGAAAGTGTGGAAGTAGATGCTTTTGGCAATGTGTGGTGTGGAGGCTTTTACTTGAGTTTCTTTGATACAAAACTAAAACGTTTTGCCGCTTTCAGCAATAACGATGGCTTGCAAGGACACAGTTTCGGGACGGCTTCCTCTTGCAAAGATGCTGAGGGGAATCTGTACTTTGGAGGCTCACACGGCTTTAACTATTTCAAACCACAAGCGCAGATGTTTTCGTCAGCTCACCTAAGAGTACATTTTAGCAGGTTTGAAAACAACGGCAAGATAGTCAATTCGTGTATAGAGTTTACCGATGCGCTTTCGATAGCGTACCCGAACAACGATTTTTCGGTGTACTTCACCACTTTGTCTTACAATGCACCTCAGCGGTTGCGTTACCGTTATAAATTAGAGGATTACGACACTGATTGGCATTATATAGCCGTGAATGACCCTGCCCCACACGCTACTTACCAAAAGCTCCCTTATGGCACTTACAAACTATTAGTAGAGGTAGGCGATTGGCAACAGTGGAGCGGAGCGCAGACCGAGCTTACAGTGGTCTCCAAGCCTCCTTTTTGGCTTACGTGGTGGGCATACACCCTCTATGCATTTGCCCTTGCAGGCTTGCTGTACATAGGTTTCAGGTACTTTATGCGATGGACGCAAATGAAACATACCATAGCTGTACAAGAGGAAAAAGAGCGACATAAAGAAGAGCTAATGCAGATGAAAATGCAGTTCTTTACAGACGTCTCACACGAGTTCCGCACACCACTTACCCTAATGAGCCACGCAGTAACTGAAATGGAAGAGGAAATGCCTTCCAATAAGTATGTGCATACCCTCAAACGCAATACGGGTAAGCTCAGTAATATGGTGAACGAACTGCTTGAAATACACCGTATGGACGTGTATACACCTCAGCTAAAAGCCAATTACATTTCGGCAAACAGCTATGTGCAAGCCATTTACAACGAGTTTAAGGAGTGGGCAAGCAAAGTGGCTATAACGTTGCAATTAACACTACCTGAACAAGAAGTAAAGTTGTGGTTAGATGAGAAGTATTTTAGCAAGATACTTTCGAATATTCTTTCCAATGCTATTAGGTACTCCAATGCGGGAAGCACTATACGCTTATCGATTTCGGTAGAGAATTTGAGCGAGCTCACACCGCTCTACAAGAGCGCCTTTGAGAACACTGCGCATACCTTGCCAGGCAAACAGTTGGTGGTAAAAGTGCAAGATGAAGGCATAGGGTTGGAGAAGAATGCCTTATCCGAAATCTTTGAACGCTTTCACCGTGTAGAGGGACAAGGACAAAAAAGAGTAGGTTCGGGCATCGGGCTTTCTTTGGTAAAATCATTAGTTGAAGCGCATCGCGGTGGAATTATTATTAGCAGTAAGCCCAATGTAGGTACCGAAGTCATCATCACCTTCCCTATGGACGATAGTTACTTATTGCCCGAACAGAAGTTACAGGACAGTGCTTTTCAGCTGAAAGAATACTTATCGGACTATGCGGTTGAGTATGAACACATAGGCGAAGAAGAGGACGAAATGTTAAATTTGCCTCAAGAAGATAAACCTACCTTGCTTTTAGTAGACGACAATCACGAGGTACTGATGATACTCAAAAACATCTTTATCAAAGAGTACAACATCATTCTCGCCTCCGACGGCGAACAAGCGATTGAGAAGTGTAATCAGCATTTTCCTAATTTGGTCATATCGGATGTGATGATGCCTAAAATTGATGGCTTTGAGCTTTGTGCTATCCTGAAAAAGAACCTGCAAACTTGCTTTATTCCTGTGATATTGCTCACGGCGAAATCGCAAATAGAGTCACAAATAGAAGGAATTGAGTTAGGTGCTGATGCCTACCTTACGAAACCTTTTGATGTGAAACTGCTCAAAACCAATGTGCGCAACTTGCTCAACAAGAGCAAACAACACGCTCCTATTGAGAATATTCGTCAGAAGGTGATTGATAAAAAACAACAAGAACAGTTAGACAAGCTCACTCACTTGGTAGTGACCAATATGCAAAACCCACATTTCTCGGTAGATAACCTCTGCCTTGAACTCGGTATGAACCGCACTAAGTTGTACAGCTTTGCCAAACAAGCTACCGAGCTTACCTTGGCGAACTACATTCGCAAAATACGCTTAGACAAGGCTGCCGAACTGCTCAAAACTACTGATAAACTCATCAGTGAAGTGTGCTACGAAGTAGGAATCGATAGTCCGTCGTATTTCACAAGAGCTTTTAAAGAACAATTTGGGGTATCACCCTCAGAATTTATTTCAGGTAAGAGATAAGAGATAAGAGGTAAAAAGTTAACGGCTAAGAACTAATAACTAACGACTAAAAACATACAAATGAAAAGAATATTTGCTTTTATTACTTTGTGCAGTTCGCTATGGGCGAGTGCACAACAGCCCACTGAAATCACCCTACTACCCAATGAACAATGGTGGGGTGGCTTTACGGGCGTAGGCAAAGAGATGCCTTACCAACCATCGGAGCGTATTTACAACTTGCGCACCGAGAATTTTAACAACCAATCAGTGCCCTTTCTGTACTCTAATCAAGGGCGTTATATCGCTTCGGAAGCTCCTTTTGCTTACCAATTTAAAGACGGAAAGATACTTATCACTCCTTCACGGGCTGAGGTGGGTTGCCACACAGCAGGTACTACCCTCAAAAGCGCCTATCAGGCAGTGAGTAAACAATATTTTCCGCCTTCAGGGGTAATTCCCCCCGAAGTGTTCTTTACCAAACCACAATACAACACTTGGATAGAACTTATTTACAATCAGAATGAAAAGGACGTTTTAGTCTACGCCAAAGCCATTCTGGATAACGGAATGCCAACGGGAGTAATAATGATTGATGACAACTGGCAAAAAGACTATGGCGTATGGCAATTCCGCCCCGATAAGTTCCCTACGCCTAAGGAAATGATAAACCAGCTCCACCAAATGGGCTTCAAAGTAATGGTATGGGTATGCCCGTTTGTATCGCCCGATAGCCAAGAGTACCGCTTTTTGCGTGACAAAGGCTATTTAGTGAAGAAAAAAGGAGCTGACACCCCTGCTATCCTCGATTGGTGGAATGGGCTCAGCGCTTGCTACGACCTCAGCAATCCCGAAGCCTTTGCCTACTTTGTGAATATGCTTAAAGACCTACAAAAAGAATACGGCATCGATGGATTTAAGTTTGATGCAGGTGACCCAGAGCGCTATTTGGCGGAAGATGTAGAGGTTTTCGACCAAAAATCTTACGATACTGAACAAACCTATCTCTGGGGTAAATTAGGTTTAGAATTCCCTTACAACGAGTTCCGCGCTTGCTGGAAATTGGGCGGACAGGCTTTGGTACAACGTTTGGGTGACAAGAGTTACTCTTGGGACGGTGTAGCCCGTTTAGTCCCCGATATGATAGCCGCAGGACTCAACGGTTATGCATTTGCTTGCCCTGATATGATAGGCGGAGGGGAATACGGCAGTTTCTTGAATGTAGACCCTACTAAGTTCAATCAGAAACTCATCGTGCGCTCTTGCCAAATACATTCGATGATGCCTATGATGCAATTCTCAGTAGCTCCTTGGCGCATTCTATCGAAAGAGAATTTGGCTATCTGTATCAAATATGCCAAATGGCACGAACAATTAGGCGACTATATCATAGCCGAAGCTAAAAAATCGGCACAAACAGGAGAACCTATTGTGCGCAGTATGGAGTATGCTTTTCCTCATCAGGGTTTCGCTAATTGCAAAGACCAATATATGCTGGGCGATAAGTATTTAGTAGCCCCTGTAATGACCGAAAGCGATATTCGCACGGTAAAACTCCCCAAAGGCACTTGGCAAGATGAACAAGGCAAAAAGTACAAAGGAGGCAAAGCATACACCCTAAAAGTACCTTTGGAGCGATTACCTTATTTTGTAAAGATTAAGTAATAAATTATGCATTGTAAACTTAAAATCCTATGAAAAAATATCTTTTAACATTTTTTGTTTTACTAACCACCATAATCTCTTGCCAAAGCAAAGAAGATGACGTTAACAATGGAGGAGGTACACAGTCACCTACTACCAAAACCTCTACTACTACGTCTACTACCACCCCTATACCACCCGTTACGCCCCCAGCAGTTCCTTCTCTCAATCAGACAGTGAGATATGAAGGTACTAATGAGGTGTTTTTAAATCCTGAAAGAGGTTTTTTAACCCATCAAGACCAAGGGGAAGGTGATTGGACACTTAATGTAGATTGGGTGAGACAGAAGCGAAATCAGGAGGGGATAAGTCTTATTCTCACGATTTATTATATGAATAACTTTCGAGAGAAAGATATTCCGGAGTACTTTTTAAATCGGATTCGGAATAATATGCGAGTCATTCGCGAAGGAGGCTCTAAGGTGGTTTTACGCTTTGCTTATTCAAAAGACCAAGGTGATTATTACAATGGTAGAGGAGATACCTCGTGGTATTGGACGGAAAGACACCTTAACCAATTGGCACCGATAATTCGTGAAAATGCTGATATCATAGCTGTATGGGAAGCAGGTTTTGTGGGTGTTTGGGGCGAATGGTATTACACCAATCATTACGGCTTTGAACCCCAAGAAAATGCAGGAGCTTATGAAGCCCGCAGAAAGGTATTAGCAAAAGAATTGAGCATTTTACCTAAGGACAGAATGGTGTGTGTGCGCTACCCAATGGCAAAGATATTTACCCAAAACATCAATGTGCACACGAATCTTACAGAGGGAAATGCTTATAATGGCAGTGACTTATCACGCATAGGCTTCCATAACGATTGCTTTTTAGCTGATGCTCCTAATATGGGTACTTATCCTAATGAAAACTACCGCAAGTATATGGAGCGGGAGACCCAGTATGTGGTGATGGGCGGAGAGACTTGCACCTCGCCTAATAGTTTTACAGAATGTAGCAATGCTTTAAGAGAAATGGCTTTGTACCATTGGAGTTATATTAATATGGACTTTCACGAGGGTACTATTAATAGTTGGAAAAACAGATGTATGGACGATATGAAAAGAAAATTAGGCTATCGTTTTGCACTTAATTACAGTAAATTTACGGGTAACCCTGTGCCTGGAGGACGTTTGCAAATAGAGCTTGAACTCAAAAATGAGGGCTTTGCTTCGCCGTATAATCGTCGTGATGTGCAGATTGTTTTAGTGAGAAAAGGCACTTCGGAAAAACAAGTATTTAAACTCAATGACGACCCTCGACGTTGGTTTGCAGGTAAGACTGTGAAAGTGAAAGCAGATATTACTTTACCTCAACATCTTTCCAAAGGGCTTTATGACATTTATTTGAATTTACCAGACCCTTACCAAAGTCTTGCTCATCGTCCGGAATACAGCATTCGTTTGGCTAACAAAGGCATATGGGAAGCTCAAACAGGTTATAACAAACTCAATACGATTACGATACAGTAAAGATTAGGATAATAGAAACAGAAGAAAAAGGTCAGCAAAACTCTTTTTGCTGACCTTTTTTAATAATATAACGTGAGTTCAATGTAAGAAAAGTGTAGCTTACGCTACAGAAATCTTACAAATCTTTAAAAAATCAAACAAATAGGCAGCAAACTGCCTGAAAGTCTTACACGGATAGTCTTTCAATTGACAATTGATAATTGATAATTGACAAATGTGATATGCACGGATTGGCAACTTCGTTGCTGGATTTCACAGGTTATGACACAAATACTATTGTAAATCAATATTGTGCATATCGAACTGACATTAACATAATACCAGAAATACTGATGGGCGATGGAAGGTCGGAGTCTTCGTAAGGAAACGGAAGATTTCAGAAGAGGCTGGAATGCAATTTTGATAAAAAAAGGTTATTAGGAGGATATGCTTAGCTTATAGAGAGCTTATAGGAAGCTTATACGAATCTTGGAAGATTGGTATAGAAAGGGTGTATAAGTAATTGGTAATGAATAGTTAAAGATGGTGAGAAAACACTAATTTTGAGGGAAATAAAACGAAGGGAAAACAAAGTTAATCAGAGGGTAAAACAAGATAAGAAAGATGATGCCTCTTTTTTTGATTTTGTTTTTGACCCGCGTACTAATATAGACCCTAAATACACTATCATAGTAGAATAAGATGGTATTATTTACAAAAAAAGCCTTTGGAGTTCCAAAGGCTTTTTTTGTTGTAACATTAAAAAACTTTATTATGATTCTAATGGAATAACAGAAACAAATGATTTGTTATCTCTCTTCTTTTCGAACTTAACGATACCATCGATTTTAGCGTGCAAAGTATGGTCTTTACCAATATACACATTCTCGCCAGCATTGTGTTGAGTTCCGCGTTGTCTAACAATAATGTTTCCTGCGATGGCAACTTGTCCACCGAAAATTTTAACACCTAAGCGTTTAGAGTGAGATTCTCTACCGTTCTTAGAACTACCGACACCTTTTTTGTGAGCCATTTTTTCTTAGATTTTTAGGTTTAACAATTATTTTACGATACCACCGTTCAACTCGTCTTGCCATTTTTTAAGTTCGTCCCATTTGCCGTCAGCGGCTAATTGAGCTTGAGCTGCCCAAGTTTGAGGGTCTAAGTGTGCCAAGGTTGAACTTGTTTCTGATAGAATGGTTTTGATTTCTTCAGCTGATTTCTTAGCTAATTTAGCAAAGGTGTCTACCCCTGCTGCTACTAAGGCTTCTGCTGCTTTAGGCCCAATACCTTCTATCTTTTTCAAATCATCAGCTTTTGCTGACTTAACAGGAGCTTTTTCTGTCTTAGGTTTTGCTTGGGTACTTTTAGCACCACTTGCAACGATGTTCTCAATTACAATTTGCGTAAGGAACTGACGGTGTCCGTTCTTAACTTTGTAACCTTTACGTCTTTTCTTTTTGAACACGAGCACTTTGTCACCTTTCAAATGTTTCAAAACCTTTGCTTCTACGGAAGCTCCATTTATAGCTGGGGCGCCTACGGTGATGGTTCCGTTGTTATCTAAAAGGAGTACGTTATTAAACGCTACTTTCTCTCCCTCTTGATTAGGCAAACGGTGAACAAACACTTTTTGGTCTTTGCTAACTTTAAATTGTTGCCCTGCTATCTCTACAATTGCATACATAGCTTTGTTATTTAATAATGGTTTAAATCGGGCGCAAAAGTACGAATTATTTTTTACCTACCAAAATAAAAGAGAGAAAAAGTTTTAAAACCTTTTCTCTCTTTCTTATTTTATAGCGCCTATAAGGCTTGTATTAATAACTGTTTTCATCAATCTCTACTTTGCCCCAGAATACTTTGTAGGCGAAATAAGTGTAGAGAAGCAATAACGGCGCCCCTATCGCAGTAATAGTGAGCATAATCTTTAATGATTTTTGAGAAGCTGCTGCGTTGTATACGGTAATGCTATTGCCTGTTTCTAAAGTAGTTCTCAAGAAAGTAGGGTGCAAATTCAGTGCTGCTACCACCATAAAGAAAACGATGGTGAGAATAGTACCCACAAAAGCCTTTTTATAGTCTTTTTTCTTCATAAAGAAAGCTACGCTTAAGATGCTGAGGAGCAATAACGCAGGGAATACTTTCAGTGCAGTGTTATTAGCAATATTTTCAGCTAAATGAGGAGTGAGCATACTGTAAATCGCTACTGCTGTAAACACTACCAAAAAGCCGAGGTATGCATAGTTAATGCGTTTCTCGATGCGGTGGTGCATATCTCCGTGAGTTTTGAGAAGCAAATACAAACCTCCGTGTACCATAAAGAGCAAGAGTGTCATTACACCTACAAGTAATGCATAAGGGGTAAGGAAAGTAAAAAGCGCTCCTCCGGTGTACTGAAAGTTCTCGTCTAACGGAAGCCCTTGTAGTACATTGGCTATTACCACGCCTAAGAGCACAGGCAATACGATGCTACACACGCTATATACGGTATCCCAAGTGTTGCGCCAACGGTCGCTGTCCTCTTTGCCGCGTACCTCAATAGCTACCGCTCTAAAAATAATAAAGGTGAGGAAAAGCATAAAAGGCGTGTTCATAGCCGAAAACAATTCGGCATACATTAGTGGGAAACCAGCGAAAATACCTGCTCCCCCAATTACTAACCACGCTTCATTACCGTCCCATACTGGTCCGATAGCGTTTAGAGCTACACGGCGTTCTTTTTTCTTATCGAAGAACAAATGCCACGCTCCAGCGCCGAAGTCAAAGCCGTCTAAAATAGCATAGCCTGTAATCAAAAATCCTATAATGATGAACCACCACGTAGGGTAGTCGATTCCTAAAAATGTTTCCATATCTGTATAATGTTATGCTGTTTGTAATTGTTCTTGAGTTTCGTGTTCATCTATACCGTGAACGATTTTCTTGTTCATCAAGTAGATGAATAGAGCGAAGAGGATGATATAAATAACAGTAAATAAGATAATCGCAAAGAGTATTTGGTTAGCCGATACCGATTTAGAAAGGGCTTCGCTCGTGCGCAAGAGTTTGTACACTATCCAAGGCTGGCGACCCATTTCGGCTGCAAACCAACCTACTTGATTACCTATTTGTGGCAATAGTACACTCCATACGAAAATGTGCAAGAGCCAACGTTTGTTGTATAATTTGCCTCTCCACAATAGGAAAGAAGCGTAGAGAGTGAGTGCGATGAGAAACATACCAATAGCTACCATTATATGATAGAATTGGAATACAGCATTCACTTGTCCTGGACGGTCTTCCACTGGATATTGGTCAAGACCTGTTACAGGAGCATCGCCGTCAAAATGCACCATATACGAAAGCCCCTTAGGAATACTCAACCCGTGAGTTTCCTCATTCTTTTTATCTACCCAACCAATAATGTAAGCATCGCCAGAGCCTGTTTTGAAGTGCCCTTCCATAGCAGCTAATTTCTCAGGCTGGTTTTTAGCTACACCATCAGCTGAGCTGTGTCCTGAAACCAATTGCAACAAGCACACAATGGTACCGATGATAAGAGTTACTTTAAAGGCTTTTTTAGAGATTTCTACGTGGCGCCCTTTGAGTAAATACCAAGCGTGAACGCTCAATACCAAGAAGATACCAGCCAAGAAAGCTCCTTGCCACACGTGCCATATACGGTCTATGCTCGAAGGATTGAACACCATCGCCCAAAAGTCGGTGATTACGGCTTTGGCTTGCATACCTTCACCTGCAATTACATAACCTGCGGGGGTTTGTTGCCAGCTGTTGGCTATTACTATCCAGATAGCAGAACACATAGAACCTAAGAACACCCCAAGGGTAGCCAAGAAGTGCCATATAGGCTTTACTTTGTTCCAACCGAAAAGTACAATACCAAGGCAGGTACTCTCTAAAGCGAAAGCAAAAACACCCTCAGCCGCCAAAGCACTACCGAAGATATCACCTACATAACGCGAATAGGTAGCCCAGTTGGTACCAAATTCAAATTCCATTACAATCCCTGTAGCGACTCCTAAGCCAAAGGTAAGTGAAAAGATGCGCGTCCAGAAGCGGGCGAGCGTGTCGTACTCTTTTTTACCAGTGCGTAGGTAGATACCTTTAAAGGCTACCATTAGTAGTCCAAGCCCTATACTTAAAGGCGGATAGATGTAATGGAAAGCAATCGTCAGTGCGAACTGCACCCGTGCTAAAATTTCTGTCTCCATATGTCGAGTAATTTAATTAGTGAAATATGCGACAAAAGTACACTATATGAGTAATATACCAAAAGAAAAGTAGAAAACGGATATTAATTTATATTACATCTAAATAATATAGCTCTTTCTCTACTCTCATACCTAACTTATCGCTAGCTTTACCTCTGATGATTGGTTTTATCATTTTTTTTCGGTATTGTGATATTATAAAAAATCAATGGATACTCAATCCTCTGAATATCCATTGATGAACTTATAATTAGATATTATCGATTTTTACTTGTTCTTTTTAATTTTCCCTTTTATTTCTTTCACTTTGTCTTCTACAAATCGCATTAGTTTATTGGTAATAGGGAAATTGAACACTTCTTTATCAGTAGTAACCCTTGTAGTGAGATAAATACCCAAAGGCAGAAGTATCAAAGCGGGTATCCACGGTGCTAAGGCTGGGTTAATTGTGTTGTTCTCAGCTATATTTTTCATAAACATTCCTATAAAATAATAAGCTAAGAACAGTATCATTGCTATTACCAAAGGCATTCCAATCCCTCCTTTGCGAATGAAAGCTCCTAAAGGTGCCGCTACGAAAAAGAGCACAAAACAAGCTACCGTAAGAGCAAACTTATCGCTGAGATTTAAAATGTGTAAGTTCATTAGCTTATAGCGATATTCAAGGTCGCTTTGCCGGAACTCCACATTGTCTAACTGAGCTTGGTTGGTATTGATAGCCATATCAAGTACCATTGATTTTTGTGTGTTGTTCAGTTTGTTAAAGAGCTCTCTCACCGAAGTAATCTCCTTAGCAGGTTTAGGTTTCTCTTGTTTTTTAACTTCGGAAGAAAGAGATGTAGAAGGAGCTACTGAGAAACCTGTACGGCGAAACATATTATTGCCATAGTCAGTAATATTCTGCTTGAAATCGGTGCGGAGTGAGTCGATAGCGTAATTAAGCTGTCCTACATTCATCATACGATAGGTAGTAGCATCGGTTTTCTCGTTAAAATCTACATTGTTCAAATGCGAAAGATCAAGATTAATAACGTATTTTTTAAAGTACACTTTGGCAAAAGGTACTTTTTGTTGGGCTTCGTAAGAGTTGGTTTTAATATCCTCGTAATAAGTCCCGTCTTCCAAAATAAGCTGTAAGAAGTTGCTATTAGTCTTAGAACTCTTGAGTTCTCCTCGCTTGGCATTGATTACAGTGCGATTTACTTTATCGGGAGTCTTTTTGTGAATGAGCACATTCTCTAAAAACTCGTCATTATCACCTCTTTTTTTCCCTACTTTTATGCTTATATCTTCCCCTATGTTAGAGAATACTCCTTCGGCTATAGCCATAGCAGGCTTCACTTTGGCAATGTTCGATCTAAGGGTGTACACCTCGCGATAAGCTACTGGAATTACATTATTGGCTAAAAAGAAAGTGCCTAAACTCAGTAATGCCATCAGTATAATCAGCGGACGCATTACGCGCATTAGCGAAATACCTGAGGCTTTCATCGCAGCAAACTCATAGTTTTCAGCAAATGCCCCAAAGGTCATAATAGAAGCTATTACCACTGCCAAGGGCATAATGATAGGGATAAGTTGCGGAATAAAATAGATTAGAAATTTGAATATAATCCATAACTCCAAACCACGCCCCGCTAGCTCATCAATGTATGTAAAGATTGTGTGGAATACAAAGATAAGAACAAGTATAGAGAGTGCTCCTAAAAAGTTAGTAAGGAACTGAGTGATAATGTAGCGGTCTAATATCTTCATCTATAATTCACTGATAGTATAGCCGTCTTTTTTGTACTTCTCGCGGTCGAATTTAAAGATATTGTTCGAAATAGGCTGGTTTGTTTTAAAAGTATTCACTGTGATAGTGGTTTTAGTACCGTTCTTTCCTATTTCAATAAGGTTGTAGATGTGTTTAGTTTGTATATCTATCCCCAACAGAATTTGCTTTACATCAGTATTAGCTTTCTGCGGTTTTAGCTCTACATATTGTATTTTGCGCCCACGCACATTTTGCTGTATATCCCATTTGTACTTATAACCTTTCTTATAGAAGGTAAGCATTTTTGAAGGAGTAATGGCATTGTCGTCATTGGCGTTTTTCTCTATGGTTACTTCTTCATTCTCGGGTACTATGGTATAGGTCTTATGACCATCGTATATTTTAGTAGCCCCCAGATAATTCAGCACATACTTGTTTTTGGCAATGGTTACATTACCTTTGGTTTCCTGATTGATATTCTCAGCAATATTATCGAGGTTATACTTAAAATCTATATAGATATTATTGTAAGCAACCATCTTGTTGTACACTTCGTCCAATAGCTTTTTTGCCTTGTCTACTTGCTGGCTATGTGCCTGAAATACGCCTAAAAATAAAGCAAAAGCTACAATAAATATTCTTCTCATTTCTAGTGTTTTTAATGATTTTGTCTCTGTCTAATAGCAATTATTGTTCCAAAGTTTTATTGCGATATATATTTTTTACTTCTCTGTCTTGGGTTCTATCACTTTGCCTCCCTTTTTAAATATCTTTTGCATCAACCCTTTAAAGGTATTGAAATCTACCGAATAGGTCAGTCCTACCCCTTGGGCATACCCTATACGGTCGAGCATATACTGTTGCCATTCGTTTTCTCGGTTGAATATTTTAGCTGTCAGGCTACCGTCGGTGTTTAAGCGGAATTGTACCTCTACGTTACCCGCCACTGCCGTACGGCTCACTCCTCCCACAGGGATACCCACTTTGGCATTCACACTCGCCCAATCGGTGATTTGGGTAGAGACAGTAAAGCCCAAACGGTCGCTGTTGATGTCGGACGAACCGTCGTTAATCCCCGCCTCGTACGATACTCCCAAGTTCAGCTTGTTGTCTTCGTCCGAGAGCAATTGGTTAAACAAGCCTGCTGCCGTTTCAAAGAGGTTGTAAGCTACCAAACGGTTGTCGGTATTCTTTTCGCTCATAAACGAACCCTGTGCCAAGAGCGAAAAGGCTTGCAACTGCTTGCGGTCTTGGTCTTCAAGCTTGTAGTTGAGCTCCGATACCAAACTCGGACTACTATCAGGGAAGGTAATGTCAAACAAGGTTTCGGGGCGCATCAATTCTCCTTCTAATTTAATGATTACCTGAGTGTTGATTTTCCGGTTGTACTGGGTGCTTTCCAATAGCGTACTTGGGTTCGCACTCAGGTTATACGCCGCTTTCAAGTCGCGCAAAGTGGCTCTTAGCGGGTCGCCACTCCAAGAAATAGACCCCCCTGGGAGCACCGTAAAACGCTTGTCGATGATGTTTTCGTACTTGAAATTATAAAAGCCCGAATAGGTGATAAAGTCCCCCCACATATTGAACTTGCCGTTGGTATTAATTTCAATAAGGAGCGTACCTGCTCCACGCCCCACAAGGTTACTACCCGTTTTTCTATCCATCACAATTTCCACTTCGGCAGTAGGAAGGATATCAAGCTCAAAGTTCAGTTCTAACCCCTTGATAGACTCCAATTCTCGGTTAATTTTTACTTTTTTATCGCCCTTCTCTACAAAAGTGATAAACGAGTCATCGCCCACACTCTCACTATCGCTGAGCGGTATTTTGAAGGACGTACCCTCTTCGGTCTTCGCATTTACCTTAATCGCAATTTCGTCCAATGCTCCTTTAATGCTCGCATTCCCTTTGATAAAGGCAGTCCCATAGAACAGCGCATCATCAGTATAAGGGGTGTTGAGCACCATAAAGCGCTTGCCAAGGGTTTGCAATCTCAGGTCTAAAAACCAATCTAATAGTTTGTTATGTCTAATCGAACCATTCAGTTTGGCTTGTGTTTTATAAGCGGTATCGGTCAGTAGCCAGTTGTCTATATCAAACGTTTTGTTATTTATCTTTATCCGTGCACCTTCCTGAATATCGGTATTGAGTTTCAGGTACGTAATCCCCACACCTGCTTTGTGCAAGGTGAGTTCGCCGTCCATCAGTGGGTCGGTTACACTACCGTCTATCTTCACTTGCCCCGACATCGTGCCTCTAAGGTTGTAAAAGACTCCCTCCAAGAACGGATTAAAAGGCGAGAGCTCAAAGTCTCTAAAATAAGCCGTAAGGTCGAGCAAAGTACCCCGCTTCTTGTCTAAGTTAATTTTTCCTCTCGTAGCAAAGCCAAGAGCCCGCCCGTTAGAGAAAAACGCCCCTACATCAAACGACGACAAATCACTGTTACCAAAGATACTCACTTCCAAATCGCCATAGTCATAGCCATTCAGTTTAAAATAGCGTATAAAAAGGTCTGCCGAAGGGTAATATAAGTTCCCGCGTTGAGTGAGCGACACATTACCATTGAGCGTTCCCGTGAGGTTAAGCCCTTTGATTTCGGGTACTATCTTATCCATCGCTACGTTATGGGCAACTAAGTGCAGGTTCTTATAATCTTTGGTAGTGATGAGCCCACTGAGGTTCATATATTGGTTTTGGTGCGCCATCTTGAAGTTGCTCACCTTAATCGTATCGGCAGTGCGGTTGAGCACAATCTTGTTGTACTCATTCATCGCATTCTCGCGGTTGATATACCACGCATTGCCTTTGAAGTTTATCAGTGATTTCTTAATCCCTATAATCGACTGTTGTTTCTTGTTCAAAGTATGGTAGAAATTCAGCTCATAAGTATCTCTGCCGGTATCGCCCCCTTTGAACTCAGTACGGAAGAAAAGCGTATCTTTGATAGTGGTATTAATTAGGTTAAAATCTTGAATGGCATACACCCCAAAATCGGCTTTCTTCACTTCAAAATAAGTATTGTACAGCGGGTTTTTATTGTCAATTTCAAGACTGATACTGTCTATCTGAGTGCCGTATGCATTCACGCTGGGCGACTTCATTTGGAACTTAAAACTCCCTTTATCGGCATCTATATTCCCGTTGATGAAAGTGTTTCTGCCTATCTTCACTTTGGGCACAAACACTTCTACTATCTTGTTGTAAATATCAAAATGGAAGTCTACGTACTGGTTTTTCTCTATCTTATACGGGTTGTATTGGGCATAGATACTTCCCACCGCATTTTGCATTACCTTTTTTAGCTCAGCTAACTTGAACTTTCCTCTTACATTCCCACTCACAATATCAGGCGAATTAATCGTGATTTCTTTCACTCCGTTGTTCAAGGTTGAAACAACCTCGAAGTCTTTAAAGGTAAAACTTCCTGCTGAATTGATGTAATTGGTGTGTTTAAATGATATTTTACCCACAATATCGTCCAACTGATTGCCCGAAATATCTATCACTACCTTACCACAGAACTGCGATACGCTGTCCATTTCCATAAAGCGTAAAGCGTGCAAATCGGCAATAGCAATATCCGCTTGAAAGTCAAATTTGTTGTTTCTGCCCGATAGGTCAGCAAGCCCGTTGAAGTTCATCGTAAGGTTCGGGTCTTTTGCGTCTATTTTGCCGTTAAACACCTGATTCCTAAACTCCCCATTAATACCTATGCGCTGGTAGTTATAACCGTTGTAACCCACCGAATGAACCGTGCCATTGGCGTAGAGTTGCATAGTTTTAAAGTTCAATCCTTGTCCGCGCACTGTCATATCGGCAGTGAGTGCGCCCATAGTCGGGTCGTCTAAAATCTTGCCCAAATGAAACTGATTCGTAGTGAGCGTACCTCTAAAAGCCGTTTTATCGGTATGGGTAAGGTCTTCCAGAGAGCCATCGATATGTGCTTCGCCGTCATTGGTTTTCAGCAGTACATTGGCTTGTAGCGAAGTAGTTCTGTAAGCAAAATCACCTTCTACTGAAAACATTCCTAACCTTTGTAGTTCCCCTGGAATATTTTCACCCAAATCCTTGGGCATTAAGTAAGCCAAATCGTTATAAATGCTCTCGGCATATACACCTTTGCCTATCACGGCTATATTAGCGTGTTCTGCTAGTAGGTTTTGGAAAGTTAAATCTCCCTCTATAAGCGTGTTCTGATAAGATATTTTTCCCTGCGGAATAGTGAAGTTGTTCAGCGTTCCTTTCATCGTTACGCCCTCTAACACAATGTTTCTACCTCCGTTAAAACCATTGTAAAAAGCGTTCAAATCGGTAGTGCTTACCGTAGCTTTGGGCAGATTAACGTCAAAGACTACCTTGTTCACAAAATCGCCAAAACTACCGTTGTGAGAGAACATCGTTATAGTACCCTGAATGTCCGTCAATGCCGTTTGCAGTCGCAAATCCTTGGCTTGCATCAAGCTATCGGTATAGCTGAACTGTGTATTTAGGTGGGTAATATTCAGTTTGTCATCAAAGCGGAAGCTCCCTTCTTGCATCTCAAAAAACACTTTGCTACCCAAGATTTTAAAGTCGTTTAACTTAGTGTTCAGATGGTCTACTTTCAAGATAGAAGGGTTGGCGTTATTCTCGTCCGAAATACGGCAATAGCTGTCTTTTAGCTTGATACTTTTTGCCTTCATCACAAACTTGCCCGTGCTGGGTTCCCCCGAATCAAATTTGTTTACAAACACGTCTAAGTTAGACAAAGTATCACCCTTATGGGTTTTCATATTGAAAATGAGACTATCACCCTTTATGTGTCCAAAGTACAAATTACCGTCAAACAGCTGTTTAAAGTCTAAAATAGAAGTCGTGAGTTTCTTTGCCGAAATAAGCGTATCTTGCTTGTGGTCGCGAATAAGCACTCGCTTGATATCCACATCCCCGTTGATTTTCAGATGTATGCGCTCTATATTCAGGTCGATATCAAAATCTTCATTTAGGTAGTTCACCACCTTTTTAGCAATGAAGGTTTGGGTGGAGGGTAAGGTCAAAAGCAGAGCCGTAACCCCAAGTAACACAAGGGTTATAAGGAAGAAACGGACAAGTATTTTTCGTAATCTTTTGATAGAATGAGTTCTTTACTGCTGACTTAGCGTGCAAAGATACAAATAAAATTGAAAAGCAAAAAAAGATATACTGAAAAAATACCCAAACACACTAAAATAGCTTCTTTTCTCCTTCATCTTACCCCCGCTTTATCTTCATCGTGCCTTCGTCATTCGTCACTCGTCATTCGTCATTTCTCTCCTTTTCCCTCACTACACACCCCCCTCTCCTTGGGAGAGGGACGGGGTGAGGATTCCCTTTCTTTCGCCTCGAAACCCCTTTTTTAACATTTTTAGCGTTGTTGTATGATATTATGAATCAACTTTTTACATACCCTTTCTATACCAATCGTCCAAGATTCGTATAAGCTTCCTATAAGCTCTCTATAAGCTACCCCCACCCTCCTTACACCCTTTTTTCACCAAAATTCTTCTCAGCTCTCTTCCGTTCCCCTCCGATATCTTTCGTCTCCTCCTAACCACCCCAATACATCGCTTTTTTATCTCAAACTTTTGCAAAGTTTAAAACTTTGCCAAAGTTGAATAAACTAACAATCCCTATTTTCTCATTTCCAAATTTTCTTATTTCCAAATTTTCTTATTTCCAAATTTTCTTATTTCCTCATTTTCTAATTTTTGGCATTATCAACATCAAATTGGTACAATTATTGCGTTATGGTGTGGCTGAAAAATACTGCTATCAACCGTCACAAAGGCTATTACGCTACTTCTTATGGGCATTGTGGGAATTATTTAAAAGTGTTAAATAAATGTTAAAGTGTCACCTTTCTGATACAACGTAAAAAAAATATACTACCTTTGCACCCGCAATGAATTCTTATTTAACAATTAAAAAATGTTTCGAACAACAACACTATGAACAAAAAGTATTTTTTCTTATTCCTTATTTTTGTATTAAGCAGTTTTTTGTATTTCGTACACGCCCAAAACTCCCATCTTAGCAAAGAAAAACTATTAGCCTTAAAAAAAGTCGAACTTAACATTAAAGATTTGTATAACGAGCTAAACGCCGCCCAATACGACCTTAGCTTCGAAGCTTTTCGCTACGCTTATATAGGCTATCAATCTCTCAGAAAGCAACACCGCTTAAACGAAAAAGACCTCTTTTCTATTATTGATTTTACAAAAGATAGTAGCTCTAAGCGCTTTTATACCATCGACTTAGAGAAGATGAAAATAGTGTATTACACCTATGTAGCACACGGTAGAAATAGTGGAGAAATAAAGTCCTCCTCTTTTTCAGATGCGATGGAATCTAACAAAAGCAGTATAGGCTTTTACATTACAGGTACCACTTACATCGGTAGTAAAGGATTTAGCCTAATGTTGTACGGCGATGAAAAAGGCTATAATAGTAACTTAGCCAAACGTGCAGTAGTTATCCACACTGCCAATTACGCCAATGAAAATTACATAGCTCGTACGGGGCGTATGGGCAGAAGTTTAGGTTGCCCTGTATTGCCCGAAAATATATATAAACAAGTCATTGAAACTATCAAAGAAAAAACAATGATTTTTGCTTATTACGACGATGCAAAATACCTCAGATCCTCTAAATACTTAAATGTTTTAAAACTTATTGACGACGAATCCGTCTTCTAAATAAATTTTGATTATCCTTATCTGAATACTTAAAAAATAAAAAAGACTGCTGTTTAGCAGTCTTTTTTATTTTTCTTATTAGATGTCTTATACTTCTAACTGAAACACCTCTTGTACCCAACTGATACTTTCATCTATTGACGAGGTATCTTTCAAGTGGTTTACAAATTGTGTGGTTATCTTCTGAATGATTCGGTTACTTATCATTTCAGCTTGTTGCTCGTTAAAGTTTTCAATTTTCTTTCGCTGGAAGTCCATTTCAGCTTCTTTAAGGCTTTCAAGCTTCGCTTTTAACGCTTTGATAGTAGGCGCAAACTTGCGGTTGTCTAACCATTGGAAAAACTCTTCTTTTACCTCTTCTACAATCTCCAAAGCCTGTGGAATCGCTTCTTTTCTACGCTCTAAGGCTTCGTCTTTGCGCTTAGAAAGCTCGTCCATATGCAAAAGGGTTACATTGGGGAGTGTTGCCACTTGTTCCTCCACGTTCTTAGGAATAGAAAGGTCTAAAATGAGTATCGGTTGAGCCGGATTGATAAAATCTTTATACACCGTAGGAGTAGCAGCCCCTGTGGCGACTATGAGTACATCAGCTTTGCTAATTTCATTTCGTAACTCGTTAAAATCTTTAACTATTACATTAAACTTACCCGCTATTTGTTCTGCTTTCTCGCGCGTGCGATTGATAAGAGTAATATGTTCGTTCTGAGTGTGCTTGATGAGGTTCTCGCACGTATTGCGACCTATCTTGCCTACACCAAATAGAAGAATATTCTTTTGCGACACCTCAGGTATATTCTGCATAATATACTGCACCGCCGTAAACGATACTGAGGCTGCCCCTGAAGAAAGCGCCGTCTCGTTCTTGATACGCTTGCTGGCGTTAATAACAGAATTCATCAATCGCTCCAAAAAGGCTTTGGCAAGACCTTTGTCGCGTGAGAGATTAAAGGCTTGTTTTATCTGCCCTATAATCTCAAAGTCCCCAAGAATCTGGCTATCTAAACCTGTCCCTACTTCAAAAAGATGATGCGCAGCCTCTTTGTTCTTTGTTACGTAACCCACTTTCTGAAAATCATCTACCGACCCATTAGAATTTTCACAGAGCAGTTGTATCAGCTGAAAAGGGTGTTCGGCATAACCATAGAGCTCCGTACGATTACAAGTAGAAATCACCAACAGCTCCTCAAAGCCTTCACTTTTAGCTTGGGAGAGCAATTGGTTTTTGTTTTCAGGGGTAAGACTAAACATTCCACGCATCGTTGCATCAGCTTTCTGGTAGCTGAGCCCAATGCAGTAAAAGGTTTTGTTCTTAGATATAGTAGGTTGTGACATAGTTTTTTAGTAATTAATACTATCAGTAGTTGTGTTTCGCAAGCGCAAAAATAATAAGTTCGCCGTAAATCACATAAGATACGACGAACTTTTATTCTAAAAAAATAAAATATGTAAACAATCTAAATAATTAGCCTTTTTATCATTTTGTCTATTTGTTAATTGCCACAGCGACTGAGAGGCAAAGTAGAGCACCTTAGCAATCCCTCTTGTTTGGCAATCTCGGCATACGGAATTTCCTCTACGGTAAAACCTTGTGAGCGCAACCAGTTATTCAAGCGTGTAAAATTCTTTTCAGAAACCACCACCTCTGGGCTGATAGAAAAGATGTTGCTAAACATATGGTACATTTCCTCTCGCTCTATATGAAAGAGATTGTCTTTGCCAAAGAGGTCTACCAAATACTGATAATCAGCTTCAAAGCGGAAACCGCCTTTGTAGATAATTCCTTTGTCTTTACCAATCGGTTGGAAGCAACAGTCGAGGTGGAGGGCATTATCGCGCGCCTCAGTTTGTGATTTCACCAAATCAAACTCCTTTACCTTTTTCTGAGGAAAGAGCTTTTGGATAAAAGCCACCCCTGCTACATTAGTACGAGCTGTGATTTGCTGTTTATAATCTTCCCCTTTATAAGTCCCGATGAAAATATGATCGTTCCAGGGCATTACATCGCCCCCTTCAATATGAACATCAGCAGGAGGGGTTATCACTTTTTTAGGGTCTATTTGGTTTACGATGTACTCAATAGCCTGAAATTCTTCTTGTCTATCGGGTAGTATATTAGCTTTGATAAAAGTATCTTCAATCACAAAACCGATATCGCGAGTGAATATCTGGTTGCAGTCAGTAATGATTTCAGGGCGATAAACGGTTACACCGTATTTTTGGAGCACTGCACAAAAAGCGTCCATTTCGGCAACCATATCCTTTTCTATGGGGTAAGTACCCGCTTTGATATGCTCCGCCGATTTAGGGTCGTAGGCTTCTTCGAGCTTTGGCGTAGGACCATTGCTAGTAGCTGTGCCTAAAATCACAGTTTCTAATTGATCAGTTTCGTTTGTAATATGTAATTTTAGCATATTAATATTGTCTTGTTTTGGGCAAAGATACAAATAATTTGGTAATTAGCAAATTTATCAATTCTCAATTGCTAATTGATAATTATTTTGTACTTTTGTCGCTCTAAATTCAATACAATGAATACCATACGCATAGGTACACGCGATAGTGAGTTGGCTCTCTGGCAAGCTAAAACGGTACAAAACCAATTAAAAACCTTAGGCTATCCCACTGAGATAGTAAGCACTAAATCTCACGGAGATATAGAGCTAAGCAAACCACTCTACGAAATGGGGGTTACCGGTATCTTTACCAAAGCGCTGGATATTGCCTTGCTCAATAGCGAAATAGATATTGCCGTACATAGTATGAAGGACGTACCCACGGCTTTACCTGAAGGAATCGTCGTAGGGGCAGTGCTCAAGCGCGGGAATCCTCACGATGTATTAGTGTACAAGGGTGACCTTTCGTTTTTGGAGGCTGAAATAGCAACTATAGCCACCAGCAGTTTGCGACGCAAGGCGCAATGGTTACACCGCTACCCGCATCATAATATAGAGAATTTGAGAGGAAATGTAAATACCCGCTTGCAAAAGCTCACCGATAACCCTTGGAATGGGGCTATCTTTGCTGCTGCGGGCTTGGAACGCATTAATAAATTACCTGAAAAACACTTGGTGCTGGATTGGATGCTACCTGCACCTGCGCAAGGAGCTATCGTAGTGGTGGTGCGTGAGGATAACGTAGCCTTGCAGAAAAAACTACTCTCTCTCCACGACGATTATACTTATATAGCTACTCAATTAGAACGCGATTTTCTTCGCGCTTTAGAAGGTGGCTGTACCGCGCCTATTGGAGCTTTTGCTGAGTTTAAAGATGAAAAACTCTACTTCAAAGGAGGCTTGTGGAGCGAAGATGGCAAAGAGTCTTCGGTAATAGACGAAGTACTCACTCAAATAGATGAATATACGGGAGAAAAACTTGCTACAATGGTAAGAAGTTAACGATTAATGGTTAAAAAAAGCGCAACACTTGTAACCAAGTGTTGCGCTTTTTTATTGCTTGTTATACTATAACTACGCATCAATTTTAGCGTACTTAGCGTTTTTCTCGATGAACTCACGACGTGGTGGTACTTCATCACCCATCAGCATAGAGAATACGCGGTCGGCTTCAGTAGCGTTGTCGATGGTTACTTGGCGAAGGGTGCGGTGTTCGGGATTCATAGTGGTATCCCACAACTGGTGATCGTTCATTTCACCCAAACCTTTATAACGCTGGATATTCACATTGCCCATTTCAGCTGAAAGCGCATCGCGTTGTTTGTCGTTCCAAGCGTACTCTTCGCGTTTGCTGTTTTTGCTTTTTACTAAATAGAGCGGTGGTGTGGCAATATACACGTGTCCGTTCTCTATAAGTTCTCGCATATAGCGGAAGAAGAACGTAAGGATAAGAGTAGTGATGTGCGAACCATCGACATCGGCATCACACATAATAATTACTTTGTGGTAACGGAGCTTGCTCAAATTAAGTGCTTTGGCATCTTCCTCAGTACCCACAGTTACACCCAAAGCGGTATAGATATTCTTAATTTCATCGCTATCGAAAACCTTGTGTTGCATTGCTTTTTCGACGTTGAGGATTTTACCTCTGAGGGGTAGTATCGCTTGGACATCTTTGTTACGTCCTTGTTTAGCCGTACCGCCCGCTGAATCCCCCTCAACAAGGAAAAGTTCGCATTTTGCTGGATCTTCTTCAGAACAGTCGGCGAGTTTACCAGGAAGACCGCCACCACTCATCACGCTCTTACGTTGTACCATCTCACGAGCTTTGCGTGCTGCTTGACGTGCTTGAGCAGCCAAAATCACTTTCTCGACAATGGTTTTGGCGTCGTTAGGGTTTTCTTCGAGATAATCTTCGAGCATTTGTCCTACGGCTTGAGATACGGCTGAGGTTACTTCGCGGTTACCGAGTTTGGTTTTTGTCTGTCCTTCGAATTGAGGTTCGGCTACTTTTACCGAAATGACAGCGGTAAGCCCTTCACGGAAGTCATCACCTTCAATCTCCACAGGGTTCTTTTTATCTTTGCTCATCTTCTCGAGCAAGCCTGATTTATCGGCATAAGCTTTGAGGGTACGAGTGAGCCCCATACGGAAACCTTGCAAGTGAGTACCTCCTTCGGAAGTGTTGATATTATTGACGTAAGAGTGTAGGTTCTCGTTATATGAATCGTTGTAAATCATAGCGACCTCCACAGGGATACCGTTCTTTTCTCCGTCCATAGCTATCACGTTTCCGATGATAGGCATACGGTTGCCATCGAGGAATTTAACAAACTCTTTTAGTCCGTTTTGTGAATAGAATTTTTCGGTGATAAAGTTACCTTTTTCGTCTTTGTTGCGAAGGTCGGTAAGGGTGATAGTAATTCCTTTATTTAAATAAGCGAGCTCGCGAATACGGGCTGCGAGAGTATCGTATTTGTATTCAATAGTTTGTTCAAAAATTACTTCATCGGGGTGGAAAGTAACCTTAGTACCGCGTTTATCGGTGTCGCCCACTTGTTTTACAGGGTACATCGCTACCCCGCGTTGGTACTCTTGTTGCCATATTTTGCCGTCGCGGTATACGGTAGCAGTAAGATGGTCGGAAAGGGCATTTACGCAGGAAACTCCTACCCCGTGCAAACCACCCGATACTTTATAAGAACCCTTGTCGAACTTACCTCCGGCACCGATTTTAGTCATTACCACTTGAAGGGCAGAAACGCCTTCTTTCTTGTGGACATCTACTGGGATACCGCGACCGTTGTCTTCCACGGTGATAGAATTATCCTCATTAATGGTTACCGAAATAGTATCGCAATAGCCTGCGAGCGCTTCGTCGATAGAGTTATCGAGCACCTCGTATACAAGGTGGTGTAACCCGCGCGTACCCACATCGCCGATGTACATTGAGGGGCGCATACGCACGTGTTCCATTCCTTCAAGGGATTGGATATTGTCTGCTGAATATTCAGCTGAATTTTGTTGTTCGTTATATAATTCTTCTGCCATAATTTTAATATCGAATCAAGGGTGCAAAGGTATGAATTAATTTATTAATGAGCAAATTTTATAATAGATAAATAAGAATGAGAAAATTAGAGAATGAGAAAATTAGAGAATGAGGAATTTTGGAGATTAGCAAATGGGTAATGATAAAAAAGGTTTTTTGACGGGTCTGACTTGTCGGACAAATTGGACTGGTCTGGGTTATCGGAGGAAAACGAAAAATATAAAAAGTGAGTTAGGAGGATTTTTGGTGAAAAAAGGCTATTAGGAGGGTGGGGGTAGCTTATAGAGAGCTTATAGGAAGCTTATACGAATCTTGGACGATTGGTATAGAAAGGGTGTGTAAAAAGTTGATTCATAATATAATACAACAAGGCTAAAAATGTTAAAAACAGGGTTTCGAGGCGAAAGAAAGAGGAATAGGTGATAGGCCTTAGGCCATAGGCACTAGGGGGGAGTGTGACGGAAAAGGAGAAAGAATAATTAGAGAATTAGCAAATTTGGAAATGAGAAAATGGGGTGGTGTGGGGTCTTAGGAAATAGGCACTAGGGGGGAGTGTGACGGAAAAGGGAAGAAATGACGAATGATGAATGACGAGTGATGTGACGCAAAAGCGACTACGATATTGTAAATGAGAGATAATCACTCTTTTTAACCCTTAGATTCGCTTTACTATCTTTGCTGTTAGAAAAAAAATATCTACCTTTGCCAAAAATATTTAGAGCTACGCAGGCAGAAATTGTAAGATTTCAAACAGAAGTAAGAGCGTTAGACTTCCCTTTACTTACAACTATTAAGAAGAAAGTTGTAATAACACGAGTGTAAGAACAAATAAGAATTGACAAATAGAAAAGAATCGGTTGGATTCTTTTCAGTTTTAACTTTTAACTAAAACAATATGGAATTAAACAAACTAATTGACCACACGCTTCTAAAAGCAACGGCTACCATTGCGGATATTGAGACCCTTTGCAAAGAAGCAGTGGAGTACGATTTTTATTCGGTATGTGTGAATAGCTGTTATGTAACAACAGCTAAGAAATTTTTAGCAGGCACTGATATCAAGGTGTGTAGCGTGGTAGGCTTTCCCTTAGGAGCAATGTCGGCTAAAGCAAAATACTTTGAGACGGGTGAAGCTCTCTCCGATGGTGCCGACGAGATTGATATGGTGCTAAACGTAGGCTTGTTAAAATCTGGTGAAGTGAACAAAGTGTTAGACGAAATTATATCACTGAAACGCTGTGTAGGTGAGAATAGAGTGCTAAAAGTAATCCTCGAAACTTGCTACCTCACTGACGAAGAAAAACGCTTGGCTTGCCGTATGGCTCTTGATGCTAAAGCGGACTTTGTAAAGACCTCTACAGGATTTGGCTCAGGAGGGGCTACCCTTGCTGATGTGAAACTAATGAAAGAATGTGTGCAAGACAAGGCAAAAATAAAAGCCTCAGGAGGTATACGTGACTACGAAACAGCTATGCAGTACGTGAACTTAGGGGTACAACGCATTGGCACATCGAACGGTATTGCTATCTTAAAAGGAGAAAAAGGAACGGGCTACTAATGAAAATTATCAGTTATAACGTAAATGGCATTAGGGCAGCGATTACGAAAGGCTTTGCCGACTGGCTGAAAAGTGCTAACCCCGATGTGTTGTGCTTACAAGAGATTAAAGCTACAGAAGACCAAATCCCCACGGAAGTTTTTTCGGAATTGGGCTATAAATATCAGTATTACCACAGTGCAGAGAAGAAAGGTTATAGTGGCGTAGCGATACTCTCTAAAATAGAACCTAAGCACGTGGAAGTAGGTACGGGTATCGACTATATGGACAAGGAAGGACGGGTGCTTCGCGCCGATTTTGAGACGCTTTCAGTAATGAGTCTGTACTTACCCTCAGGTACAAACCCTGAGCGCCTTGACTTCAAACTGACTTTTATGGCTGACTTTAAAAAGTACATAGACAAACTGAAAGAGAAGATACCCAACCTCGTTATTTGTGGTGACTATAACATCTGTCACGAGGCGATAGACATTCACGACCCCATACGAAATGCCAATGTATCGGGCTTTCTTCCGATAGAGCGCGAATGGTTGGATAAGTTTATGAAGAGTGGTTTTATTGATAGTTTTCGCTATTTCCACAAAGAAGCACATCAGTACTCGTGGTGGAGCTATCGCGCAAATGCTCGCAACAACAACAAGGGCTGGCGCATCGATTATCACTTGGTATCTACACCCTTAGAAAAGCGTATGGAGCGTGCACTTATTCTCCCCGAGGCTAAACACAGCGACCACTGTCCTATCTTATTAATGATTAATGATTAGTGGTTAATGATTAAAGGCTGTCCGAAAAGTTTATGCTGTTATAGTTTTTCGGACAGCCTTTGTTTCCTATTTCTTCTTTAAAGTAAAACAGTGCATTTCCTCTTCAAAACTATACTTCACCTGCAATTGATAACTATCGGCGATAGACTTTACAATAGCTAAGCCTAAGCCAGTGGAAGTAGCGTCCTGTTGCCCTTTGTGGAAGCGCTGGAAAATCTTGTTGGGGTGTAAGCGTATTCCGTCTTTGGCAGTATTTTTCACTTGAAAACAGTTTTCTTCTAAACGGACTTGTATCTCCCTTCCTTTTTCGGTGTATTTAATGGCATTGCGCAATAAGTTCGACACGAGTACCGTTGCTAAATCCTTATTCATTTCCACTTGAAAATCACTATCTTCTTTCACCGTAATTTTCAATTCTTTAAAAGCTATTAAATCACTGAGATCTTCTATAATAGTTGCTGTGAGCGCTTGAAACGATATGCTCTCGGCTTGCTTGTATTGGTGATTTTCTATGCGGGTGAGCATCAGTAGCGACTTGTTTAAGTGAGTCATTCGCATTAGCGACTGCTTGACTTCGCTGAGCTGAACTAATTGCTTTTCGGTCAGTGAAGGGTCATCGGTTAATAGTTCTAATTTGTTGAGGGTAATAGCTAAGGGTGTTTGCAATTCGTGTGAAGCGTTCTCAATAAACACTTTCTGTTCTTCAAATACCACTTCGTTGCGTTGCCACATTTGCTGGATATTGTCGTGCAACACGTTGAACTCAATTACATCGGTAACGATGGGCTGTAGTTTGGTTTTATTCCCTACTTCATATTGGCGAATAGCTGTGAGTATCCCCTTAAAAGGCTTCCATATTTTGTTGATAACTAACAGATTGACAAGATACATTGAGAGTACCAATACCACATACAATACCCCCAACGCAATGGCTAAATTGAACAGCAAATCGTCTTTTTCTACCGTAGAGGTGCGTATTTCAAGCGTATAAGGGTTCATATCACGGTCGTAGAAGCTGGTTTTGAGTACCCTGTATGGCTCATCTTCATCATCAAAAGGCATATAGAAAAAGGCATTACTAAGGATATTGTGGTCGGAGAAATCTTCTTGCGAAGGGTACACTCTAAAGTCCTCGATACCAAATTCATTTATCTTTAACAGTTCGGGGTGGCGAAGGATATTTTGGATAATGAGCGTCTTCTTGTCTTTCAGTCCGTCATCGATATTGTCGTACACCTCGTCTAAAATATAAGCGTAGAACACCGCCGCCCACACCGCCAAGATGAGCAAAAAGGTGAGCGTGAGGTAGCGCAAGGTGTAGTTTTTCAGTGATATTTTCATAGTTATACCAATTTATAACCAATGCCATAAACGGCTTGGAGGTCTATTTCGGCTTCGGCAGTTTTGAGTTTTTTGCGGAGATTCTTTATTTGCGAATAGATAAAATCGAGGCTATCGACTTGGTCGATATAATCTCCCCAGACAGCTTCGGCAAGGGTGGTTTTCTCTACCAATCGTTCAGGACGAATGATAAAGTAATACAAGAGGTCGTATTCCTTTCGGTTGAGAGTAAGGGTTGTATCGCCTACCTTCACGGTACGGGTTTCGGGGAAGAGCTGTACGTTTTTGAGGGTAATCACTTCCTCACCTTGCTGGTTTTTGCGCCGTATAATTGATTTGACGCGAGCCAAGAGTTCGGCGAGGTGAAAAGGTTTTGCAAGATAATCGTCAGCGCCCTTTTCGAGTCCGAGCACCTTGTCCTCTACCGAGTCTTTCGCTGAGATGATAAGCACCGAATGGTTCTTTTTCATCGCCCTAAGCTCGTCGAGCAATTGCATACCGCTACCGTTGGGCAACATAATGTCCAAAAGAATGCAATCGTAGTCGTAGTCGGCAAGTTTAGATAGCCCCGAAGGGTAGTCTTTCGCTGTTTCCACCAAAAAGTGTTCTTGTTCGAGGAACTGTCGCAGGGTGAGGCGGAGTTCTTTTTCGTCTTCTATAATCAGGATTTTCATACGGGGGCAAAGATAATAAATAATTGCGAATGAAGAATGATTAGTAAATGAGGAAATGAGGAAATGAGGAAATTAGCAAATTAGAGAATGGGGTAAATACCAAAAATGCCAAAAATACTGATAATACCACCAAGGGGAATGGACGGGTCGGACAGGTTAGAGGAGGGATTGGAGAATTCGGAAGGAAACGGAGATTTTCAGAAGAAGGTTAAGGGCGTTTTTGGTGAAAAAAGGGTGTAAGAAGAGTAGGGTTAGCTTATAGAGAGCTTATAGGAAGCTTATACGAATCTTGGACGATTGGTATAGAAAGGGTATATAAATAATTGATTCATACTGTAATACAACAATGCAAAAAACGGTAAAAACGGAGTTTCGAGGCGAAAGAAAAGGAATCCTCACCCCAATCACATACTCTCCTATTCGGAGACTTCTCCCAAGGAGAGGGGGAATGTAGTGACGGAAATAGTGACGGAAAGGGGGAAGGTAGTGACGGGGATTATATCGGTTGTGGCTTTACCTTTTAGGTTTTAGCTGCGTAAGCTTTGCGTTAAACATTCTTAAAAGATTCTTAATTGATGCTTAAAGTTTTACAGGAGTAGCGCAATAGCATAAGGAATGTGAAGTAGGATTATATAGTAGAAAGTGTATAATTTTCAGCGAGTTATAACAGAAAGCAGGTAAGGACATTGAGTAAAGGTAACAGGAGAGTGTAAAAAAAATGGACAATTAATTTTGTGTAGACATTTCTTTTTCGTATCTTTGCACCGTGTATAGTACCCAGTGGGTATGATTTATAGTATTTTTAGCAATGTTTTAATTCGTATTTTAAAATGAAAGTAAGCAATTTTTTTAAATACATAAGTGTTTTTCTGCTCTTATACTTGCTTGGTATAGAAGGAGTGCAAGGACAAGATAATAAACTAGTTTCTGCAAAAACAAATTTTTCTTTTGTTTGTGCAAGTGCCACTAACAATGGGAAACTTCAGCCAAACAATCCAAAAGATGATTCAGGATTTAGAATTAGTGTACGTTGGTCACCCCCTCTTCCAAATGCTGATAATAAATATATATTTGAACTTTCCGATGCTAATGGAAGTTTCAATAACCCAACTGTACTACAAACTCAGAATGAAAAATTTTGGCCTGGAAAGACATTAAATACAGCCCAGACCTTTGAAGCCTATGTAACTTTCCCTAAGACTTTAAAGGGTAAAAAATACCGGATTCGCGTACGTTCAACCAACCCTGCGAGCGAAATAATAGCTACTATTGGTAGTAGTCCTAATCAGGAATTTGAAGGTTCTTATATGAATGTAGCACAAGCTTTAAAAACTACTCCTTCAGGTAATATAAATCTTTGTCCTGGACAGTCATTAGAAATATCAGTAGCACAAATTTTTACTAGTGTTGGAAGTACCAATATTTCTGACTACAAGTATGTTTGGTATAGAAAACCTTTTGACCCTTCTTACCACGGTAGTTCTTGGGGAATTAAAATACCTAATCAAACAGGTCCTAAACTTACTGTAACTGAAGAAGGAACATATATAGTAGCTATCGATTACGGCGATAACTGCTTTGACCGAAATTATTCAAAGTCCAACAACATCACTGTAAAAGTTGCAGGCGGTGGACAGTCGTTAGTATTGAGTAGTTCGGCTACTGAGATATGTAGTTCAGAGAGCTTTACCCTTACTGCTACCCCTGCGGGCAATGAGACCTATACGTGGTATCGCGACAATACTAAGTTGGGCGAAACTAACGGGGTGGCTACCTATGTGGTGTCGCCCCCCAATAATCTTCCGGGTAAATACCGCGTGCAGATAGGCAACGGTAGTGCCTGCGATGTGCGCTCCAATGAAATAGAAATAAAACATAAAGATGCTATTAAAGCTAATATTACTACCACGGGAGGTAATGTATTGTTGCCCAACAAACAGCGTACCCTCAGCGTAAACACCACTGCCCAAAATCCTTCGTACAAATGGTTTAAGGACGGGGTGGAAGTACCGGGGCAAACTGCTAATACTTATGTAGCCACCAGCGCAGGCAAATACAAAGCCCAAGTAATCCAAACGGGCAGTTGTGCCTCGACGGTAGAAACTGAGGAGTACGAACTTAAAGCCCCTGATAGCTTCAAGGTGAGCATCAAGCCTAAAACTTCTTATCAGCCCTGCGAGACGAACAGCATAGACCTCACGGTAGACAAAATCACAGCCTTATCGGGTGCTACTGAGCTTGCGATAGACCCGAGCGACTATTCGTTTTTCACTTTCCAATGGCAAAGAGAAACGGGTGGTGCCTTTACGGATATCAACACCACGCAAGAAATCACTCTTAACAGCGCTACCCAAAACGGCAAATACCGCTTGAAAATAACGGCTTCGGGGTTTCCTGCCATTCCTGAATCGAATGTATTAGATATCCAGTTGCAGGACAGCAATGCGTTGCGCATTAACAACAGTGTAGACAATGTGGATTTTTGTGGAGAGGTGTATACACTCACGGTTACCACTGGTGCCGACCCTACGGCTACTTACACTTGGTTTAAAGACCGCGTGCAAATAGCACAAGGGGTAGGAATGACCGAATATGGGGTAACTACCACAGGAGTGTATTACGCTACCATAGGCGGTACGGGCGGAGGTTGCCCTGCTACATCTAACTCGGTAGTGGCAAAGCGTACCGTTATCACAGCACGTTGGGCGGAAGATATGAACACTCGGGAGATTTACTACCCTGCAAAAACTACGGTATTGAAAATATCGCACAATATGACCAACCCTACTGTGGAATGGAAGAAAAACGGCACTGTAATAGCAGGCGCTACGGGTGTGGAATACACGGTTACTGATACGCCTGTATCGGCTGACGTATACGAAGCAAAAATCACCGATGGCGGTAGTTGTGGTACAAGTATCAGGCTTACCCCTATTTACTTTGAAACCATTGCTGATATTAAAGGCGTGAGAGTAGGAACGGTAGCATCTACCAACTGTGAAACCCGTACGCAAACCACTCTTGAAGTACAAAAGATAACTGTACAGCTGAGCAGTAGTGGAGAACAGGTGGAAGTAAAGAAAATAGATTACCAATTTTTTAACTTCCAATGGCAAAAAGACAGCAACGATGTGCCAGGTGAAACCCGACAGCAGTTTGTCGTGTCGCGCGCAGGCAACTCAGAATCGGCTAAATATTCAGTGCGGGTTAGTTATGGCACGATTATCAAGACTTCGGACGAAAAACCGGTAGCGTTTACTCCTATCCCCGATTTTGAAATATCGTCGGCTGACGGTGCGAAAGGAACAGTATACCTTTGTCAAGGAGGTACTATTAGTCTTACCGTAGCTGCTGATAGCTTCGACCCTAACTCATCAGTAGCCGATAGTTTTTCATACGTATGGAAGAAAGTAACGAGTGCCAATTACACTAACGACACTCCCATAGGCAGTGAAAACCCTACGGCAAGCGTGAACGAAATAGGCGATTACTATTTAGAAATCAACAACGGCGGTTGCCCTAAACGCGCTCATATACAAGTGAAGAACTACCAAGTAGGCGGTTTGAAATTGAGTTTAATGCGCGACAGTCAAGGCACCGCTCCTGTGAAACAAGTATACCAAACCAGTACAGCACGAGAGCGCAAGTTCGACGTGCGTATAGGAGATAGATTAGTTGCCGAAGGAGGTAATAAATTCAGCTGGACAAAAGACGACGGCACGGTGAAATACGGCACAACTTTGGAGGTAACCTCTGAGGATATGTCGGGTTCTTATACACTGAAAGAGGAGTCGTGCGTGGCAGCAGGCGAGAACATATTGCCATTTGAACTGAATATCTACCAAGTGGTGGAAGTACCTAATGTGGTAACTCCTAACGGCGATGGCATTAACGATAAGTGGGAAATACCGTCGGTATACCTCACTCCGAAAGTGAAGGTAACGATATACTCACAAGAAGGTAAAGAAGTACTCTCGACAAACAACTACCAAAATAATTGGCCTGATGAGCGTACTTTCAATGACCTTGGCAAGCGTGCACTTATCTATATCTATACGCTCAAAGGTGAGATTACCGAAAACGGCGAAACGAGAAGCGTGGATAAGAAAGGAACCATTACAATACTTAAATAAGAATTGACGATGAAGATAGTACATAACATAACGATAACAGTGTTGGCGCTTAGTGTTCAGTTTTTATTTGCACAAAGTGATGGTAATTACCTACCCTACGAAATGCCTGGACATACGGCTGTAAAATACAACACCTACCTAATGAACCCTGCGTTTCCAATATTTAGCAAGAATGAGTCGCAAATTACCTTCTTTCATCGCAACCAGTGGATGGGCTTTAAGGAAGATAAGTTCAATACCTTTGGGCTCTCTTATGGCAAGAAGTGGGGTGGCGATGCAGGTAGAAAGAATGATTACTACGATGGCAACAATATGGCACACGGGTTGGTTTTCCAACGTACAGCAGGTATATTTGCTAATATAGGTATACTAGGGAACTACGTACACCAAGTAGAGATATCAGATGATAACTTTTTGCGCTTAGGGTTAAACGTAGTGTTTGCCCGCAGTAGTATCGACAGAAATAAAGTGCGCGTAAACGTGCAAGACCCCTTGATAGAGAATGCAAAACCTACAAGTATCATCAACTTACAACCAGGGGTAGACGTAAACTTTAACTTCTGGCATTTTGGTATTACCGCGGAGAACCTCTTAGACTATTCGTTTTCGGCAGGAGAAATGGCAGTGCCTTTTAATGAAAAGTCGCTCACCGCTCACGTGATGTATCGCAAAGAGTTAGATTCTCGCAGTGATTTCTTAGAAGATGGTTTTTTCAGTGTATATGCTAAAGCTAAGAGAACCAAAGATAATTTTCAAATGGGCGGACACGTGATGTTGGACGTTCCTCTAGGTTGGGCTTACGCCGGTTATGACCAAAAATATGGAGCTTTCGGTGGCTTAGGCTTCAACGTGACTAACCACTTGAGCGTAGGATTTGGCTACGAACAAACCATTGCTAATTATGTAGCTGAATTGGGTGGTAGTTATGATGTGGTAGTTTCTTATCAGTTTGGTGGCAAACATCACATTAAGAAACCAATTAAGACCACTCCTCCTGAACCTACTGTGGTAACACCTCCAACGCCTAAGGTAGTAACTCCTACGGTAACAGAAACGAAAACACCTACGGTAGAAACTCCTAAAACAACAACTAAAACACCTACTGTTCAAGAAGAATTAGACAAGCGCATAAGAGTGGTAGAAGACCCAAAAATAGAGGGTATATCACAAGGCTATTATGTGATTGCAGGGGTATTCCAAAATCCTAAAGGAGCTTACCAAATGAGACGGGATATAGAGAATTTAGGTATCAAAGTATTCACATTTAAGAATAAAGAAAATGGTATGCACTATATCTATATTGATAGAGCTTATGAATCGCGCGGAGAAGCAGGTGAAACATTGCTCAACTTGTTGAAACGTCCTGAATTTAAAAACTCTAACATTTGGGTACTAAAAGTAGGTAACTTATAAAGCATTTAAGTAATATAAAAACGATGCTTTGCAATAGTAAAGCATCGTTTACTTTTAGAAAAGAAACATAAACTAAAAAAATATATGAAGAGTAACTTTTTGAAAATAGCAATATGCCTTATAGGACTATTAGCTTTACAGGCTTGTAGCACTGTAGATAGCCATAGATATCCTCACGGGGAAAAAGCAGTTGCAAAAAAGACTGCGAATATAAAAACAGGCGTATATAAGACCAATGTAACAGCTACCTATTATCACGATAAGTTCAACGGAAGAAAAACTGCTAGTGGGGCTGTATTTAGCAATAGTAAGCTCACCACGGCACACCCCTCGTTGCCTTTTGGTACTCAACTAAAGGTTACTAATCGCATAAATGGCAAATCAGTAGTTGTTACTGTTACTGATAGAGGTCCCTTTACCAAAGGGAGAGAGCTCGACCTCTCTAAACGCGCCTTTATGGAAATCACTGACAATAAAAACAAAGGATTGATACAAGTAGATATAGAAATTGTAGAATAAGGAGTAAAACTCCTTATTTTTTTTTGCATTATTGAAATAAGCAAATAAAAAAGAGCAATTCTTTATCAGAATTGCTCTTTATAAG
>NZ_AKFR01000037.1:0-87634 GCF_000277665.1 Capnocytophaga sp. oral taxon 335 str. F0486 | reverse complement strand
CCCAGTGAAAGGCAGATTGTATACGCGTTACGCACCCGTACGCCGGTCTCTGTTACCCGAAAGTAACTTCCCCCTCGACTTGCATGTGTTAGGCCTGCCGCTAGCGTTCATCCTGAGCCAGGATCAAACTCTTCATCGTTAAAATCTTTTATATCTTCTAACCGATCTTCAAGTTATTGACTTCAGGTTTCACTCAATCCTTTAAATCTTTCTTTGTGCTGTACAACATTATGTCAAGGTACGTGTTGTTTCTTTCCGCTCCAGAGGCATTACTATCCTCTTTTGCGGGTGCAAAGGTATAACCTTTTTCCTTACCTCCAAAATTTTTATACAATTTTTTTTGAAAAAGTTTTTAGTTACTTGATAATTAGATATGTATTTTTATATTAGTCCCTAAAAAATGGTTAAAAAACTCTAAAAATATCCGAGACACAAGTCGCACGAATAAGAAAAAGGATAGATATGAGCTACAAAAAACTCCCCTATGGAGTTGTAGCGCGATAGGCTACTAAAAATATACATCTAAAAATTTTAAAAACAAAAGAGCTTTGTTATAAATTATAGCAATATCCCTTTACCTATCAGAATATCAGCGGAATAACAAGATATGCTACCAGCGCAGCTATCACTCCATATACCATCATAGGTACAACGGTAATTTTCATTATTTTCCCTTCGGCTTTATCAATGCCTAATACTGAACATACCGCGATAATATTATTGATACACACCATATTACCCATCGCTCCCCCTACTGATTGCAAGGCGAGTATCAGAGGTACCGAAAGTCCTGTGGTATTAGCAACCGAGTATTGCACGGCTCCAAAAGTAAGGTTCGATACGGTGTTAGAACCTGAAAAGAAAGACCCTACCGCTCCTAAATACGATGAAAAAATCGTCCAGTGACTGCCTGTGGCTTGTGCCAATCCACGACCGATAATTTGCACCATAGAGTTTTCACCTCCCATCAGCATTACATTTACCATAATAAGCGCACCTACCAAAGCCAAGAAAGGCTTCTGTATCTGCACAAAACTAGCCGAAAAAAGCTCTTTGGTTTGCTTCCATTTCAGCGAGAATAACGGAATGGAAATGAGTACTGTAACGACAAACGGAATGAGTGCAGGCACGTAGAACAGTTTATAGCTCTCGTTTTCGCCCGTAGCAAAAATATTATTCAGTGAAAAAATGAGTCCTTTAGTAACCTCAAAATCGCCCAGATAACCCAATTTTATAGTAAACCACTCAGTTGTATCATTCAAAAGTGCTTTTAGTGGAAGTTGTTTAATGCGGGTAAGTGCTAAAATGATAATGAGTGAAGCCGTAGGAAAAAGGGCTTTGATAAGTTCTGAAGCTTTTACCTTCTCGTGATGCACTTCACGGTTGTCAGTTTTAGATAGTCCTATTCCTTTGCTTGCAATGCCCACCGAGATAAAGAGCCCAATAGCCCCTCCTACCAAAGCGGGGAACTCGTAATTGAACCACGCAATAACCACGTAAGGCACCGTACACGAAAGAATACTAATGAGTATAAAAACTATATTTCGGCGTATCTGTTGCCAAGATACAATCACCTTGAGTGCCATCACAGGAATTACAAAAGCAGCAAACAGATGCACAATAGCCGTAATCCTACCTATGTCGGAAAGCTCAGTGTCAGAAATAGCTCCATTACCGATAAGCGTACCAAAACCAAACCACGTAGGGGTGCCCACTGCTCCAAACGATACGGGTACCGAGTTCATAATAAGTGCGAGAATGGCAACTTGCAACGGCTTGAAGCCTAATCCTACCAATAAAGGTGCTGCGATAGCCGCAGGCGTACCAAAACCACTGGCTCCTTCAATCATAAAGGCAAAAGCCCAGCCTATAATCATCAGCTGTGCCACAGGATTCGGACTGATGTTGCCTAACCAACGGCGCAACACATTCATTGCCCCTGTCATCTCCATCATTCGGTTGAAGAGCACCGCCCCAAATATTACCGTAATAGGCGTAGCTACCGATATGATAGCCTTAATAAAGTTAGCATTTACGGCTACAAAAGAGCCTTCAAAATAAGTTAGGTGCAACACATACACCAATCCTGCAATAAGCGGGAGTGCTATATACGAGGGAAGTGCGTTCTTTTTAACCATCAAATAGATGAGTAGTACTATCGGAAGTACGCTAAGAAATAAAGCCATAGGTTTCTTTTTTATTTTCTTTTGAGGGCAAAGATAGTGCTTTTTATTTAATATGCAAATATTACGAAAGAAATATGTTTTCAAGCGAAATAGCAAAGACAAAAAAAGAGTGAGCCCTTTTTGGAGGCTCACTCTTTTTCTAACAATGAAAAATGTTTAAATTTCTTTTAAGGGAATTGAACATCGTCGGTAGAGTCGTATCTAAGTTGTTTGAAGGTATTCTTTTTCTTATCTTTAAACTGTGCAAAGGTTCCTTTTACAATGACTTTTTTACCTTCTGTGCTGATTTTGGTTTTAAATTCATCTGGTAAATCATTGTAACCTTTAGTAGTAAGCTGTATTTCGGTATTATCTGTAGTAAATACTATTGTTGATCTACCATTTTTTAATGTGATATTTCCTGTGAGTTTTACTACTTTCCCTATTTGAAAATCAGCGACAGTGGCTGTAGAGGCATTTAACTCAGGAATATTTGGAGTTGCCCCAAATACGATATCACCTTCCACAGCATAAACCAATTGATGTACGGTATTTCCATTTACACTATAATCTTCAAATTTTCCTTTAATTGAAGTGAGCTTTTGTCCGTCAGTACCCAATTTAGTTTGAGCGTCTTTACTAAAAGATTTAAGATTAGGAGAGTACAACTGTATTTTATTACCATCAGAGAAAACAACGTAAGATTTTCCTCCTTCAACTTTTAGAGTGGCATTCTTTAAATTTACGTGCTTACCCACTTGGTAATCACTGGCAAGAGTAGCGGTTGTAGCGTCTATATCTACGTAAGTAATCGCAGCAGGTGCTTTTATAAATTCTATATCACTTTCTTTGCTGTACAGTATTTCTTTTACAACAGTACCATTTTTAAGGGCATAATCAGTAAAGGCTCCTGTAACGTTTATTTCATAACCTTCTGTTGCCAATTTTTCTTTAGCTGCATCTGAAATAGTTACGCCCTTAGCTGAAAACACTTGTATTTCAGTACCATCTTTGAAAATAATATAGGTTCTTCCGCTTTTTACTACTGTCGTACCGTGTAGTTTTACGGTTTTGCCTACTACATAATCAGCTACAGTAGCATTGCTCGCTTCTAAGGTCTCAACAGTCGTAGAGGTTTGTGTACCAGTTTGTGTACTGGTAGAAGTACCTCCTTTTACTACCAAATCAGCATAATTGCTTATCATAAATTGGTAGTCTTTGTTGAATTTAGTAAGCACTCCTGTTACTTCCACTTCACCGGCAGGCACTTTCTCGTCTTTAAACTTAGCATAACTGCTAGTTCTGAAGATAATGGTCTTCCCATTTGCATCGGTAAGCTTGTAATTAGTGGCGCCTCCAAGGGCATTGCTCTTGTCATAAAGTGTTTTACCTACGGCATCAGTAGGGAAATGTACCCCTTTAAGGGTAATGAGCTGGTCTACGTATGCTTCGGTAGATACTTCTTGTATAGAGTTACTCACTTTGGCTAATTCGGCAACTGTCTTGCGCTCACCTGTGTCAAACAAGTGTTTTTTATAAATCGCCTCAGCCATTGTGCCTACACTCACTCTTCCGCTTTTGGCAGTATAAGTGCCGTGACCTACCTCTATAGCACTATTGTTAAGCTGAGTGGTAAGGTCTTTCAAGCGCAATTGTACTTTAGCTCCTACGGGGAACTCGGTATAAAGACCACTTTTGTCAATCGCTACTGAAAGTCCTTGATTCTTATCAGCGTTCTGTATGTAGATTTTCCTGTAGAAGTTACCTCCTTCATCACTAGATATTACATACCCCTCAATAGCTTCATCAGCAGTATAGGTAGCCACTGAGGCAGTTACCTTTGTGAGTACGTTAGCAAAACTTACTACTTGACCGCTATAGTCAGGCAGTGGCTTTTTCCCGTTAGGATCGGGAATGTCATAATCGTCGTCCTTTACACACGATGTAATAGCGAATGCCGTAAGTAGGGCTATCGCCACTGGTTTTAATACGTTTAGTTTCATATGGCTATAAGTTTACAGTTATCAGTGTTTTGTTTTATTTTAAGGTTTGCTTATTCGCAATGCCCTATAGTCCATTTCTTGTTTCTCAACGTTTGCATTGTAGCTTGCTCTTCTGGATTGTCTTTAACTCTTGGGTTCATATAAACAGTGCCCCCGCCGTTTTCGTGCATAGTACTCACAACTTTCTTGAGTTTTTGACCAGAAAAGGTAAGATTAAAGCGTAATTCTTTCAGCTTTTTATTAGTGGTAAGATCTAAGCCTTCAAGAGGCAAAGCCGATACTTTCAAATAAACAAGCTCAGTGTTATTGTGCAAGTTCACTTCTTTTATTTTATTATGGCTCATATTCAATCTCTCCAATACAGTATTGCGAGTTACATCTAACGAAGTCACTTCATTATCATTACAATAGAAAGTCGTTACCTTACCGTAAACTCTCACAGTATTGCCCTGTAGCTTATACTTTGCTGTAGTAGCACTTAGGCGAACATCAGTACCACTGTCGTACACACCATTGTTGTTTAAGTCTACCCACACATCTTTTTTATCTGCTTCTTTGGCGTTTATTGTCAGCGTTATTTCGCTCCCCGCCTTTTTATCAGTGGTAAAAATCATATAGGGTGTCCCTTTAGGATTGTTGGGGTCAGGGTTTGAATTATTGTCTTTAGAGCAACTTACTAATACAGTAGTTACTACAAGGAACGCTAAAGCTCCTCTTCTGAAAATAGATTTTTTATTCATTATATTTATTAATGTTCAAATGAACAACGTTTTGTTTTGTTCTTACTCTACAATTGCCCACTAAGTAGGCAAGGCTACTTTTAAAACTTTACCTTTTATCTTTTACCTTTTCAAAGGCTCACCGCTAAGTTCACCATATAAGTACGTCCGTAACCCACAAAGTAACGATTGCCAAACGAAGGCACGTCTTGTGCGTTGTCCTGTACCATCTTGCCATAATTGGCAGTGCGCGATTGCTCAAATCCTCCTGAAAGGAATTGAGTGTCAAACAAGTTATTCACACTCACCATTAGGCTTACATAGGTTTTGTTGAGTCTCCACGACTTACCACCCACAAGATTTACCAAGAATACATCGTCCAAACGTTCTTGTTTGAGAAGCTTCCGAGCTAAGTCAGTATCAATATTAGTAAAAGGCACTTTCGTGGTTGGGTCTATAAAGAACTGCGAAGTGCGGTTCAAAGCCGATAACGATACGTAGTTTTGTGCCAAGAAATTAGCCGTTGCTCCTATCCACCAATACTTAGGGTGGCGATATTCCAAACCTAATGAATAGGCTTGTTGCGGACCGCTGGGCACGTGATAATTCTTCATCGTTACCTCATCAATAGCCTTGTTCACCTCTCCTGATGAAATGTAAAGCGACGGATTATTGATGTAAGTATATTGTCCTACCGAAGCTACTGCCGTAAGTTTAAGAGTAGGTATAAGTTGTGCTTCCGCTCCAAACTCCAACCCAAAATGGCGCTTCTTGATGCCTTCTACCGTTTGAGCCACAAAGTCTCTGTCTATTTCATCAGTAAGAGCCGTTTCAGTATAGAAGAAGTTTGTTTCCGCAGTATTCTCTATCTCGGTAAAGAATCCTGTAAGGCGTCCTTTTAGGTAAGGCATACGCAAAATATAACTCGCATCGGCAGTGTAAGCCAATTCGTTCTTGATATTAGGCAACAAGCGATTAGAATTGCGCACATTTGCATAGATATTGCGTAGCGATTGTGGTGTATTAAAATAGCCCACGTTCGCTTGTAACAAATGCCGACCAGTAAGTGCGTAGGTAAGTCCAGCTTTGGTACTCATTCCGTTTTGCACTTGCATAGCACCCTTTCCGTAAGAATCAGCATAGAGAGGATAGTTGAACTTACCTTCGCGTTGGATATCAGTATAATGGTAACGTCCTGCTACAAATAACTCGACGTTTTTAAACGTAAATTCAAACTGCGAGAAAGCTTCAGCTACATTGCTTTTAAGCGCATAAAAGTAATTCCACTTGTCGCCTTGCTTTTTCTTCATATCTGTTTCATCGGCATTGTAAGGCTTTCCTTCAAAGTAATCGTAGTTCATAAAGTAATCACCGCCAAGCAAATCGTCTACTTCAGCAAAGTTATCCGAAGAAACATTGCGGTACACTACACCCGATGTCCATTTGATGTTTTCGTGAATAGGCATAGAAAAGTTCACATTGGCTGAGAACGTGCGTTCGCGATTGATATCATTGCTCACAATAAAAGCACTGCGCTTATCGGTAGTGTTGTAGTTCGCCCGATAAAGCTCTTCCCAGTCCAGTTGTGAATGTGTTAAGAAATAGTCTTTCTGTAAGGCTGCCATCGTGGGGTCAGAAGGGTTTTGGTTTAGGTAATAACTTGGCAGAAGTTTATAGTAATTAGGCTCAGGATTTTGAGCATTCGAATAACTAATACGCGTATTACCTATTTCACCAAACTGATAACCCAAGTCCACATTCAGGCGCGTGTCGTTTTTCAAATAGTTATAAGACAAAACGAAGATAGGCTCTGAAACGATACGGTTACGCGAATTGCGCTTGTCGCCATTTTGTTTACCCCAAAAAGGATTGTATTGGTAGCCCATCAAATCAAGTACCTCACGAGTTAGTGGCGAGGTCTTACCGCGCTTCACCGGCGAAAACATACCTATAAGGTTAAAGCTACTATAGTTATTAAGCTGATATTCTATTCCTGCTGCAAAAGCATAAGCGTTGTAGAGCGTACCGTCTACCCAACTACCCTGAGGCGCAAACCTGCGTGAAGCCGAAACCATATACGCCAATCCGTTGCGCTGTACACCCGAGTTGTAAGTAGCCATAAGCCTACCGGTATAACTGCGGTTGCTGGCAGAAGTTGTTATGCGAAGTCCTGCACGATTAAGCGACGGACGTATATTGATGTAGTTAGAGCCCATCAATCCCCCAAAAGTATAGTCGGATTTTACCAATCCGTTGCTCATTTCTTGGTTGCGAGTGATGTCGTTAAGCCCTCCCCAATTCGCCCATTGGGCACGACCGTTTTCAAGTCGGTTCATCGGGATACCGTTAATGAGCACCGTTACGTCTTTGGAGTCATAACCACGAGGTTTGAAGAACACCGAACTGAAATCGAAAGCCGCCCTACGCATAAACACGTCTTGTGAACTTTGCAAAAGTCCCGACATCGCATCAGCACCACTTTCGTCGTCTTCTAGTTCGCTTTCAGTAATCACTGCCAATTGCTCAGCTTCCTGCTGATAGTCGCCCGAGAGGGAAACCGTAGGCACGGTGTAAGGATGAGTGTCTCCTAATGAAATGAGTTGCTCAGCACTGCTATAACCACTAAGGGAGAAGAGTAGCAAGTGTTCCCCTTCTGGCAATTGAAGCGTATACTTACCTTTACTATTGGTAACTGCTTCGCGCGGAGAAGTGCTCACACGCACTTTTACCCCTTGCAAAGGCTTGCTGCTTAGTTCATCTATCACTGTTCCTTCCACTTTCACTTGCGAAAACGCCGAAACCGATATGAACAATAGCACATAGAGATATAATTTCCTTAACATAATACTATGAGGTTGATTTCTTTAAAATATGTGCCAAAGGTACAACAAAAAAATGAAATAGCAAAATAAACGAAATAAAATTATTTTAAAAGAGGTCAAATAGAGTATTATAGCTGTCATAGCTTTATATTTTCTTTAAGAAAACCCCACCCGAAAGAATAGTTTCCACCACATTACCTTCGACTTTCCGTCACCATTTTTTAATTTACTAATTCTCTAATTTGCTAATTTTTACTGCTCTTTTGGTATCTTTGGTAATTTTAAAACGGTCGTCTAAGCGTTTGCCTACCACCCACACAATATCCTCACCACTGCATAAAAGCACTTGCTCTTCGCGCTCTATTTGGGTGTATTTCTCATCGGTAAAGAACTTGCTGAGCTTCTTCTCACTGTTCATTCCAAAAGGATAAAACACATCGCCTTCTTTCTTATAGCGCAACATAAGTGGGTATTGCAATTTGTCGGCATCTACATATATTTCAGTAGGGATTGGATTTTTCACTTTCACCTTGCCCTCTATAAATTCAAAACGAAGATGAACGGGGTCGTACACCTCAGCCATATCTTCCGAAATCAGCAAACTTAAACTGCGTTTTGCTTCATTTGGTTTTAACCAAAGACAAGTGTTGTCTTTTATGAGGATATGGGTAGGCGAAAGTACTTGTTTACCCGCTTCGGCATTCAGCAATAGGTTTTTGAGGTCTTTTACATTGCCAAATCCGTAAGGGTAGAAGAGTTTATGTAAAACAAAGTCCAATTCAGGAACAACTTGTAGTTTTTCTATGTCTATTTGTATAGGATTATGTCCTTCAAAACAAGTTTCTTTGAGTTTTCCTATATAAAAGTCTATAAATCGTGCTGATTGGTGTAAGTATTCCTGCGTTTGATTAAAATTCTCTAAATAATTAGGGTGTACTAATGCTAATTTCGGTATTATATCGTGCCGAATTACATTGCGCACGTATTTATTTGTTTCATTACTACTGTCTTCACGCCATTTAAGGCGTTTTGCTTGCGCATATTCGTATATCTGCTGACGAGAGAATTGTAATAACGGACGTATGATAGTATCTTTTTCTTCTGGAATGCCTAAAAGCCCCTCTAAACCACTACCTCTGGAAAGGTTAATAAAGAAGGTTTCGAGGTTATCATTGGCGTGATGAGCCGTAGCGATAGCATCGCAGAAATGGGTGCTTGCCAGCTCATCGAACCACTGATAGCGCAATTCGCGAGCTGCCAACTGAGTATTCAATTGATGAGAACTCGCATATTGATGTGTATCAAAACGCTTTACTTCTAAAGGAACGCCAAGCTCCGCAGCAAAAGTGCGTACAAAAGCCTCATCGTCGTCACTTTCTGTTCCGCGCAATTGAAAGTTGCAGTGTGCTAAAAGCACTTCTATACCGTGAGTGTACAGTAAATGTGTGAGTACTACGCTATCGATACCGCCACTAATGGCAACCAATATTTTTTTCTCTTTAAGTTTTTTAATCTCAACATTCATAATTTATTCACCTCTTTTTAATTGCCCGTGTGGCTCACACTTATACCACTCCAAATCGGGCACTAGTATTCAGTTTACCGATAAGGCTTTTGGCAGTAGTACAAGGATATGCTTTTTTGCGATACTGACTGATGGGCTGAATCCCTACAAGACTATTGGTAAAGAACAGCTCGTCGGCTTTTTGAAGTTCAAAAGGTGAAATAGAGGTCTCTATCACCTCGTAGTCTTCGGTTTTATTAAGGGTTTTGATAAGCATCTTGCGGGTAATACCACTGAGTGCTCCATCGGTTAGTGGGGGCGTTTTTAAGGTATTACCTTGCACTACAAAGAGGTTACCGTTCAGCATTCCTGCAATACTCTTGTTGCTGTTGAGCAAGATGCAATTCTGATAGTCGTTTTCTTCGGCAAAGATACTGCCTAACACGTTCACCGTGCGATTAATATGCTTTACATTTGCTAAGAGGTCGGGTTGTACAAAAAAGTCTTTAAAGAGTTCTACCTCGTAAGGTTCTTCGTTGAGTACATAGAAAGGATTGTTCATCACTTCGGTTTCTATGATATAATCTACCTCATTGGTAATGGGCGTATACTTACCCCCATCTTTACGGAAAACAGTAATACGCACTCGTACCGGATTATTTTCGAGGCTATTGGCTTTAATAAGTGTAAGGATTTCGTCTTCGAGGTACTCCATAGAGAATACCATAGGGATATCCATACGCAAGATACGCATACCTGCCATTAGGCGCAGGTAGTGTTCTTCCCAAAAGATTAGTTTTTGGTAGCTGTATTTGCAAGTATCGAACACGCCATCGCCGTAGAGGAAAGCACGGTTTTTAATAGTTAAGACAGTATCGCTATCGGTAATAAGGTTACCGTTATAATTGAGTTTCATATTTAGCTTGCTCCTATTTTAGCTTTAAGGTCGTTTATTTGGAGCTCCCAAAGCTGTTTGGCTTCTTCTATTTCATTAGGGAGGGCAAAATCAGTAATGATAAGGGAGACTTCTTGAGTCATATCATTCACATTGATTTTAATTTCGAAATAAGTAGAAGCGTCGTTATCGTCTTCCCAATGGAAACGAATATGGTCGTCCAACTTTTTGCGCAATATCTGAGCTGCTTCTTCTACTCCATTCCATACAAAAGTGTAGATTTCTTCATTAGCGCGCACATCGTCGGCGTACCACGAAGCGAGACCTGCTGGAGTGGAGATGTATTGATAGAGCAATTGCGGAGAGGCGTTTACGGTAACTTCTAATTGATATTTTTCTTTTGTTTGCATAGGCAAATAGGGTATTATTACACTGTTTGATGGGCGCAATATACAACTATTTTTTGAAATAGCAAATTATTTTACCCCTTTATCACCTGTGCGAGTTGCTCCACGAATAACGCTGAGGGTTTGTTGAGTAATACCTAATAGAGAAGCTATGTGCCCTAAGGGGGCACGCAGAAGTATTTGAGGATAAGTGTACAAGAGGAGGTCATACCGCTCTTGGGCAGTTTGGAATTTTATAGTATGTAGGCGTTCAGTAAGCGATTTGATAGCTGACACTAATAGGAATCGCATTAGGCGTTCGAGTTCTTGGTGTTCGTTTATTACGCGTTCTACTTCGGGGAAAGAGGCTACCCATACTACACTGTCTTCCAGCGTTTCTAAAGAGAAGAGTGAAGGCTGGGAGAAATAGATATTTTCTACGGGAAAATAAAACATTTGTTCCAAAAGGAAGGTGTGGGTAATGTCTTTATCTTCTTTGTTATAAAACAGGCGCAAGAGTCCCTTTTCAACATAAAACAACTGCTTGGAATATGAGCCTTCTTTGAGCAACAAGTGGTACTTTTTGTACTCTTGTTGCTCAAATAGGCTATTGATAAAAGCAAGTGTCTCGGTGTTGATTTGAGTTTCTTGGTGTAGGTACTCGGTGAGCGTCATTTTTGGGGTATGGCTATTGCATATTTTTAGCCTCGATGCTAAGAGTAGCGTGAGGTACTGCCATAAGGCGACGTTTATCGATGAGTTTACCTGTTACACGACAGATGCCATAGGTTTTGTTTTCGATACGGATAAGTGCATTCTTGAGGTCGCGTATGAACTTTTCTTGGCGAATAGCCAATGCGGTATTTTCCTCTTTGCTGGTTACCTTAGAGCCTTCTTCAAAGGCTTTGAAAGTGGGAGATGTATCGTCGGTACCATTAGTGGCACTGTTCATATATGAACTCTTGATAAGCTCTAAATCGGTTTGTGCTTTTTTGATTTTTTCTTCTATAAGCGCTTTAAATTCTTCTAATTCCTTATCGGAATAGCGCACTCTGATGTTTCCTTCTTCCATAAAAATTATAGTATTTATTAAAATTGGGGCGTAAAATTACTATTATTTTCAGAACTACCAAAATAAAAATGTTATTTTTTTTATTTGGGATTATTATTTCTGATAAAAACGCACCCAATCTACGTACATTCTTACTGGTTTGGTAAAAGGTTTTACTTCGCCTACCCAGCTACCGCCTAATTGCATATCGATGCGCAACATATAGGGGCGAGCAAAAGGGAATTGCCCTTCACTTTCTTTTCCGGGGACACGTGCATAACTAAAAGTTTGTTTGCCGTTTACATAAAAGCGCAATTCATCGGTGTCGAGCTCTACGGCATAGATGTTATAATCATCGGGGTTGATAGGAGCTGTAGCGGTGCTTTTAGGGGTGCGCTTGGTAGGGTCTTTTTTGCCCGCTTGGGTGTAAGTGGAGTGTACCGTATGGTGTACAAAAGGCTCGTAATTGAGTCGTTCGACGATGTCTATCTCACCGCCCGTAGGCCAAGTAGCATTGGGTACCATCCAGATAGCAGGCCAGGCTCCTTGAGTGGCTTCGAGCTTACAACGGATTTCTAAGCGTCCTTTTTCGAAGTATTTTTTGTCCTTGGTAGAAACACCCCCAGTGATATATTTAGACTTGTCTTTGGCGGGGTTGGCACTAGGCTTGCCTAAAAGGATAAGATTGCCATTCTTTATCTCGAACAAACTAGGGTCTTGACTCATTGTTTTGCACCAATCGGCATCCGATTTTGGGCACCCCGATATTTTTGACCATATACCGGTAGCAAAGATATTATCGCGATTAAAATCGTCTTCCCAAACTAATTTCCACCCTCCTTTTTTTAAATAATCGTTATTTTCTTTTGTTGAAGGGTCTTCCTTTTCTTGCTGAGAGCAGGCTATGCTAATGCTCATCACGCATAAAATAATAAATATGTTTTTCATATTGATATTGTTTTAATTAAATGTAAATATAAGGGCAAAGGTACAAAATAATTTTTTATTAGCAAAAAGAAGAAGTGAGGCCTTAGGCCATAGGCCATAGGCATTAGGGGGAGAAGCGACGGTCATTATTGTTGTATAAACACCCGACCTTGCGGACTTCTTTCAAAAGGAGAATGCGGTGACGGAAAAGCTACGGGCGATTAACTTTGGCAAAGGTGCGAGCCGCAAAAAGTGACATATCAGAACCATCGGAAGAAAACGGAGGAATTCGGAAGGAGTGATTTAGGAGAGAGGTAAAAAATGAGCTGTAAGATGGGTGGGGTTAGCTTATAGAGAGCTTATAGGAAGCTTGTACGAATCTTGGACGATTGGTATAGAAAGGGTATATAAGTGGTTGGTTCATAATATGATACAACAGTCCTAAAAATGTTAAAAACGGGGTTTCGAGGCGAAAGAAAAGGAATCCTCACCCCGTCCCTCTCCCAAGGAGAGGGGGCGTAGTGACGAGTAGAGAGCGACGAAAAAAGGAGAATGTAGTGACGGAAAGTCGAAAGAAACATCCTTCTTTACACATACCCAACTGTCGCTGGCTACCTCAAAGAGGGGGAATGTGTGACGCAAAAAACGACTATGAGGTTGTAAATCAGAGACAATTATTTCTCAAAACCTTGATTCACACTGATAATTTTCTTACATTTGTGCGCTTTCGCAAATTGTGAAATTTGCTCATTTGCTAATTATGCCCTACCTTTGCGCTTTATTACTCACTATGACAATAGATTTTGAACATAAACAGTCGGCGCACTGTGAAAACGGGGTAGCATCTAATTTGTTGCACTTCAATGGAGTAGAACTGAGTGAACCGATGGTCTTTGGGATTGGGTCGGGACTGTTGTTCTTCTACTTTCCTTGGATAAGAGTGAACGAAGCACCTGCTATTAGTTACCGCACAATGCCGGGACACATTTTCAGTAAAGTAGCCAAACGTTTAGGATTTAAGGTGAAACGCCAAAAGTTTTCTTCCCGCGAAAAGGCAGAACAAGTCCTCGACAACAATCTTGCCAAGGGTATCCCTACGGGCTTGCAAGTGGGGGTGTTCAACCTACCTTATTTTCCCGATGAGTACCGCTTTCATTTTAACGCGCATAACTTAGTGGTTTATGGCAAAGAAGACGGCAAGTACCTTATTAGCGACCCTGTGATTCCTTATACTACGACTCTTACGCCTGAGGAACTCAGCAAAGTGCGTTTTGCCAATGGGGTATTGGCACCCAAAGGACACCTCTACTACCCTACTCATTTACCCAAAGAGCTTCAGTTGGAAAAGGCAATATGGAAGGGTATCAAGCAGACGTGCAGTACAATGCTCGCTCCTGTACCGATAGTGGGCGTGGCAGGTATTAAGAAACTCAGCAAGGATATACTGAAATGGCACCGCAAGTTGGGTGCGAAGACTACCAATCACTACCTTGCTCAGCTGATACGTATGCAGGAAGAGATAGGTACTGGGGGTGCGGGATTTAGGTTTATCTACGGTGCTTTTTTGCAAGAAGCAGGTAAACTCCTGAAAAACGATGCTTTATTAGAACTCTCTAAAGAAATTACCGATATAGGCGATGCGTGGCGTGATTTTGCGGTAGCCATAGCCCGCGTATACAAAAACCGTAGCACCCAAGCCGATGTGTATAATGCCCTCTCACAGCAGTTGTACACCATAGCCGAGAGAGAAGAAGCGTTTTTTAAGAAACTTCGGAAAGTGAAGAAATAGGAATTAATTTAATTAGGAAAAATAGTTTTTATGATTTATCTTTGCCAAAAAAAATAATAAGAAAATGTCTAAGAAAATAGAAGCAAATACTGATTTGTGGGTATATGATTTACTTAAAGAAGCTGGTATTACACCTACAGCACAAGGAAGTTCCATACTAGAGATAGATAAGGCTCTAAAAACTGCCTCCAAGAAAAAAAATGGAGAAAAAGGCAGTCCTGAATATATTGCTACAGTAAAAGATTTTTTACTTGTAATAGAAGATAAAAAGGACACTACTTTACATGTAAAACGAAATGAGAATAATCTTATTGCTCAAGATATAAATGGAACCATTAACTATGCTTTGAACGGGGCTTTGCACTATGGCTTGCATCTTATCAAGAATACCTCATATAAAAAAATCTTAGCTTTTGGAATTTCAGGTGATGAAAAAAGACATCGAATAACTCCTATTTTTATAAATGAACGAGGAGAATATAAAGAATTAGAAGATGTGGAAACTTTTACATTATTCAATGAAAAAAACATTGAAGAATATTATATTCAAAGTGTTGTAAAAGAAAAAACTACACAAGAAAAAACTACAGAAGAAATTCTTAAAGATGCTAAAGTATTACATAAAGATTTGAGAGATTATGGTAGTATTCAAGATAAAGACAAACCTTTGATTGTATCAGGTATTCTCCTTGCTCTCAATGAAGTAAAATTTGGCAGTTTTTCAATTAATACCCTTACAGGGGATAGTATGAAAACTGATGGAGAAAAAATATATGATGCTATCGCAACTAACTTGGATAGAGCTCGAGTTTCCCCATTAGTAAAAAAAGACAAATTGCTAAGCCAATTTACGATTATTAAGGACACTAAAGCCATTAACGAAATAAATACCTCTTTAGGTAAGACACCCTTAAAACACTATACAGAATTTTTAGATTCTAATGTTTATCATAACATGAAATATATTTCTTCAGCTGAAGATTATATAGGAAGATTTTATAGCGAATTTATGTCCTATTCAAGTGGTGATGCCCAATCTTTAGGTATTGTTCTTACTCCTAAGCACATTACAGAACTTTTTTGCGAACTCATTCAACTGAAATCCACTGACACAGTGCTTGATCCCTGTTGTGGTACGGCGGGTTTTCTCATTTCAGCAATGCACTATATGTTGCAACAAACTCAAGATGTACAATTACAGGCTAATATCAAAAAACAACAATTACATGGATTAGAGATGCAACCTTATATGTTTACTATTGCTACCACTAATATGATTTTACGAGGGGATGGAAAAAGTAATTTAGAACAAGAAGATTTTTTAAAACAAAATGCTCATCAACTACAATTAAAAGGTTGTAATATAGGAATGATGAACCCACCTTATTCACAAGGTTCAAAAACAAATCCAACCTTGTATGAAATAGCTTTTACGGAACATTTATTAGACTCTTTAACTATCGAGGGAAAAGCTATTGTAATTATTCCTCAATCGGCTGTGACAGGAAAAACAAAAGAAGAGAAAGAAATTAAAAAAAATATTCTCAAAAAGCATACTTTAGAAGGAGTTATTACTCTTAATAGAAATACGTTTTATGGGGTAGGTACTAACCCTTGTATTGCAATTTTTACAGCTGGAATACCTCACTATAAAAATAAAATAGTTAAGTTTATTAATTTTGAAAATGATGGTTTTGAAGTTCAAAAACATATAGGACTTATTGCAACTCAATCGGCAAAAGACAAAAAACAGCATTTGCTTGACGTATGGTTTGATAGGCAAGAGGCAGAGACAAAATTCTGTGTAGAAACTACCATTGAGGCTGATGATGAATGGTTACATTCTTTTTACTATTTCAATGATGAACTACCTGTAGATGATGATTTTGAAAAAGTAATAGCTGATTACCTTACTTTTGAAGTGAATATGATCACTCATGGGCGAGCTTATCTTTTTGAAGAAAAAAATAAACTATGAAAGAAGCGTTAAATTTAAACAATAGAAAGTGGAAATCCTTTAAAGTAAGTGATATTTTTTATATCTTTACAGGAGCTTTACTTAATAAAGAAGAAATGCAGGGAGGTAATATTCCTAGAATAACAGCTACTGATATTAATAATGGAGTAGCTCTTTTTACTAATAGAGTAGAAAGTAATAAATTTAGAACTTTTGAAAATTTCATTAGTATCTCTTTTTTAGGGAGTGTATTTTACCAAAAAAACCTTTCAAGTCTTGATATGAAAATACATGGTATTTCTCCAAAAGGATACAATTTAAATTCTTATTCAGCAAAATTTTTAATACCCATAATAAAGAAGTTCGCTTTTAAATATCATTATGGTTATCAATTATCTACTTCTATATTAAGGAGACAAAAAATGTTACTACCCATAAATAATGAATCTCTCCCAGATTGGCTTTTTATGGAAAATTATATAAAGCAAAAGGAATTTACTTTTAAAAAGCTTTTAACCACATATTACACTCATAAAAATCTTAACATTACCATTATAGACCAAAATTTGAAAGACAAACAATGGAAATCATTTTTTATAGGTGGTGAAGATGGGGTTTTTGATATCAAAGCTACAAAAAGTGGTATAGACAAAAAAAAACTTTCCATAATAGAAGGAAATACCCCATACATTACTCGTAGTAACATTGATAATGGTATCCAAATGTTTGTAAATAAGCAAAAAGCAATATATCAAGCAGATGAAGGAAATGTTATTACTATCGGCTTGGATACTCAGACTGTTTTTTATCAAGAAAATCCCTTTTATACTGGACAAAATATTCAAATTCTAAGAAATCCTTATCTAAACAAATATATTGCTTTATTTATAATTCCTTTATTGAAGTTACAAATGCAAAAATTCTCTTGGGGTAGTAATGGAGCTACTTTAGGAAGATTAAATAGAACAAAGATTCTTCTTCCTGTTAATGAAAAAGGGAGTCCTGATTGGAATTTTATGGAAAACTATATAAAACAAAAAGAACAAATAAAGATAAATAGTATATTAAATCACTATAAGAAATAACCTATAATAATGAACAAAATCAACCTTTTACTTTTATTAGGCGTTGTCGCTACAAGCTGGGCGCAACAACAGCAAACCCTCGAAAAAGGGTGGAAATTTACCCGTGAGGACAAACCAGTGTTCTCGCAAACTAATTACAACGATGCGAAATGGCAACGCGTTACTGTGCCTCACGATTGGGCTATCTATGGTCCTTTTGATATAGAAAACGATATCCAACGCACGGCTATCAAGCAGGACGGACAAAAAGCAGCTATTGAACACACGGGGCGTACTGGCGGACTGCCTTTTGTAGGCGTAGGTTGGTACCGCACGCAGTTCAACGTGCCTGAACTTACGTCTGATAAGCAAGTGTTTGTAGAGTTCGACGGAGCGATGAGTAACCCCGAAGTGTTTGTAAACGGACAAAAAGCCGGCGAATGGCACAACGGCTACAACACTTTCTTCTTGGATATCACTCCTTACGTAAAAGCTAATAACAACACTTTGGCAGTGCGACTCAACAACCTTACCCAGATGTCGCGTTGGTATCCAGGGGCAGGCTTGTACCGCAATGTGCATATCATCACTAAAAACAAGACGCATATCCCTATTTGGGGCGTACAGATTACCACCCCCGAAATAACAAATAACTTCGCCAAAGTAGTAGTAAATACTGAGTTTGTAACTGATAAGAAGACTACTGTTGCGGCAGAAACTGTTATTTTCAATAATCAAGGTGAAAGAGTAGCGTATGCTAATACCAAAGCGACTCCTTACACTACCGATAAGATTTCAGCAGAGCTGTATATTGATAATCCTCGCTTGTGGGACATCGGTAAACCTTACCTCTATAAAGCGGTTACCAAGCTCTATGAAGGTGATACTGTAAAAGATGAGGTAACCACTACTTTTGGGGTTCGCTCTATCGAACTCAAGCCTAACGATGGTCTGTACCTCAACGGACGCAAAATCAAAATTCAAGGGGTGTGTATGCACCACGATTTAGGTCCGCTGGGCGGGGCAGTAAATGAGAGTGCTATACGCCGACAAATACGCATTATGCAGGATATGGGTGTGAATGCTATCCGCACTTCGCACAATATGCCCGCGCCTGAATATGTGCGCGCTGCCGATGAAATGGGTATGCTACTCGCCGTAGAGAGCTTTGATGAGTGGGCTATCCCCAAAGTGGAAAACGGTTATCACCTTTACTTCAAAGAATGGGTTGAAAAAGACCTTACGAACCTCGTAAAACACTACCGCAACAACCCTAGCGTGCTGATGTGGTTCATCGGCAATGAGGTGGAAGAACAGAGCGTAGAAAGTGGCTCGCAAGTAGCGCGCTATTTGCAAGATATCATCAAAAAATACGATACTACCCGCCCCGTGAGCAATGGTATGGATAGACCCCACGATGTGCTTAAAAACAATATGGCAGCAACGATGCAGTTAATGGGTTTTAATTACCGTCCGTTTAAGTACAAAGAGGCTTACCGCAAGTTGCCACAACAGCTTATTTTGGGTAGTGAAACCGCTTCAACGGTGAGCTCGCGTGGGGTGTATAAGTTCCCCGTAGAGCGCAAATCAATGACTAAATACCCCGATATGCAATCGTCGTCTTATGACGTAGAACACTGCGGTTGGTCGAACTTGCCCGAAGACGACTGGATACATCAAGAGGATTTGCCTTATACCGTAGGAGAGTTCATCTGGACAGGTTTCGACTATCTCGGTGAACCTACTCCTTACTATGTGGAATGGCCTTCCCATAGTTCCTATTTTGGAGCAGTAGATTTGGCTGGGCTACCCAAAGATCGCTTCTATCTCTACCGCTCGCATTGGAATAAGGAAGCCGAAACCTTGCATATCCTCCCTCATTGGAATTGGGAAGGGCGCGAGGGTGAAGTAACTCCTATCTTCGTTTATACTAATTATCCTTCCGCCGAATTGTTTATCAATGGCAAAAGTCAAGGGAAACGCAGTAAAGACCTTTCGGTGAAATTAGAAGAAAAAGAACAAGAGAGAAATCCGTCAGACCTCAACCGCCAAAAGCGTTACCGCCTAATGTGGATGGATACTAAGTACGAACCTGGTACTGTGAAAGTAGTAGCTTACGATGCTAATGGTAAGGCTGTAGCCGAAAAAGAAATACGTACCGCTGGCAAGCCTTATGCTTTGCGCCTTAGCACTGAGCACAAAACAGTGCTCACCCCTAATAGTAAAGACCTCGCTTTCATCACCGTAGAAGCGGTAGATAAGGACGGCAATTTATGCCCAACAGTGAATGACCTTGTGCAGTTCAGCGTTAAAGGTGCTGGTTTTTATAAAGCTGCTGCCAATGGCGATGCTACTTGCACCGACCCTTTTCACTTACCTAAAATGCACCTATTCAACGGAAAATTAGTGATGATGGTACAAGCAGGTGAAAAAGCAGGCGAAATTAGTATTGAGGCAAAAAGTAAAACGCTAAAAGGAAAGATTTCAGTAGAAGTTAGAAAATAGAACATAGAAATTAGATGCTGTTATTTTTATATGCTTTGCCAAAGGACAAGAGCCTTTGGCAAAGTTTTTTATAGTAGAGGTAAAGCCAAGAACAATTGGTGCATTAACAAAAATATTGTATCTTTGTACTTTCATCTACAAATCATCCACTTATGAACTACCGTCTTGCCTCTCCCGCCGATGCCCGCAAAGTAGCCACTGTGCTCACCGATGCTTTTGCTAATTACAATATGTATCGCGCGGTGCTCAACTCTTTTTTTACTACCGATAGCAAGTATATCGACTATCTGAACAAATTGCATTATGTACAAGTGATGAGTAATATCCGCAAGGGCTATTGCTTGATAGCCGAAGAAAACAACGAAATTATAGCCGTCGCAGTGATGCAATCGTTGCGCTATACCCGTATTACCCTTTGGGATTACCTACGCTCAGGAGCTTTTGCGCTTTGGCGTTATGCCAAACCTACTCAATGCTTTTTACCCTTCTTAGACAAGAGCAGCGAGCACGCCAAAAAACAAACTTCTGAAAACAGATGGTATTTAGAGAGTTTTGTAGTGACTCCCGCGTGGCAAGGTAAACACATAGGAGGTAGATTTTTAGACGAAGCCGTTTTGCCTTTAGTAGCACGTGAAGGAGGTAGCCAACTTAGTTTGGTTACTAATACCGAAACAAATGTATCTTTCTACCAAAAACACGGTTTTGAGCAAATTCACCAAACCAAAATAGGAGGCGTAGATGTTTGGACGATGTTGGTGGAAGTAAAGAGTCGCTATAAAGCACCTGACTATCCTGATTAGAAGAGTAACTTGGTACTTTGAAACTTTTTTTCTACTTTTGCGCCAATATTAACCATTCACCATTCATCATTAATTATTGTTTTATATGAAATTCAACGAGTACAAACACTTAGACCTTACTAAGATAGCAGAAGAAATATTGGCTTTCTGGAAAGCCGCTAACATCTTTGAGCAGAGTATCGCCTCACGTGATGGCGCTATTCCGTTCGTGTTTTTTGAAGGACCGCCATCTGCCAATGGGGTGCCTGGTATTCACCACGTGATGGCGCGCTCTATTAAGGATATTTTCTGCCGCTATAAAACTCAGAAAGGATTTCAAGTAAAACGCAAAGCGGGGTGGGATACCCACGGCTTGCCTGTAGAACTCGGGGTAGAGAAAGAACTCGGCATTACCAAAGAAGATATAGGCAAAAAAATAAGCGTAGAGGACTATAACAAGGCTTGCAAAGAAGCCGTGATGCGCTATACCGATATCTGGAATGACCTTACCGAGAAAATAGGCTACTGGGTGGATATGGAAGACCCTTATATCACCTATAAACCCAAATATATGGAAAGCGTGTGGTGGCTTTTGAAACAGCTCTACAATAAAGGATTGCTCTACAAAGGCTACACCATTCAGCCGTACTCACCTAAGGCAGGGACAGGCTTGTCATCGCACGAGCTCAACCAACCTGGTTGCTACCGCGATGTGAGCGATACTACGGTTGTAGCACAGTTTAAAGTAAAAGCATTAGCCACAACTGCAACTAAAGCATTGGGTGACCCTACCGAACCTATCCATATCCTCGCTTGGACGACTACCCCTTGGACATTGCCTTCAAACACTGCTCTTGCCGTGGGTAAAGAGATTGAGTATGTACTTGTAAGAACCTACAATCAATATACTTTTGAGCCGATAACAATCATCATCGGCAAACCGCTTTTGGCAAAACAATTCAGCAAGAAATTCGTAGAGGGCGATGCACAAGCCTTAGCGGCTTATACGCCTGAAAGTAAGACAATTCCTTACCAAGTATTAGGAGAATGCAAAGGCGCAGACCTCGTGGGTACTACTTACGAGCAACTCATTCCTTGGTGTGTTCCTGCCGAGAATGCTGACCAAGCTTTCCGCGTGATTGCAGGTGACTTTGTTACCACCGATGACGGTACGGGTATCGTGCATATTGCGCCTACCTTTGGTGCAGACGACGCCCGTGTAGCCAAAGAATACGGTGTGCCCCCAATGCTCGTAAAAGATGCGCACGGCAATTTGATTCCGTTAATAGATTTACAAGGAAAATTTATCACAGGACACAATATTCCTGAGGCTTTTGCCGGTAAATACATCAAAAATGAGTATTACGATGCAGGGCAAGCACCTGAAAAATCGTGGGATGTGAGCCTGGCTATTCTCCTAAAAGAAGAAAACAAGGCTTTCAAAGTAGAAAAATACGTACACAGCTATCCGCACTGCTGGCGTACTGATAAACCCGTGTTGTACTACCCGCTCGACTCTTGGTTCGTACGTGTAACCGATTTCAAAGAGCGTATGTTCGACCTCAATGAAACCATCAACTGGAAACCTAAGGCTACCGGTGAAGGGCGTTTTGGCAACTGGCTTAAAAATGCTAACGACTGGAACCTTTCACGTTCGCGCTATTGGGGGATCCCGTTACCTATTTGGCGTACAGCCGATAAACAAGAGGAAATCTGCATAGGTTCGGTAGAAGAACTAAAAGCCGAAATACAAAAAGCTATCGTGGCAGGTGTGATGACTGCCGACCCTTATAAAGATTTTGTAGTGGGCGACAAGTCCGAAAGCAATTACGACAAGGTAGATTTACACAAAAATATCGTAGATAACATAGTGCTCGTGTCGCCTTCGGGCAAGCCAATGCACCGCGAAACTGACCTTATCGACGTATGGTTCGATTCTGGGTCTATGCCGTATGCACAATGGCACTATCCTTTTGAAAATAAAGAATTTATCGATAACCATACTGCTTACCCAGCCGACTTTATAGCCGAAGGGGTAGACCAAACACGCGGTTGGTTCTATACACTTCACGCGATTGGTACTTCGGTATTCAACAGTGTGGCGTACAAAAATGTAGTGTCTAACGGTTTGGTACTCGACAAGAACGGACAAAAGATGTCCAAACGCTTGGGCAATGCAGTAGACCCATTCACTACCATAGCCGAGTATGGCGCCGATGCTACTCGCTGGTATATGATTTCTAACGCTAACCCTTGGGATAATCTCAAATTCGACTTGGAAGGAGTAGCCGAAGTGCGCCGTAAATTCTTCGGTACGCTCTACAACACTTATTCATTCTTTGCGCTCTATGCCAATACCGACAGCTTTACTTATGCTGAAGCTGACATACCACTGGCTGAACGCCCTGAAATAGACCACTGGATACTTTCGGAACTCAATACCCTCATCAAAGAAGTAGATGCGCTCTATGCCGATTATGAGCCTACCCGCGCTACCCGTGCTATCTCCGATTTTGTACAAGAAAACCTCAGTAACTGGTACGTGCGCTTATCACGCCGCCGTTTCTGGAAAGGGGAATACGAAACCGATAAAATAGCCGCTTACCAAACGCTTTACACCTGCCTTATAACCATCGCTAAACTGATGGCTCCTGTAGCGCCTTTCTATGCCGATAGATTGTACAAAGACTTGGTGAGCGTTACCGGTAAAGAAAATAAAGAAAGTGTACACCTCACTGATTTCCCTGTGGCTAACGAAAGTTACATCGATAAGTCATTGGAAAGCAAGATGCAGAAAGCACAGACCATCTCGTCCTTAGTACTATCATTGCGCAAGAAAGAAAGCATCAAGGTGCGTCAGCCACTGCAAAAGATAATGATACCGATAGCCAACGCCACTGAGCGTGCTGAAATAGAAGCCGTAGCAAATCTTATCAAGCACGAGGTGAATGTGAAGGAAATAGAGCTTTTGGAAGATGCCTCAGGTATATTGGTAAAACAAATCAAACCGAACTTCAAGACCTTAGGACCTAAGTTTGGTAAAGATATGAAAGCCATTGCCACAGCGGTACAAGAATTTGGTCAGCAGGAAATAGCACAGTTTGAAAAAGCACAAACGTACAGCTTGCAACTGCCTGACAAAACGGTTACTTTGAGTTTGGACGATGTAGAAATCAGCACCCAAGATATAGAAGGCTGGTTGGTTGCCACCGCTGGTAGTCTATTGGTAGCATTAGATATTCACATCACCCCCGAACTGCGCCAAGAAGGTATCGCTCGCGAGTTGGTGAACCGCATTCAGAATATCCGCAAGGACAATGATTACGACATCACCGACCGCATACAAATACGCCTCCAAGCGCACACTGCCCTACAAGAGGCAGTAACTGCCAACGAAGCTTACATCAAGAACGAAACCCTTACTGACAGCATCTCTTTTGTAGATAGCCTGCCAGAGGGTGAAGAAATAGCATTCGATGAAGTAACGACAAGAATAGTTGTTAGCCGGTCGTAATACAACAAGCTGTCACACACTTTGCCAATATCCCTAGATTTTGGCAAAGTGATAAGAAAAGCGCGATGTTTAAAATGATAAACATCGCGCTTTTTCATTGACTAATTCTCCAATTTCTCTTCTCTTTTCTTTCGATTTATCACCCTCAAAACTGCCTTTTTTACTTAACTCTTAACTCCTCATTCTTAACTACTTATATACCCTTTCTATACCAATCGTCCAAGATTCGCATAAGCTTCCTATAAGCTCTCTATAAGCTAACCCCACCCATCTTACAGCTCATTTTTTACCTTTTACCTCAACACGTCCTTCCGTTATTTTCCGTTTCCTTCCGAATCCTCCAACCCTTCCTCTAAACTGTCCGACTCGTCTGAAAAGTCGGCCCCGCCCATTCCCCTTGGTGGTATTATTGGCATTTCTGGTATTTCTGGCATTATTAGCTTTTACCCCATTTTCTAATTAAAAGTATATTTCAAAAAGTGTTTAGGTACTGAAAACTTTTATTTTTAGAATCAGAAAGATAAAAAAGTGAGGTTCAACGGCAGAAATTTTTAGAGCATTTATAACTTATAAAAATGTATTTGTCCTAACTTTATAACTATCAAAACGTTCACTAAAATTGTTAATAACTGTGTTGATAACTATTTTGTTTTTGTTGAAAACTTATCGCTTTATTCCGTATCTTTGCCCCAGCAACTAAGGAAAAAACACTTCCCCTTTTTAGGGAACTTATAAAAGCAACATTATTCAATGCGTTATAAATGAGTGATTTATATAAATCACTCAGCACTTTCTTTCTCTCTAACTAAAAGAGGAGGGTTAAAAATAAACTCATTAGGCTATGCTTGTATTATATAAACATTCCTAATACATCACATACTTGAAAATTGTTAATAAAATAGAGAAATTACTGACCATTATCATTACAACTTGAAAGCTTAATGCTCAAGAAATTAAAATTTGTATCTGAAATAATAATAAAATAAAAAATTATGTCTAAATTCACTAAGCTTACAGCTGAACAGCTTCAAACAAAGCGTAATTTCATCGAAAATTACCTACAATCTCACAATGCCGCTACGGGGTCTCTCTTCGATGCCAATGCCAATGTGGCACATAAAAACATCGCTACGATGGAGGCAGAACTCAATAAAGATATCAATATCCAAGTGAACCGTTCGCTCGTGTCTCACAAAATCGAACAGCTCTTTGGCAAAGAATTAGCCGATGAGTATATCCGTCAGATTGAGGAACACGAAATCTACGTGCACGACGAAACGAGCCTCAAACCTTATTGTGTGAGCGTTTCGATGTATCCTTTGCTCTTGGACGGGCTCGTAAAACTCGGCGGTGAAAGCAAAGCTCCGCAACACTTGGCAAGCTATTGCGGGTCGTTCGTGAACTTCCTCTTTTCCGTTTCCTCTCAGTTTGCAGGAGCGGTAGCAACGGTAGAGTTCCTAATGTACTTCGACCATTTTGCGCGCAAAGACTATGGCGACGATTATCTCAATACCCACCGTGAAGTGATAGAAAACGAACTGCAACACGTAGTATACGCTATCAATCAGCCAGCAGCAGCACGTGGCTATCAGTCAGTATTTTGGAACATATCGCTGTATGACTGCCCTTATTTCGATTCGATGTTCGGTACATTCGTTTACCCCGATGGTAGCAAACCTTCTTATGAGTCTTTAGACAAGCTCCAACAGTTCTTTATGCATTGGTTTAATATCGAACGCACCAAGGCGATACTCACCTTCCCTGTAGTAACCGCAGCAATGCTCACTAAGGACAAACGCGTGTACGACGAGCATTTTGCGCGCTTCTGTGCCAAAGAGCTCAGCGAAGGGAATGCCTTCTTTGTATACCAATCGGACAACGCCGACTCCTTGGCAAGTTGCTGTCGTTTGCGCAATGAAATTTCCGATAATACCTTTAGTTATTCACTCGGGGCAGGAGGTGTTTCTACCGGTAGTATTAATGTGATAACCATTAATATGAATCGTCTATACCAAAAACACTTGTCGTTGGAACGCACCTTAGATAATATACATAAATACCAAGTAGCTTATCGCGCTATTGTTCAGGATTACAAAGATGCGGGTATGTTACCAGTGTACGATGCGGGCTTTATCTCACTTGATAAACAATTCCTCACCGTTGGTATCAACGGAATGGTGGAAGCTGCCGAGTATTTAGGGATTCGCATTTCCGACAATCCTGACTATAAGGCATTCATCAACAAAAACCTCAAACTAATTTACGACAAAAACAAGGAAGCTAAAGCCAAATACGGCTTTATGTTCAATACCGAGTTTGTACCTGCCGAGAATTTAGGTGTGAAGAATGCTGCTTGGGACAAAGCCGATGGCTTACAAGTGCCACGTGATTGCTACAATTCATATTTCTATATTGTGGAAGACAGCTCTCAAAACCTTATCGATAAGTTCTATTTGCACGGCAACGACTATATACAGTACTTAGACGGCGGTTCGGCTTACCACTGCAATCTCGAAGAATACACCACTGCCGAAGGTTTTTATAAGTTGCTAAATGTAGCCGCTAAAACGGGTTGTAACTACTTCTGCTTTAATATATGCGTAACCGTGTGCAACGATTGTGGCTATATCGATAAACACACGCACGACCACTGCACCCATTGTGGTTCTGAAAATATCGACCACGCGACACGGGTGATAGGCTATCTCAAACGCATTACTAATTTCTCTAAAGACCGACAAAAAGAAGCTAAAATACGTTACTATGGGAACGCTACGGTATAGCAGTTACGATATAGTCCTCCAAGAAGTACCCAATGAGATATCCCTGTGTTTTACCATCACAGGGTGTCCGTTAGGTTGCGAAGGGTGCCATTCCGAATATATTTGGGACGGTAGCAAAGGCTGTGCGCTTACTAATGAAGGTTTAGAACAACTGCTTAGCAAGTATGAAGATATGATAAGCTGTGTGCTGTTTATGGGAGGCGAGTGGCAGGTAGAGACCCTGCTCTCGCTTATCTTCCAAGTGAAGTGCAAACGGCTGAAAACGGCACTCTATACAGGGCTTAACCTCAAGCAAGTACAGCGCAAATACCCTGAGTTGTTAGGGTGTTTAGACTACATCAAAACCGGCAAATGGTTACCTAAACTCGGTGGCTTAGATAGCCCCACCACCAATCAAGAGTTTTTAAACCTACAAACCGGAGAGGTGATGAACAAAGTGTTTTTAAAGGTAAAAGGGAAAGCCTGACTGCAGGCGTAGCTAGGTGTGTGAATAAGAAAATAATACCAAGATTTCACACGTACAGCTATCTCTTCTTTTATTGTCGCTTGTGTGATGGGAGTGATAGACTACAAACATACGAAAGGCAAACGGGAAGTAATAAAAAAAGAACGACTTGATTAAGTCGTTCTTTTTTTATTACTTGTTTAACACTCTCCTCAGGGTAAGGGTGGCTAATACTAAATATACCAAACACAGTGCCCACATTCCCAGCCAATATGGCATAATGGTAGTGATATGAGCTCCCATCTGGGTAATAGATATAAAACCCTTGCTCCCTAAAGTAGTAGGTACAATATATGAAAAAACACTCAGCCATTCAGGCATCGCTACGGTAGGCCACGAAAAGCCAGTAAGCATCACCGCAGGCAAAGAGGTATACATAATGAGCATAATGGCGTCTTCACGTCGATGTAAAAAGTTCAGCAAGCAAAGTCCCATAAATACAATCGACAGGATAAATGGTATCATAAAAACCATAGTGCTTAGTATCGTGCTACGTACAGGAATGCCAAACAATGGCATTATAATTCCTAAAATAATGAGTAATATCACCATTGAAAAGGCTAAATAAGTAGTAGCTTTCCCCATTACAATAGGCAGAGCTCCCCAAAAACTATCGGAGTTAGGATATATTTTTTTAAGTTTATTACCCTCTCGCATCGTTCCTCCTAACATACCTACGGCAGTGAGTATGGTAGTTTGAAAGATAATCACAAGCACTATGGGAATAAGGAAAGTAGCATAACCCAAAGAGGGATTGTATAAGCTCACTACTTGGGCACTCACGGGCATTGCCTCATCGCGTGCTTGGATAGGGAGTTTGCCTTGTGCCGAAGTGCGTTTCACCTCAACCCCTGCATTCAGGTAAGTAGCCGACACTTTAGCGGCGGTAAGTATTTGCTTGTAATAAAGCATATAAGAAGCATCGGCATAGACCGATATAGTAGGTTGTTCTCCGCGTTGTAGGTCACGTGCAAAACCGTTGGGAATGGCTACTATCCCCCGTATTTTCTCCTGCTGAAAGGCCTTTTCAGCTTCGGTGAGGTTGAGGTAACTGCTGTAAATAGCGGTCTGACTCGTGGCATCAATCATACGCAACAACTGACGGCTTTGCGCAGTATTATCCTCATCTACTACTCCAATAGGAAGCTCTTGCAAAGTCTCTTCGGAATAGAGATAAGTATAGATGAACGACACGGCAATCGCTACAATTACAAACGAAAAGGACACCGCCTTGTCGCGGAATATATATTTGGCTTCCCAAAGCATTGCACGAGTGAAATCGGCTGAACTTTGATATATGTAACTTCTAAACTGTTTCATAACCTCCTGATTTTATCTTTTTCACAAACATAGGATAAGCCACTATAAGCAACAGTCCAAAGAGCAATAATGCCAGAAGCGGTTGCCACGTCATCTCTACAGGAATGCCCTTAATGGCGCGATTTACATAGTATTTCATAAAATGAGCATATGGAAAGATTTGCGCTAAATACTGCATACTCTTAGGAAGCCCTTCCATAGGAAAAGTATAAGCCGCAAATGAGAAGGCAATCGCTGTAAAACCACTGCCTATGGTAAGTGCCGACCTAAAATTAGGCAATATAGAAACGAGTGCAATACCTATAATCTGATAGATTACTACTAAGGCAAAAGTAATAAGCACCACATTCAGCATTGGGATATGCAAAGGAGCCCCAATAAGCTCAAAAAGGAGGTAATTCATCCACCACGCTACAAAAAAGAGCACTAAGGTATAAGGCAAGAGTTTCCCCACAAGGGCTTTCAGCGGACTGCCACCTGCTTGTTTGAGCCACTGTTTCCCTCGATGGTAACGAAACTCGACCCCCAATACATACACCGTTACCATCATTACAATCATTTGGAGCATCATCGGCAAGAGTGCTGTGAGCAGGTAATAGGCATAATTAGAATAAGGATTGTATAGACCGTGGTCGTCTACCTTTACGGTTTGAGCTTCAGCACGTACCTTCTCGGTTTGTTGCCCTTTTTGCATTTTCTTTTTCATCACCAGTCCGGCAGAGAACATTCCTACAGTAGTTTGAAAATCCTTTTGGATAAGACTTGCCCCCAGCATAAACTGACTATTGGTATAGCAAATCACCGATTGGTTTTCACCTTTGAATAGTTTCTGCTGAAAGTCGGTAGGAATGACGATAAAGCCCATAATCTGTTGTTGCTGGATAAGGCGTTGGGCTTCTTGTTCATCGGTGAGTTTGATTTTTAGGTCTATATTGGGCGTAGCATCAAGCATACGCAAAAGGTTCTCGGACAGCTGACTTTGGTCGTAATTGATATACGCCATAGGCAGGTCGCGTGGTACTCCTTTGTAAAATACCGCCGCAAAGAACCCAAAGATTACAAAAGGGAACACCAAAACGTAAAACAGTCGTTTGGGTGATAGGAAAAGGTTCTTGCATTCGGTTTTAAAATACTTCATAGTATAATTAGCAAACTAGTTCATTTGTATAGCTTTGAGAAAGCCTTCGGTGTGTAGGGTATAGAAAAACTGTATATTCTCTTCGGGGACATCGCCTAAAGCACGCAGTACACTTACCGCAAAATGCAATGCACTATCCCCCTTGGCGGTTACTACCTTGTGATCAGTTACGGCTTCATTGGCGGTAAGTACGAAATTCTCGCCATTGGTATAAAGTGTGGCATCTTTTATCTCATCAAAAGTATTAGCGGTATGTTTCACATCATTCAGCAAACCATTCACAGCACAAAAGCGTGCGCTATCACAAATAGCTCCTAACACTTTGCCATTGGCTTTTATCTTTTGGGCAAGGGTTACCAGCTGAGAGGTTTGCTCCTTAGAAAGATTATGCCACGAACCTTCTGCCCCAATAAATATGAGAGCCGAAATATCTTCGGGAATTTCCCAGATACTAAGGTCGGGTAAGGCTTTGAGATTGCCGATGGAGGTTTTCACCTCTTTATCGGTTGAAGCATACAAAACAGAGTATTGCTCTGTACCTAATTGTTTTTCGCCAAGGGCAGCAGAAAGATAAGCTAGCTCCCAATTAGCAAACTTGTCTAAAATGATGAATATGATTTTTTTCATATGATGTTATATGTGTTTCTAAAAAGTTACCAACTTGGTAACTTTTTGTAAGTGGTTAATTGTAAGTTGATTATATTTCTTCAGCGTCTTCTAAGTTTTCTATTAAGATAGGGTTTTCTTCTTTAAAATGAAAAGAAATTCCATAAGGCTCGCAAAAGCTGAAACCACCTTCAGCAAAATGCAATATCCATTCTTTGTTGTCATAAAATAGGAACTGCGGACTTTCAAAAGGAACTTCTTGCAAGGGAACACTTAGCAATTGTTTTTCTTCTTCTGAAAGATGAAAGCCATCTGAGCATATCAGCAGTTGTTCTTGAAAATAAGAAAGAGCTTTGGCAACCAACTTATCTGCACTGACAAGGATTTGTTCAATAAAAGCAATAGTATCTGCTGTGATGATTTTACTTTTGCTAAACAAAGAAAAAGGCAGCTGTAAAGTTTCTTTATAGAAATCACTTTTCCACTGATATGAAGCCTCCCAAAAATACTCGTCTCCCACTTTTTGTGAGAAGGTAAGAGTGCCAAACTTGGTGGTATAATTAGATGTGTTCATTGCTTTAACCAATTAATTTCTTCTTTACTAAGGAGAAAATATTTATATACAAAGTTTTCGAAGGCTTCTTGTTCGCTATCAAAAGACTGTTCATCACAGAAGCAACGAGTATCGGCAAGGCATACCGCCCATTGGTTTTCTCGTTGCAGAAGACAAGTGTTATCCACAGCTACATTTCCTTGCTCAAAAGTATTTGTTTTAAAATAGCACTGAGCAGGGTTATAGTTCAAGTTTTCTAAAGCTTGTAACAACTCTTTGAATGTGGGAATAGGGAGTTGTTCTTTTATCTGGGCTAAAAGTTGTTGTCTTTTCTTCCTTTCTTGTTTGTTTTTCTTGGAAAACCAAATGAGTATAAACGCCCAAGCCAAAACAGCTGTTAATAGAGGGGCAAGTATATTGTAATTCACAAGAGCATTCCACATAGGCTTTTAGGTTTATTCAGATATAATGAACAAAATTGAGGCTATTCTGAGGGTGATTTTGTTATTGTCTTCTTGTTTTTAACGAGTGTTGTAATTCCTAATACAAAAAATAATACCAAAGAAAGTACCACAAAGATACATTTCATAAGAGAAAAATAGGGCGCTAAGGTCTCTATCCATAAGTTTTCAGGATAGTGTGTGAGCATTGTAATGGTACTAAAATTTTCTGAATAATCAGAAATACCTCCTATTATTGGGAAATATGATAAGAAAAGGAGCTTTCTTTGGCTGAGTTTTTCTAAAAAGAAACGTATCAGTTGATAGTAGGTAATAGCAAACAGACCGGGATATATCATATCCACAGGAATTTGCCGGTATAAATAGAAATGGCGACCTTCTTCACCTAAACGCCTAAATAGCTCTTGAATGTAAGTAGCATCATAAAACGGAGGCACATCTAAAATATCCATTCCTCCAGCCATTGCTTTAAGAGCTGGTACGGTTACCAACATCAAATAGGCATATACTGAAGTAGTAATGATAAAAAGTATCCAAAGTTTTTTCTTTTTCATTTCTAATTAATTTTTGTTGTTTTTCTAAATTATCACGGATATTCCCAATCCTAAGAAAGATTACGGAGTTTACACCCCTAACGCTTCTCTTTCCTTCTTTGGTACTTTGGCAAGTACTTGGTTGTAAGAGTGCTGTACCATTTCTTTGATAAGGACTTCAGGCAGACTCTCTAAAAGTACAGTATTCCAATGTTTTTTGTTGAGGTGGTAGCCTGCTACAATCTTATCGGGGTATTGCTCGCGGAGCTCTACCGCACGCTCAGGTTCGCATTTGAGGCTAACACTCATAGGCACGCGGTTTAGGTTTATCAGTGCAAAGATACGATTTGCTATGCGGAAGACCAAAAAGTCTTCCCCGAAAGGCATATCCTCAGTAGTGTGAGGTAAAGTTAAGCAAAAACCTCTAAAGGTTTCTATGTTCATTTCTTCCGAATGTTATATAATTCTCCGCCACTATCACTGTCTTTATAAATCAAGACCCTATCGCCCCAAAGGTCTTTTATTTGTATTATTTTCCGTGAGCTTTTGGTGTTCCATTTAAATTGGATTGAGTCATTGCCTATCTTAAAAGTATAGTATTTATAGCCGTAAGGATAAAACCAAAATGCAAAATGATTTCCTCCGCCCTGATTCCCCAAAACTACCTGATCAAATGAGTACAAATTATTGGTGATTTTATTATCTACTAAATTATAGCTTGGTGTTTGGGTATATTCTATTTCATAAAAAGTATTGTATTTATAATCTTCCGTAAAATATTCGCCTTTGCTTCCTATGCACACAATAGACGTGAAACCTACAGGAATTATTTTTTGTATTACACCTAATTGCTTGTCAATATATTGTCTGCCTATCTTTCTAATAGCTTCTAAATCATATTTTCCATTCTTATCTTTTGGAATAGAGTAGTTTTTAATAATACTATCGTGGCCTAAATACTGTAATTCCTTTACTTTTTCAGCTTTTGTCCAAGGATAAGTGTATTTATAGATAATATCCTTATATTTTTCGCCTATGACCTTGTCATAAAATGTTTTATTTCCCTGAAAAACACCTTTAGCATTTATCTTTTGTTTGATTTTAAAGTTTTTATCAAGTAAAAACCAATCGTATTCTTTGTTTAAATATATAAAATCGTCAGTTGGGTCGTAGATAATCCTATCAGAGCTCATAACATCTTCTTCAGTAAGTAGTGTATCTACTATAAAAAGATTTTTGTCAAAGCCGTTAAATTCAGGAATCTCAGGGTGCTTGTCTTTCCCTGGTACTTCATAACCGCAACTGCTATATAAAAATAGTATTGCTAATAAAATTACTGTTTTCATATGTGAATTATTGTTTTATTCTGGTTATCTTTCGCTGAAAGCTTAAACAGATTTCTTCTATTGATGTTTGCTTAGTATTAAACACGAACTAGGAGAAACGTCCCAGTAGAGGATAATTTATTAGTGAACCAATTGTAAATTTGTTAATTAGCTAATTGCCAAATTACTCTTCACCATCTTGTATTTCTTCCTTTCTCCTTCAACAGTGGCTACTACTTTAAAACCGAGTTTTGTATAAAGACCTTTAGCTATGGGGTTGTCATCAAATACATTTAGGCTAATAGAATGAACTCTTTTATCCTCAAAAAGCATTGCGATAAATAACTGCATTGCTGAGGCGCCTAATCCTTTTCCTGTAAGCGAAGGATTGATAAGAAATCTACCAATATGTACGTTGCTCCCTTCTACTCTTATTTGCTGAATCATCCCTATAAAACTACCCTCTACCTCAATACGATAACAATGAGACAAAGCATTGAGCGCTTCCATTGTAAGAGGATAAGGCAAAGCATCTCCTGCCCATTGTTGCAAGAAATCAGCGCCTTTGCTATTTGTCCAATGTATAATAGCTTGCTTATCTTTAGTTGATAACCCTTCAGTTATTCTCATTTTTCACTTACTAATACCGACATTCCTGGTCTTAAATCCTTTACTTTTTGGGTAGGGTAGGCTTTGATAGCGAAAGTTTTCTTGTCGAAGTCGCCTTTGCTTTTGGTAGCTGTCCAAGTAGCGAAATCGGCTTGTACGGCTATGTGTTTTACTTCTAATTCTATCTCCTGATTGCCCAAAGCGGGCACGATGCCTTTGAATTTAGTGCCTATCTTGAAATCTGCCATTTTATCTTCGCGTATGTTGAACACCACCCACTCGTCCTGAGTATCGATGAGGTTCATCACAGGGTAACCCGCATTCACGATTTCGCCTTCGTTGGGGATAATGGTTTGTATCTCGGCATCGGCAGGAGCGAACACTTTAGCACCATCTTTATAGGCATTTACCTCAGTAATGACCCCTTGCGCTTGAGCTACAAGGGCTCGGGCAGCGGTTTTATCCTCTACACGAGCTCCGTTTTTCGCCATTTCGTATTGTGATTTGGCTGCTTCGGCTTGTTTTTGTAAGGCAACCATTTGGGTATAAGCCTCATCTTTCTTTTGGGCAGGTAATACTTTATCGTTATAAAGGTTGCTCACACGCTGATAGGTTTTTTCAGCGAGCTGGGCAGCCGCTTCGGCTTGTTGCCATACATTGTAAGCCCCTTGAATTTGTTCGCTACGAGCACCGCGTTGTGCTTTGTCGGATTGAGCTTGTGCTGCCAAACGTGCCGCTTCGGCTTGAGAGAGTTTGGCATCGAGTTCAGTGCTTTCGAGTTCTAAAAGGAGGTCGCCTTTGTGCACTTGGTCGCCTTCCTGCTTGTAGATAGCTTTCACCCTACCAGGTACTTTTGGGGCAACGTTGATTTGTTTGGCTTCTACTTGTCCTTGCAAATATACAGGTTCGCGGTTACTAAAAAAGTAGATAGAAAGAATAAGAACTACTGCAAATACAGTGATTGTTACAATAAGACCGATGATGTTTTTCTTTTTCATTGTTTATTTAGTTAAGAGTTTATGAGAGGCACGAGCTACAAGCTCGCGCCAGCGTATGTTAAGAGCATTTGTGTCGCTCTACCTTGTTGCTTGTTCGCTGAATTTATCGCTCATTCCACAGGTTTCGAGGAGCTGGGCGAGGGTTTTGTCCATTTCAAAAAGAGCTTGGTAGCGTTTGATTTTGATAGAAGCCAAATAAAGGTTGGCATCGGCTACATCGGTGGAGGTGGAGAGACCTTCGGCAAAAGCCTTGTCGCGGGCACGTACGAGCTCTTCGGCAAAACGCAAACTCTCTTCTAAGCTGAGGTATTGTTCGCGTTGCTTTTCAATCTCGGTGTACTGTTTTTTCACTAAGGTTTGTACGTCTTTTTCGGCTTGTGCGGTGATGAGCTCCACACTCTCGCGCATCGCTTTGGCTTGGGCTATCTTGTTTTTGTCCTGTAAACCGTTGAAGAGATTCCACTGTAACCCTACACCTACTACCCAGTTATCGGGTTCGGTTAAAGGTAGATTTTCGCTCCACAAGTACTTTTTGCCTACTACGGCTACATCGGGCAAATAAGCCGCTTGTTGCGCTTTTACGCTTTGGGTAGCCATTTGGGCTTTGAGCTTGGCTTGCACAATCATAGGGTAGTGCTCTTTGGCTTGCTGTTGGTAGTACTCAAGCGATTGGAGAGGGGCTACTTCAAAAAGTTCGGTGGTGAGGGCAGTGAGCGGTTGCTCGGTAGTGCCCATTACGCCATAGAGAGCTGTTTGCGCTAATTGTATGTCCTTTTCAGCAGCCATCACCTCACGTTCGGCATCGGTAACGGCTTTTTTAGCTTGCATTGTTTCTACGGAAGCTATCATTCCGTTTTTTTCGAGCTTTTGGGCATTCTCATAGTGATGTTGCGCTGTTTCAAACGACTGTTTTCTCACTTCCAACGCTTTTTGGGCTAACTGTACTTGAAAATAACGTTCCGCCAACTCACTGATGAGGGCATTTTCGGTTTTTTTGCTCTCTACGGTGGCTATTTCGGTGTTGAGCGCACTCACACGATTGCCTACACGCACCTTTCCACCAGCAAAAAGCACCCATTTGGCATCGGCGCTTACTTTCCAAATGTCTTGTTTCTGAAACTCATAGCGCCAGTCTTGGGCAAAAAGTGGTTGTATTCTGCCAAGTAGGGGGGTGAGTAGCGGACGCATACGGGCAGGCACTTGGGTTGCAAATCCCTGTAAGCCACTTTGTAAAGGCGCCTTATACTCGTTAAAGCTCAACGAAAGCGGGTCGGCGAGGTGCATATAGCTAGCGTTAAGGCTCAGTTGGGGCAGATAAAGCCCACGGAATGACTTGCGATTATAATCGGCTGCTTCGGTTTGTTTTTCGATGCCTTTGAGTTTTTGGTTGCCAGAACGCATTTGGCTAAGCGCTTCATCGAACGATAGTGATTGTGCTCGTAATGAAGCTGTTATCCCTATAACGAAGAGGCATAGTAAAGTATATTTTTTCATAAAAGAAAACTTTTTATTTCTACGGGGCAAAATTACGGCGATTTTTCCAGATGAACGACTCGTTTGTTTGCAAAGTTTTTAAGATAGATTAAAAAATAAAGCCTCTTAATTTATTTCTTCTCTATTTGACAGCCGTATGGCTTTGTTTTATCAAAGGTTAAAATATATCGTTTTCCTTGGTAGGTGAATCTTACCCCTATTTGAGCTGTATTTTCAAAGGTTTCAGTGCGGGGTAAATCGGAAAGAGCTGTATCGCCTACTTGGATAATATGCATAAACAAGTCTTCTTTAGAAGCTGTTTGTGGGCTCACTTCTATACGCCAATGTCCCAATTGTGGGTGATTGGCGGGAGGTAGATTCATATTATATCCGTAATCTTGTGGAGTGAGTTTGGGTAGAGGCCAGTTGCGTCCATCAGACCAGAAATCCTTTCCACTTCCTCCTATTTTGGTAAGTGTAGCATTGGCAGGGAATAAAGTACGGCAAATCATCTTACCTCCGTCGGAGGTTTCCGAGAACTCTCTGCTACCTTTCATCACAGGTTCGTTGATGGTGTGTATCAGCCACGTTTTGGGATAATTCTTGTCGGTAGATGTTACCCTATCGAACACTACAAAAAGGTCGGGGTAGAAATATATAAACTCACGCATGACTAACGAGGCTTTTTGGCTGTTGTAGCTTTTGGTAGCATCGGAGGCGAGATATACATAATCGTCAGTGATACGCTTCTCTTTCAGCACAGAGCCTAATATGTTGTTTTGTCCGCCATCGTTGGGGATAGGTTCGAACTTGTTTTCGGTAGAAGCCCCTCCGCCCCAGTATTCGGGCATTTTTTCATTGGGCATTCTGATGGTTACGCAGTTATGAGCTACCGTACGGGCGTAGTAATGCGACAAATGCCAGCCAGGTTCGGGGCGTGTGCCTGTATCTAACGCACGGTAACCTTTTTTGTAGATAGTGAAATGATTGTTATCGAAGTGCTTGTGGTAAGAGGTTTTGCCTCCGCTCACAAAAAGAGCATAAGTGTCGTTTTCGCTCGTTCCTGAACGCATAATGACTTCTCCCGTACCCTCGAAATACACGGCACCTTTACCCGAAGGTGTCGCTCCCTGAGTTCCTTGAGGATATTTTTGTAAGAACGGCATAAAGGGAAGTCGTTCTGTATAGTGTTTCTTATCGAATAAGCCTAACAGGCGTTGTATATTGGTAGAACTTCCATAAAGAGAGGCTATCTCTCTCAGGTGATAATTGATGTCTCTTTCGGGGAGCAAGCAATCGTAGTGATAACTGTCGCCAAAGCCAAACTCGCGATTGTTTGGTAAGCGATTCCAATCGATATAGTCCAAATATTTGAATACGTAGTTGAGCCTTTGAGAAAGGTCTACGCCTGTGGCTGCGCGATGACTGCGAATGAAATTGAAATCGGCGATAGGATAAGCACCTAACGAATAGCCTACACACCCTGTGACAGCCCCTCCGCTCATACCGATAATATCACGACGATATTCTGCCATTTTCATATTTAGGGCAAATCCTTTTTGAAACATATCTTCACAGCGTGCGTTATCAATACCGTCGTTGTGAAAAGTGATACCTATATACCACGGTAGGGCGTCTGTGCCATAAAATCCTGTATTGTATCCCCCTGTATTCTCCCGATTGCGCTCTGGGCGTAATCCTTTTCCGTGCCAAGCAATATCCATCATTACCTGATAAAGAGGTTTGCCTATTTGCTCGCGTTCTTTGGGGGTTAAGTAGTTGTAAATCCAATCATAAGCACATAATGCATTGATTTGAGGGAACACATACCAATCAGCATTCAAGTTGTGACTTACCCGAAGGCGGTAATATTCAGTGATTTTTTGTAAGAATTTTTTGGTATAGTCGAGATATTTTGCTTCACCCGTTATCAAATATAATATGGCGACTTGCGATACTTTGGAGATTTTCAAACCGTTGTCAGTACCATTCACCGCGGTAGGATTTTCAAAAGAGATAGGTTCATTTAAGAGCTTATCCACATCTCTTTTAGTTTCGGTATACGTATCCAGAGCCGAGCTTTGGGCAGCGTTTTTGATATTCGGAATATCTTCTTTAGTAATAAAAAGGCGTGGGTGTTCGGTGCGGACAACGCCTGTTATCTCTTGCTCATTAGGGTCTGTATCTTTGCGACACGATAGCATCGCTATTAACAGAGTCCATAGCATCATAAATACTGCTTTTTTCATAAGTAAAGAATGTTTTTAGTAAAATGGAATGTGATTTGTTTCAACGATGCAAAGTTACGATGAAAAAACGAGATAAGCAACTGTAGCAAGACAGGTGCGAGCCGCACAGGCAGTGTGAGCCACACGGGCAGATTAATTAGCAAATTAGAAAATGAGAGAATTAGCAAATGAGGAGGGTTGAGGAGTTCGGAAGAAAACGGAACTTTACAAAAGGAGGCTGAAGGGAATTTTGATGAAAAAAGAGTGTAAGGAGGGTGGGGTTAGCTTATAGAGAGCTTATAGGAAGCTTATACGAATCTTGGACGATTGGTATAGAAAGGATATATAAGTAATTGACTTATAACACGATATAACAGTGCTAAAAATGTTAAAATCGGGGTTTCGAGACGAAAGAAAGAGAAAGTAATAACGCTCTCAACTGCCCTCTATTTGAGAAAAGAGAGATAGAGAGGCAAAGGTTAAGGTGGGAAAATACAAAAGTACGAAAAACTTTTTTAAAAATCAATATTGACAGGTGTTTATTTTTTTTATATCTTTGTACTTTATTAATGTTATACTTTGTATTTTTTAGAGGATTGAGATATGAAAACAAGAAATATTATAATCTTTATCTTAGTTTACATTGCATTGTTTTTCTATGTAAATTTCTTTTATGCTATAAAAGTTCCTTATTTTAGCTATGAGGCGATGTCGAAAACATTTTCTGTGCTGATCTTCTCTTTTGTGGGGATGTTTGTCTACTTTTGGTTTCAAAAAAAAGATTCTGAACATTCTTGAGAGTCCTCTTCCGCTATGCTCTCAAAAAAGATTGATAATAAAAGTTATATTGACGTCGGTTAGACATAAAATAGCCGGCGATAGTTGGGTATGTGAAAGGCTAAGTATCGGAAATCAAGGCTACGAATCACGAAATAGCTTTTTAAGACTTCGCTTGCAGATTAGAATTTGGGCAAAGTTTGAGAGATTATCAGAATGAGAGGCACAAAGGAAGAAAAAAAGCGCCTAATATATGGTATTGCTTCAACGTATTTTGTGATTATGTATAATATTATAAGTGTAAACAAATTGAAATAGAGATATGAAGACAAGTATTATTTTATTTATAGCAGGTGTTGTGCTTATTGTTTTAGGAGCTCTTGCTAAGATATTGCATTGGGAAGTGCCTGTTAGCGGTTCTTTATTTATAGCATTAGGTTTTATACTGGAAATTACAGCTTTATGCTTGCTTTTAGCAAGAAGTAGGAGAAGCGGGTAGTCTTTTTTGACAGTTAGAGATTTTCCGTATAAAAGGAAGTAAAAAAGCACCAAAGGTAAGGGAGAATAGTTCTTCCTTACCTTTGGTGCTTATAGAAAACGGGTTTTAGATTCTATTTTTTGCTATTTTGTTTGCCTAAATAATGGTCGAGTGCTACGGTCATTGAGGGGCTCTCAGGTGAGGGAGCTTTAATATCAATGATAAGACCGGCTTCTTCGGCGGCTTTTAGGGTCGCATCGCCATAGACGGCTATTTTGGTTTTCTTCTGTGAGAAATCGGGGAAACTTTTAAACAGTGCCTCTATTCCTGCGGGCGAAAAGAAAGTAAGAATGTCGTACTTATTTTCTTTAATGGCTGAAATATCGCAATATACAGTGCGATAGAACACTACGCGTTCCCATTTTATCTTGATATCGTTTAAAGCTGCGGTAGCCTCTGGTTTAGGGGCATCGGAGCCAGGGAAGAGGAATTTCTCTTCTTTGTATTTTTTGAGGATAGGCAAAAGGTCAGCAAACTCTTTTTTACCTACGTATATTTTGCGTTTGCGATAGGTAATATACTTCTGCAAATAGTAAGCGATGGCTTCGGACTGACAGAAATACTTCATAGTTGTAGGCACCTTAAAGCGCATTTCTTCAGCAATACGAAAATAGTGGTCTACCGATTTACGACTGGTGAGGATAACGGCTGTAAAATTAGTAAGGTCAATCTTCTGCATTCTGACGTCCTTAGCGGTCATTCCTTCGACCTTAATAAAGGGCACAAAATCCACTTTTACCTTGTGGTTTTCAATAATTTGTGCATAAGGTGAGCTTTCGGCTTTCGGTTCTGGTTGCGAAACTAATATCGATTTTACCTTCATAAATGTTATTTCTTTACACCTCCTAACGCCCTATTATGAAACAAATTGAGCCATTTTCTGTACTTCAATTAAATATTTTGTTCCATAGATGAGAAAGATATAGGGTGCGATTTCGAGGGTGCAAAGATACAAAATAAAATAGAATAAATAGGGTTTTATTTCTTTTTGATTGTTTTTTATGATTTTAATCCAACCTAATACATTGATTGCTAACAATATGGATACTAACACAAAAAGTAATAAAAATAGCTGTTTTTTATTGGTAAAAGGGATATAAACTCCCAAAAAGAGGAGTATAACCATTACAATTGCGGCATAAGATGAATAAGAAACCCTAGTGAAGATGTAATCTCTTGCGAAATCATAAAGGTCGAACAGGCTACTAATCCATTGTTGTAAGAGGAGTTTTGTGATTAACAGTGAGAAGACTATAAGCACCAATTCCAGAAACATAAACTGAGAGTTGTAAAGTTCTGTGATGCCAAAATTCTTTAGCATAACATAGAAAAGAAGAGCTAAACACACACATTGCAAGAGAAAAAGCACTGTCATAAAGAGGTGCAATCGGCGTTCTTTTTTGCCGTAAATTACAATATATTTATTGTTAATTAGTAAGTTTTGATAATCGGCAAAGTGCTTAGGGTAGAATATACGCAGGAAAGCCACCAACCCAAAGATGAGTAGGAAGGCAGGAAATATCCACGAAAGATAAGACTGATGTAGTTCTAAGGCTTCCAAATACTGTATTTTATTATGGTTCGACTGTTGCTGGGTTCTCTTTTAGAGATTCTAAGGGTAGCTTTCCGATGCTGTCACGTTGTTTTTTGAGTTTTTCTTCCACCTTTTTCACTATACGGTCATAGTCTTTAGGCAGGGAGGCGTAATAAACCATATTTTGTGCGAGCGAAAGGCTATCGAGCTGATATTTCTTGTAGATGAACTGTTGCGGATTGAACTGTAAAGAATCTAGCATTTGGGCTTGTGAAACCTTCATAGATTCTAAAACAGCCAAATCGTAGAGCAAACTTTCCATTTGCTTTTCGTCTAAAAACTTATCGGGTTTGGGTACGATGTTCTTTTTGCAGGCTACTATAATGAATAGCAAAGCGAATATATAAATGATTTTTCTCATAGTCTTATCTGTTAAAAGTGATGCGTTGCCCCTGAGGCTCTGCAATTACCTTGCCATTGTGGTACACCTCTTTGCCATTTACGAAGGTACTCACTACAGCCGAGTGGAATTGTTGCCCTTCGAGCGGACTCCAGCCGCATTTATACAGCAGGTTGTTTTTCTGTACTGTCCATTGGGTATCCATATCCACCAAAACAAGGTCGGCGTAATACCCTTCGCGTAAGAAACCGCGGTCTTTTACCTGAAAAAGGATTGCGGGATTATGACACATTTTCTCTACTATCTTTTTGATAGAAATGGTGCCTTTGTAGGCTTTTTCGAGCATTGCCACGAGCGAGTGCTGTACCAAAGGCGCCCCCGAAGGGATATTCAGATAGCCCTTGCGTTGTTTTTCTTCGAGGGTATGAGGAGCGTGGTCGGTAGCAATCACATCGAGACGGTCGTCTAAAAGAGCTTGCCACAGCGCAGTACGGTCATCGGCAGTTTTTACAGCAGGATTCCACTTGATGAAAGCTCCACGAGTAGTATAGTCTTCATCAGTAAACCACAAGTGATGTACACATACCTCAGCAGTGATTTTCTTGTCATTTAGTGGAATATCATTGCGGAAGAGCTCAGTTTCTTTAGCCGTAGAGAGGTGGAACACGTGGAGACGTGCGTCCGTTTTTTCAGCCAAAGCAATGGCACGTGAAGAGGACAGATAGCAAGCCTCAGCACTGCGAATATGAGGGTGCATCGCAATAGAGATATCCTCGCCGTACGATTCTTGATAGTGGGCTAAATTCTTGCGAATAGTTGCTTCATCTTCACAATGGGCAGCGATGACCAAATCTACATTATTGAAAATAGCTTCTATGGTTTTCTCGTTGTCTACGAGCATATTCCCCGTAGAAGAGCCTAAGAAGAGTTTCACCCCTGCACAAGCATTTTTATCTAAGCGTTTCAGTTCTTCGAGGTTATCGTTTGTACCCCCCAAGAAGAAAGAATAGTTTGCAAACGACGATTGTTTGGCAATACCAAATTTTTCTTCCAAAAGCGGAATCGTTACGGTTTGAGGTACGGTGTTAGGTTGCTCAAAAAAGGTAGTTACACCGCCTGCTACTGACGCGCGACTTTCGGTAGCGATAGTAGCTTTGTGAGTAAGCCCAGGTTCGCGGAAATGCACTTGATCGTCAATCACCCCAGGGAGGAGATACTTGCCTTCGGCTTCTATCACCTCATAATTTCCTTTGGGAGTGATGTGGGTACCTATTTGGGCAATACGCTCTCCCTCAATCAGGAGGTCGCCTTGAAAGAGGGTATTTTCGTTTACGATGATTGCGTTTTTGATGAGGGTTTTCATTTCAATTAATCATTGTATACAAGGTGTTTATACATTCCGCCAGCGAGGGCTTGGTGGTTTACATATGTAAATCCTAAACGGGTGTAAAGTCGTTCAGCAGCGGGGTTTTGTACATCTACGAGTAAGCCTATGGGCTGAGTAGTGACCTTTTTGAGGTGGGCTACCAATTGTGAGCCTATGCCCTTGCCTTGAGCAATGGGCAATACGCTAAGGGTATCTATATAAAGTTCACCTTCGGCGGTCTCATCTTCTAAAACAATATCAATACCATAGCTACTGCGAATAAGCGCCAGTACAGGGGCACGCAAGGTGTGCAAGTGCCCTCCATCATAGGCAATAAGCGACCCTATTACAGTATTATTTTCCTCGTATACCCAAGCATTCTGGTAGGAATACTGATTGCCTTCCTGCTCAAAGAGATTTTGGAGTAGTGCAATGGCATCTTCTCTATGTTCTTTGCCTATCATTTTATAGACGATTTCTTCCATTGCCTGAAACATCAGAGGGGCGACGGCAGAGGCATCGGTGGGGGTTGCGGGTCGTATCATCCGTTTAAAAATATCAGTTTTTGAATGAGAGGTTCCCCTAAACGTTCGTTGAGGTTATCAATAATCTTGCTCTTGCCATAACTGAGTTCGTTACTGAGTGCAGGCGAGGTAAGGCGGACGTATAACGTACTGCCTTTTAGCTCTACTGAGGAAGTATACTTAGCGATTGCTTTGCCCATCAGTTCATTCCACAGTTCTGGTAACGAGGCTTTCTGTAGTCCGTACGTTAAATGATTTTGTTTGACAATTTGCTGAATGACCTCTGAAAGAGTATTTGTATTTCCGTCCATAAATGCAAAGGTACAAAATAATTGCGAATGACGAGTTACAAATGACGATTTTTTATTTTTCTCTTCTCATAAGACATTTAAAGTTCTAACTTTTTCAATTTCTCCCTTCTTCTAAATATTAGAATATCTCTCTGATGTTTAATTTTATATTACATTAAAAAACAATAAATTATATTCCCAAAAGAAAAAAACCTTCCCTGAAATTTGCTCAGTAACATTATTCTTTGTAATTATGCATTAAAATTATAAAAACACCAACAAAAATGAAAAAAATAATAATAATTTTTACTATCACTTTAGCAGTGATATCTACTACTTACGCACAAGAAGTAGTAACAGAAACAACAGAAGGGGTGACCGCCAGCAGCACACAAGAACCTATTGTAGTACAAGAAAAAAATCCTCTCTCTAAACGCCTCTTTTTTGGTTTTAGAGGTGGCTTAAATGTATCGACTCTTTCTTTTTCAGAAGTGTATGGCGCTGTAAAGAATGATCAAAATACTTTTTCTCGCTATAATGCGGATCTAGGAATGGGTAGCAAAGCAGGGTTTCATATAGGAGTTTTGGCAGAATATAAAGTAAGTGATAAACTCTTTTTAGAGGGGGGAATTGCTTACTCTAAACAAGGTGCCAAGTGGAAAAAAATAACTATGACTTTTATCGGGACACCTCCGACTATTAACGGAACACAATTGCCTTATAGCATATCCGGAGACGTTAAAGATGCTTCTTTTATTCTTCACCAAATAAATATTCCTTTATGGTTAAAATATGATATCTCATATTTTCGCCCTAAAGTAGGTTTAAATTTTGGTTATGTTGCAAGTATCGCAAGCAAAATTTCACAAAACAATCTCTCTATGGCAATGTCAGAGGATTTAGATAACAGTTTTGACTTTGGAATGGGCTTTGGAATGGAATATAATGTGCCTTCTGGTATCTTCTTTGATATAAACTATATTATAGGGCTTTCAAACCTTAGCGATGCTGATAGTGTTACGCAAGTTAAGTTTAAAAACCGCGTCTTACAATTAGGTGTAGGATATAAGTTTTAATTCCTCACCATCGAAAACGGCATAGGTAAAGTAGTGTATCCAGTCGCCGGTGTTGATATAAGTGCTACCCTCCCCTACTTTGATAGTCATTGGGAGGTGGCGGTGACCAAAAAGGAAATAGTCGTAATGTTGCGCCTCAAGTTTGCGTTTGCAATACTGTACAAGCCATTCGTTATCTTCACCCAAGAAACGCACATCTTCATCACCTGAGATGAGCTTGTTTTTCACTGAGAGGTATTGCGCCAATCGCACACCTATATCGGGGTGTAACCAGCGGAAGAGCCACTTACAAAACGGATTGGTAAAGACTTTCTTCATCCGCTTGTAGCCTTTATCACCGGGACCTAAACCATCGCCGTGTCCTATCAAGAAGCGTTTACCATTACATTCCACTTCTAGGGGGCGACGGTATACGGGAATGTTCAACTCGGTTTGGAAATAATCGTCCATCCACAAATCGTGGTTGCCTACGAAAAAGTAGATAGGGATACCACTATCTCGCAGTTCAGCGAGCTTTCCAAGAGTGCGTACAAAGCCTTTGGGGACGACCATTTTGTACTCAAACCAAAAGTCGAAAAGGTCGCCTAAAAGGAATATTGCCCCTGCATCGGCTTTGATAGTATCAAGCCATTGCACAAACTTTGCTTCGCGAGGTTTGCTTTCGAGAGCAGTGGGTGCTCCGAGATGATTATCGGAAGCAAAGTATATTTTTTTATTTTCGGGTAATTCTATAGATAACATTGGTTCTTTAAGTTATCATTGATACAAAAATGTTTTTTCGTATCAATGAGCAATTTGATATGGAAAAAAACAGCGTTTTTTTTCCACGTTATACCACACGTGGCAAAAAAAGACGTTTTTTTTCCACGTTATACTTTTTCTCTTTGGAGTACTTTTATCAAATTTTCATTGATATAATAGTTTGCCTTCCCTACTTTCAACTTACTAAGTAGCCCTATTTCAGCAATGGCATCTAAATAGTTTTGTGCAGTACGTTTAGTTACATCTAAATCTGTTGCTAAAAACTCTATCTTAGTATATGGATTTTTAAAAAGATTGTTGAGCAAATCCTGACTGTATATCTTGGGTAACTCACTACGCAAGCGTTGCTTGGTTTGTTGCATCAGCGTTTTGATGTTTTGTACCATCTCAATAGTTTCAATAGCGGTTACTTCTACTCCTTTGAGTAAATACAAAATAAGCGTTTCCCAATCATCATTAGTTCTTACTCCTTGCAAAGCTTTGTAATAATCAGTTTTATGCTGAATGATATACCGACTGAGGTAAAGTACGGGCAGGTCGAGCAAACCTTGTAATACCAAATACAGGATATTGATGATGCGTCCTGTACGACCATTGCCATCATAGAAAGGGTGAATACTCTCAAACTGATAATGAATAATCGCCATCTTAGTAAGCGGATCAAGTTCCGAAAATTCAGGGTCGTTGATAAACCTTTCGAGGTTTGCCATTAAGTTGAGTATCTCTTCCTTATTTTGTGGAGGCGTATACACTACTTCGTTGTGATTGTTGATGAGCTTAGTGCCTGCTTGGGTTCTGAAACCTGCCTTGTTTGCTTCGAGTTGTTCTTGAATGAGCAATATATGTTTGTTGAGCAATCTCCTCTGATTGCGCACAATCTCAAATCCCATTTTTAGACCTTTGGCATAATTTAGCACCTCTTTACTAGCAGGATGGGTATCAATCATAATGTTTTCCTTATAGAGGTCGTCGTGGGTAGTAACAATATTTTCAATCTCACTACTGCTTTTCGCTTCTTGTAAGGAAAGGGTATTGATGAGGATTTGCTCATTAGGTATCGTTTTTACTACTCCTTTTAGTTCAGCTAAATGCCTATGTGATAGCGTGAGCTGTTTGAGTATCTCACGGGTCTCAATTTCTGGTGGAGGTGGTAATAAGGGTAATGTAAAATCTGTTTTCATTATCAAACATTTATCAGTTCAGTGAGGTCTTTTTGTAAAAACTCGGTATCGACATAAACTTCCTTGGGGTTTTGTGGGTTGTAATACACATTGATATAGCCTTGCACATTCAGCTTTACTTGTGCCACACTAGCATCTATATCGGCAACAGTAGTTTGATATACTTTTACAGGAGTGCTACTTTTGTCGTAACATCTTATATAACTGAGTTTCATTTTTTCTTCTCCTAACTGTAATTTATTAAATAACATTGCTTCTGTAAAAAGCATTGTTTCCTCAAAATCGCTTTTCATACGATTGTTTTCTACAGCGTGCAAATCGAAGGTTGTATTTTCATTCATCACATCACAATGTTCAGCATCAATACGCTTTTCTCGCCAGTGTTTACGAATATAGTTTGGTGTATTTCTGTTTAAGGTCTTTTGAGTAAAAGAATTGTGCAAACGTTTCTTGACGTTTGTTTTGTAAAACCAAAAGATAATGCTTAATATAATTATTAGTACAAGTGCCATAGTTTACATATTTGTGTTATGAATTTTTTTAAAGGGTTAATTGCCATTAGCCCCTACAACAGAACGTAAAAGCAACTGATTGTCGATATAATCAAATTATCCAAAGGTGCGAGCTGCACAGGCAGAAACTTTGGCAAAATGTATAACGCCTTACTTTCCTCTTAATTATCTGAGGCGAACCATTCGGCATAGGAGCTTTCGGTTTCGCATAGGCGTACTGAAAATAGCTCGACTCCGGCGGGTAGTTGGTAGGCGATGCGTCGGGCAAAGTCGGTTACGAGGTTCTCGCTGGTGGGTTGATAGGGCACGGTGATGATGCGATGACCTTTGGCGCGCAGTTCTTCGGCTAATGCCTTGTGAGGTGAATGTTCGTTGAAGACCATAGCGTGGTCGAACGCTTCGATGATTTGCTCCTGCACGATGCGTTTGAGGTCGCCGAAGTCTATTACCATACCGTTTTTCACGTTATGGGGGTCGGTAATAGGTTCGCCTATGACAGTTATGTAGAGCTTATAGCTGTGTCCGTGCAGGTTTTTGCATTTGCCATCGTAGCCGTAGAGAGCGTGTCCTGCTTCAAAATCGAATTTTTTAGTAATGCGAATCATAACAATGAACAATTAATATTTCAGTTGATAAGTAGTGTTTTGATGTATGTTATAGGTTCGTATTATTTTAATCTCTGAAATTTTCTTTTCACCACCTTGCTGTTTATAATTAATATAATAATCAATCACTTTGTCTACTGGTAGATGAATAGGTTTGTTGTTCTTATCTTTTTGTACGATTGTTTGGCTACTAATTCTCACTACATATTTTTCGTTGTTTTTTAGGAGTTCTCGAAAGGTATATCTCTTTTCTGTCCCGTTTTGTATACGACTGATAAGCGCTTGTAAAGAGTTCCATTTCTGAGTAGTATATTCTCCAGATATTCTTGATTCACCTTCAATACGTCCGTTTGTAATAGCTTCTTCTTTTATAGTTTTGACTGTACCATCAGCATTAAACTCATAACTATATTTATTTATAAAATCTGAAGGCAACCCATTTTGTTGATAAGTAGTTTGTTGAAGGAGATTTTTAGTGCCTTTCCCCCTTGGAATAAATATTTGTTTAAGAAAATAATCTTTATATCCAGTTACATCGTGTATTTCCAAAAGACCTAAGAAAAAATTGTTTTTATTAAGATTTTGCGTATAAGATAGGGTACATTCTGTAAGAGCGTCATAAATTTTAAGGTTTATTTTGGTACAGTTATCATCTTTCCAAGAGTATTGATTTTTACCTAATTGAAGCAATTGTTGCTTTTCATTATAACGAATATCGAAGTCTGTGATATTTCCGTCATTGTTTAGTGATAGTTCTTTTACTCCTTGTTCGTCATCAAAATTAGATAAAGTAATTTTGTTTGCACTATATGCTGCTGTAACAGTAGTGGCTGTTCCTTCGGTAATATCATTTGTTTTTAGTGTTATAAGCCTTCCTTGGGTATCATACTGATAAGATACCACAATTTCTTTCGCTGTAAAGAAATATGTACCTAACTGAGTATCGTTCAGAAAATCTTCACCTTCACTATAGTCATTATAGTTATTGCTAAGGTCAAAATCGACATAGGAAAAACGCACTTCAGAAATTTTTGGCACTTGTATTTCTTCTTTGGGTTTATCCTTTTTAGGTTCATCATCTTTATTTCCACAGCTTATCAGAGCGAGTGAAGCAAATAATAAAGTTGTTTTAAAAATGTTTTTCATTGTATAGTTTTTTGTATTAAAGTGCAAAGGTATGAAATAATTAGGAAATTAGAAAATTTGGAAATGAGAGAATTTGAAAATTAGCAAATTAGAAAATGAGGAGGAGGTTACAAGAAACGCGCTAGAGGAGGTGATTAACTTTGCCAAAGTTTCAAACTTTGGCAAAGTGTGTGCCGTAAAAAGTGACACATTGGAGGGTTCGGAAGAAAACGAAATTTTACAAAAGGAGGCTGAAGGGAATTTTGGCGAGAAAAGGCTTTTAGGAGGGTGGGGTTAGCTTATAGAGAGCTTATAGGAAGCTTATACGAATCTTGGACGATTGGTATAGAAAGCTTATATAAGTAATTGATTCATACTATGATACGGCAAGGTTAAAAATGTTAAAAACGGGGTTTCGAGGCGAAAGAAAGAGGAAGGGGCACTAGACCTTAGGCCATAGGCAATAGGGGGAGTATGACGGAAAAGGAATTAATGACGAATGACAGGGTGATGTGAAGCATAGCGCGATGGTAGATTAACTTTGGTAAAGTGTAGGGAATAAAGGCATTGAGAAATTGGTAATTTGAGAAATTATCAGTATTTTTGCATCTATTAAAATCACATTTATTAAATATCAATAAGTAATGAGAAGGGTATTTTTGTTTTGGCTATTAGCTTGCTCTTTTGTTCAAGGGCAGACTTCTATTTGTATAGGTGAACAATTATCGGTTTCTTCTAAAGTGTTAGGTGAAACGCGTACTATAAGTGTGTATTTGCCTGATTCGTATTACGACTCTACTTTAAAAAAGACAAACTATCCTGTGGTGTATCTGCTTGATGCAGAAACAAACTTCAACTATTTTACTACTTTGATGGGGAAATTGGCTCAAGGAATCCCTAATGTACCTGAAATGATTGTCATTGGAATTGAAAACACTCAGCGCGAAAGGGATTTTGGGAGCGATAGTGACCGTTTTTGGCAGTTTGTGGCTGATGAGCTTATTCCTTTGGTTAAAAAGCAATACAGATGTAGTGATTTTCGCATTTTAGTAGGTCACTCATTAAGTGGTTTGGCGGTGGTTTCTGCTCTTAACAAACATACAGAGCTATTTAATGCTTATATTGCACACGACCCGAGTTTGTGGTGGGGGAAAAACGATGGAGAGCGGTTGTTTGAAGCGAATAAAGGAAAGGATTTTAAACATCGGATATTCTATTTATCGTATTCGGGGAAGAAGGTGCGCAACAATGGACGCAGTAGGCATCGGGAGGCGATAGAGGCGGTGCAGGCAATGGCGACAAAGGGAGCTTTTAAGAATTTGGAGACTTATTTTGTTGAATACCCCAACGAGAATCACGGCACAATACAAGTGGTAGGAAATATGGATTTGATGCGGAGGCTTTTTGCAGAGATGTTCATCGACCGCAACGATATTGAGGAGAATCCAGCAGTTATCCAGCAGCGGTATGAGGCGCTTTCTAAAAGGTTACATTATAAGTTTGTGCCGAGTGAGAAGTATTTGAGAAATACCGAGAAATGGCTGAAGAAAGTAAAAAGTGAAAAGTAAAAATAGAAAAGGTGCTTAGAGAGATTGTTTTCCAAGCACCTTTTTGTTTTATTATTTAAAGTGACCAATAGCGTTGATGAAAGAAGCGCCTTTTACAGTGAGACCTTTGGTGGCTACATTGGTAGCAGGATCAATTACATAGATAGCAGGGTCACTGTTTTTTACATTTACTGGTAGATAGACTTTACCATTATAGACAGCAAGTTCTACAGGGTTTGACGTCATATTAGCAAAATCAGAGAGAGCTGGCAGTCCGGTTACCCAGTTGAAAGATTTAGCTTCCATATCTACAATAGCAAAGCGGTTTACATCTACTCCATTGAGGGCAGCTTTTGAAGCATCATTAAAGAACTCAAGCAAGAACTTATTACCGGTGATATGCCATACACGACGGAAAATTCCGTTACCGGATACTGTTGAGATATCAAAGAAATAAGAACTATCAAAGTCGGTAGCGCCTTGTTTGATACGCAAAGCACCTGCAGGTTTTGTTGAAGCAACATCGGGGGTTTGAGGGGCTTTTACTTTAGGAGGATTCTTAGCAATTGCACCTGAAAATACATATACATCGCCATTATCGGCTTTACCCATTTCTAACAAATATTGAGATTTGAAACGACCTGCGCTATAGCTGAGCTTATCGCTTTTATAGCTACGTTTGAGGTTCAAGTCTTTATCGAGTACTCCTACATAAACCACATCGGGATTGTGGATTTTACCAGTGCTTGAACCTTGAGCTACTTGCACATCTTTGTAATCAGAAACTATCATACCGCTGAAGAACTCACCGTTACCATTGTCTAAGATACCAGCAAACGACACGATTTCTTGAGTAGAAGAGGAGGTGTTCATCTCAGGAAGGAGATTTGCTGTATGGATAGTTTTGGTAAAAGCTTTGGTATAATTGTTGGCATTGCGGAAGTTGAAGGTTGCGCCGTCCTTTTTGCCTTCGTATTCTTGTCCGCCTACTACAGTTATCCAATAATCACTGAAGAAACCGAAAGTGGTGGCACGTTCGGCTACGTCAAAATCAGTAAGATGTTTTACACCTTGAGCTGTTTTTTCGTAAGAAATACCGATACCAGCTCCTTTAAAGCCATAGGATAGACCTACTGCTGTGTTCTTGTTGAACTGCCAGAAATAGCCATTAGCTTCTTTGAATTGTTCTTGGTTAGCAGAAAGAGGGAGTTCACCATTTTCTAGGTTTTTAGCGACCAACAGATAACGAGTTTTATTTTGATCACCTCCAGCATCGATGAAAAAGTTAGCTCCCTCGGCAGAAGGAGGAGGAACTGGAGTATTATCGTCTTTTTTGCAAGACGTAAGGGCTACGAAGCTAACTAATGAGCCTACAAGTAGCGTTTTTTTGAATGTTTGAAAATTGATATACATATATTTAGAAATTAGTTGTTAGAAATTAGGGGTTAGTAGAATCGGTAGGAGAGTTTGGCATAGAAAGCGCGACCGGCTTTTTGGAGGCTGTAGTTATCGTACAACAATTCATCGGTGATATTTTTGGCTTCTACAGAAAAACTTAACCGTTTATTAGGAGTGTAGTAGGTAAGACTTACGTCGTGAGAAAGTTGGCGAGGGACTTTAATTTTTGTTCCTTCGCTTTGCCACGAGGTAAAAAACTCTTCGGTGAAAAAGAGATTATAGTTTAGTGATAGTCTGTCGCGTTTAGCAATCAGGCTTTCTATATTACAAGTAGCATCGGCGTTGCCAAATAGATAAGGCATATTAGGCAAACGGTCATTATAGATAGCAGAAGGGCGACCTGTTTCAGTAAATTCTTCTTTGTTACGCAAGTTCATATAAGACAAGTTGCCACCTACTGAAAATGCATCTTTATAGAAGAAATAGCGCAGGGTAGCATCGACTCCCATATTGAGTACCTTACCGTGATTTCGGCTTCCTGCGGAGCCTTCATTAGCTCCTGCACTGATAATACTTCTGATGATATAATCTTTGATATAACGATAGGCAAAACCCACTTCTACTAAGAATGAATGCACTTTGAACGCAGGTTGATAAGAGAGATTTACATTCAGGTTATCGCTATTTTCGGGTTTGAGCTTATAGTTGCCAATCTCTAAATCGCCATCGCCAAAGAGTTCGGTATCAGTAGGTAGGCGGAAGCTTTTTTCGTAAGAAAGTTTAGCTTGTAGAGGCTTTAAGAGCTGATAAGTAGTCGCCCCACCATACCCCCAAGCCTGAGTGTGATGAGTTTCTTCTTCATATACCGCGCGACTTCCATATCCAGTAACAATCACTGGACCTGTTACAGCTGTATTGTAATATTTACCGAAAGCTAATATATTCCAACGCTCGGAAGGGGTGAACTTATATGATAATCCAGAGATATTTTTCTCATTGACACGCCTCATAAAATCGGAATCGAGGGTATAGTTGGTAATGAGCATATTTTTGTTACGCCGAATGTAATTACTGAAGGTGTGTGTGAGTTGAAAGGAGTGTTTCTCAGTGAGTTGATAGTCTAAGTGTGAAGTAATATAGCCCGTTTTACCTTCAAAAATAGTATTCTGGAGTTGCGATTCACCACGAGTAACCATTGGTTCATACTCACCCGTCCAGCTATAACGGCGAGCTTCTTCATCTACATTCTGAGTGGTGGTAAAATCATAACGTCCTGTAAGGAAGAAAGAGAGACCTTTGAGGATATTCTTTTTCTCATATTCTACTGAAGATGAATAGTTATGAGATTTGCGGTACTTACCTCCGAAGACTTTTTGCATTAGGTTGGCGTTTTGGAGTTGTTTATCCTCTTGACTATAATTGAGCGCAAAAGAAAGTTTATCAGCCCATTTTTCATCGAAGATATTCACACGCCCTATGATAGCCTCGTTGTGATAACGGTCGTGAAAGCGTTTGAACCAACGTTTTTCTTTAGAGTAAGAGCCTGTTTGGAGGTCGAGATATTCAGTAAATACTTTATAACTGTTATCGGAGTAATTTTGATAAGCATTGAGTTCTACACTGATGTTATTGGTGAGGAATTGCCCGAGGTTTAAGGTACTTTTATGGGTGTTGAAAGAACCAAAAGTATAGGATAGATTGCCATAATTGTATCGGCTTTTGCGTGTTACTACATTGATAGCGCCCCCAAGAGCATCGGCACCAAAAGTAACAGGCACCACACCTTTGTAAATTTCGATACGTTCGATAAGTTCAGCGGGAATATTATTAATGCGAAAAGAGGCATTAGCTTCGTTCATAGGAACCCCATCGATAAAGATACGCACGTGACGACCGGTAAAGCCATTAAGATTGATTGCTGTCTCTGCCCCAACCCCACCAGTTTCGCGCATCTTCACTCCCGATACACGAGCAAGCATATCGGCAGCATTGCTGTTGAGATTGCGGAGCTGTTGAGCTTCGATAGCAACCACGTTGTAAGCTGCTTTTTGCACTTGCTTAATAGGTGATTGCCCTGTGAGCACAACCTCACTGAGTTGCGTGACTTCTTCTTCAACAGGTTGAGAGAAGAGTTGAGTTGCACAAAAAGAAGTGAGTAAAAGGATTATATTTTTAGGTGATAAAGGCATTAATATTATTTCTGATGAGAAAAAAAGAGGGTGCAAAGATAGTAAATAAAATGGAATGATTCTAAAAAAATAGAAAATATTTAATGTTAATAATATCAGAAGTGCTAATAATCAACCTTTATGAAGCTTCAAACTTAGGCAAAGTGTGTATTGTTAAAAGTAATACATAGGAGTTTTTAGATTTTAAGGAAAATCTCGCAGGGACTCTAGTGTTTTCGGAGGGAAGTTTGGAAAAGAGCAGAGAGGCTAAGGAGGTTCGGAAAGAAACGGAGAGATTCAAAAGAAGGTTAAGGTGATTTTTGGTGAAAAAAGGCTGTAAGGAGGGTGGGGGTAGCTTATAGAGAGCTTATAGGAAGCTTATACGAATCTTGGACGATTGGTATAGAAAGGGTATATAAGTAATTGACTCATAACACAATACAACAAGGGTAAAAATGTTAAAATTGGGGTTTCGAGGCGAAAGAAAGGGGAAGAGGCACTAGGCCTTAGGCCTTAGGCAATAGGGGGGGAGTATGACGAAAAAGGGAACAAATGACGAATGATGAGGGACGAATTGAGTTGGACGTAAAGGAAGTGTAGCTTACGCTACAGAAATCTAACAAATCTTAAAAAAATCAAACAAATAGGCAACAAGTTGCCTGAATGTCTGGCACAGATTAAACGGATAGTCTTTCAATTGATAATTGACAATTGATAATTGACAAATGTGATGGGTACAAATTGGCAACTGCGTTGCTAGATTTCACAGATTACAATGTAAACACAACTGTAAATCAGTATTGTATATATAGAACTGACGTTGATTAACAAAACATTTATATCCAAAAGTATGTGAGATATTGGAAAAAAGTGTACCTTTGCAGTCTCTTATTACTGATACTACCCTGCTAACGCAGACTTTACCTAAAAAATGAAACTTTTCTATTCTAAAATACTCCTCTTTGGCGAGTATGGCATTATCAAGAACTCCAAAGGCTTGGCAATCCCCTATAACTTTTATAAGGGGACACTGAAAAAGTGCGAGTCGCACAAACAGTGTGAGCCGCACAGAGAGAAAGAAGAAGAGGCTCGCAAATCGAATGAGGCTTTGCGGGAGTTCGCTACTTACTTACAAATCCTTATGGAGGAAGAAAACCCGATTGTGCGCTTCAATCTTGAAAAGCTCAATGCTGATATAGCAGAGGGTATGTACTTCGATAGCAGTATCCCACAAGGCTATGGCGTGGGCAGTAGTGGCGCCTTGGTAGCTGCTATTTACAGCGAATATGCTATTGAACCTATCAGTGCAATGGAAAACCTTACCCGCGAAAAGCTATTGCAACTCAAAGCGATTTTTGGCAAGATGGAATCGTTCTTCCACGGCACTTCTTCGGGCTTAGACCCACTGAACAGCTACCTGAGTTTGCCGATACTTATCAATTCGCACGACCATATAGAGCCTACGGGCATTCCCTCGCAAACGCCTAACGGAAAAGGCGCAGTGTTTTTGCTCGACAGTGGTGTGATAGGCGAAACCGCTCCTATGGTACGCATCTTTATGGAGAATATGAAGAACGAGGCTTTCCAGAAGATGCTCAAAGATGAGTTTATCAAATATACCGATGCTTGTATAGATGACTTTTTGAAGGGGCGCTTCAAATCGCTGTTTGGGAATATCAAGAGTCTATCGGGCATTGTGCTGAACCACTTCAAACCGATGATTCCGAAAGAGTTTCACACGCTATGGAAGCAGGGAATCGACTCGGGCGATTATTTCTTAAAACTATGTGGTTCGGGGGGTGGAGGCTATATTTTGGGCTTTACTGAGGACTTAGAGAAAGCCAAGCGAGCTCTTAGTGACCATAAATTAGAAGTAGTATATCAATTTTAAAACCTATATAAAGGCGTGCCTATGCAACGCCTTTTCTTATTTATAAATGAGTGACACTATCAAACACGAGTGCGGGATTGCTCTTATCCGCTTGCTCAAACCTTTGGAATATTACAAAGAAAAATACGGCTCTGCCTTCTATGGCGTCAATAAAATGTACTTGATGCTGGAAAAGCAACACAACCGTGGGCAAGATGGTGCAGGAGTGGCGAGCATCAAGCTGAATATGCAACCCGGAGAACGCTATATCAGTAGGATTCGTTCCAACGAGGCGCAACCGGTGCAGGATATCTTTACGCGCATCAACCAGCGTATTAACGAGGGCTTTAAGGCGAATCCTACACTGAAAGACAATGTGGCATTGCAGAAAAGAGAACTCCCCTACATAGGCGAAGTGATAATGGGGCACGTGCGCTACGGTACCTTTGGCAAGAACAGCATTGAGAATGTACACCCTTTCTTGCGCGAAAACAACTGGATATACCGCAACCTGATTATGGCGGGTAACTTCAATATGACCAATGTAAACGAGCTCTTCGACAACCTCGTACACCTTGGACAACACCCCAAAGACAAAACCGACACTGTGATTGTAATGGAGGGTATCGGTCATTTTTTAGACGATGAGGTAGAAAAACTCTATCTCCAACTGAAAGAAGAGGGCTATACCAAACAGGAAGCATCGCCTTTTATTGCCGAACGGCTGAATATAGAGCGCATTTTGAAGCGCGCAGCTAAGTATTGGGACGGTGGTTATGCAATGGAAGGAATGATAGGTAACGGCGATGCTTTTGTACTCCGCGACCCTGCGGGTATTCGTCCGGCGTTTTACTATCGAGATGAAGAAGTGGTAGTGGTAGCATCGGAACGTCCGGCTATACAAACGGTCTTCAATGTAAAATACGAGAATGTACACGAGTTGCCACCTGGGAATGCGATTATCATCAAGAAGAGCGGTGAGGTGACAGTAAAAGAGATACTTACCCCAAGGGTACGCAAAGCTTGTTCGTTTGAGCGTATTTACTTCTCTCGTGGTAGTGACCAAGATATTTACCGCGAACGCAAGATGTTGGGCAAGCTACTCTTCCCTCGCATTGCCCAAGCTATCGACCACAACTTGAAAGATACGGTTTTTGCTTATATTCCTAACACGGCTGAAACATCGTATTTGGGACTTATAGAAGCAGCGGAACAATACCTCAACGAGCAGAAAGCAAAACAATTAGCAACCGCCACTGAAAGTGAAATTCTTAGGATTCTCTCTGAAAAAGTACGCACTGAAAAGGTAGCGATTAAAGATGTGAAGTTGCGCACCTTTATCACCGAAGACAGTAGCAGAGACGACCTTGTGGCGCACGTGTATGACATTACCTACGGTTCGGTACAAAAAGGCGACACTTTGGTAATTATAGACGATAGTATTGTGCGGGGTACGACCCTTAAAAAAAGTATTTTGAGCATATTAGGCAGGTTAGAGCCCAAAAAGATAGTGATCGTCTCTTCGGCACCTCAAATACGCTATCCCGATTGTTATGGGATAGATATGGCGCGTTTAGAAGACCTTGTAGCGTTCCAAGCTGCTTTGGCTTTACACCACGAAAGAGGGACTTACCACATCATAAAAGAAGTGTACGAAAAATGTCTTACCCAAGTAGCGCTAAGTGATGACAAGGTGGTGAATTACGTAAAAGAAGTGTATGCTCCTTTCAGCGATGAAGAAATTTCGGACAAGATAAGAGATTTGCTTTTGCCAAAGAACTTCGCCTCAGAAGTAGCAGTAATCTTCCAAACGGTAGACAACCTGCATAAGGCTTGCCCTAAGAATTTGGGCGATTGGTATTTCACGGGTGATTACCCTACCAATGGTGGCAATAGGGTAGTGAATAGGGCGTTTATTAACTTTTATGAAGGGAATAAGGAGAGGGCGTACTGATTTAGGTAAAAGGTAAAAGATAAAAGGTAAAAGATAAAAGGTAAAAGATAAAAGGTAAAAGGTAAAAGGTAAAAGATATGAGGGAATTAGGAAATGAGAAAATGAGAGAATTAGGAAATTAGAGAATGAGAGAATGAGAAAATGAGAGAATGAGAGAATGAGAGAATTAGGAAATGAGAAAATTAAATAAATTAGGTGTGAGTAAAAGTAGTGATGGTTATTAGGGTGAAAGACAAGGTTTGTCAGGAGGTGGAGCGAAGGTAAGATAAAGGTAGGGTGAACGATGAGTGGGTCTACAGTGGGTCTACAGTGGGTCTACAGTGGCTCTACAATGAATGATGAACGAAGGAAAGGTGAAGGTAAGTTAAAACTAAGATAGAGATAAAAAGAAGGTTTTTAGTGGACTTCAACTTTGCCAAAGTTTGAAACTTTGGCAAAGTTCATACAAAAAACGGTGCGAGCCACACGAACAAATAGTGAATGAGCGAAGAAAAGGTGAAGGTAAAGGGGTTTTAAATACTGTTTTGTTTGTATCGTTTTAATTTATTACCTTTGCAGTTCATATTACCTTATTATTAGAGTGAGCAACTATGAACATCGCTTTTGACGCTAAACGGGCTTTCCATAACACACGCGGACTGGGGAATTATAGTCGGGATTTGATTCGCATACTACAAGAACACAAGGTGGGGCATTTATACCTCTTCAACCCACAAAAACGCAAAATTCAGGGAGTGGTGATTGATGAACACACCACCGAAATCACTCCACAATCTTTCTTCTGGCGCAAGCTAAAATCATTATGGCGCAGTGTAAAAATCACTGATATAGCTAAACAACTTCCCATTGACATTTATCACGGACTTTCAGGAGAAATTCCTAAGGGAATTTATAAACACATACCTACGGTAGTTACTATTCACGACCTTATTTTTATGCGTTATCCTGAACTGTATTCGTTTTTCGACAGAAAAATACATTATCGCAAGTTCTTGTATGCCGCACAACATTCAGAACACATCATCGCTATTAGTGAGCAGACTAAACAAGATATCATCAGCTATTTAGGTATTTCAGAAGAGAAAATAACGGTGGTATACCAAGGCTGTCACCGAGCTTTTAAGAAAATATATACCGAAACACAGAAGGAAACTATACGCAAAAAATATCATCTTCCCGAAAAATTTGTATTGAATGTAGGCGCTATTGAGCCTCGCAAGAACGCACTTGAAATAGTGAAAGCTATTGAACCTCTGCGAGATATTTCGTTAGTTTTGGTGGGTAAGCAAACGGCTTATTACCAACAAATAGAGGCGTATTGTGAAACACACCAACTTAAAGACCGCGTGCAAGCACTGAGTAACGTGCCTATGGAAGATTTGGCGATTATCTACCAGCTTGCTGAGGTATTTTGCTATCCTTCGATTTTTGAAGGTTTTGGGATTCCTATTATAGAAGCGTTATTTAGCAAAACTCCTGTGATTAGTTCGCAGGGCAGTTGTTTTGCGGAAGCAGGTGGAACACATTCGGTTTATGTGAACTTGCAAAACGCTGAAAAAGAGATATGTAAAGCCATTGTAAGCATTACTACCGATGAGGAGTTGCGCAGGCAAATGGTAGAAGAGGGTTACCGACACGCTCAGCATTTTACCGACGAGGCAGTGTTTAAAAACTTGATGAAAGTGTATAAAAAAGTAAAAAGTTAGCAGTAAAAGATAAAAATACGACAGCTAGAAACTTATTTAACTTATTGACTTTATGATGTATCATAAATTTTTCTTAAAAAAAAGTAAAGAAAAATTTGTTTGTTAAAAAAACTTCCGTAACTTTGTACCAATTTTAACACTTATAAAGCAATAAAAGATGAGAAAGATGATCTTATTGATGAGCGTCTTTGCTATGCCCCTCGCTATGGCACAGCAACAGAGCTCGCCTGACGGCAATGTAGTGCTCACTTTTTCACTGAAAGCTGATGGGACGCCTTCGTATAAGGTGACTTACAAAAACAAAGCAGTGATCAATGAAAGTACTTTAGGCTTTAAAATAAGAGAAGTGTTATCCTCCTATTTATTGAAATCGGACGAGACACCTGTTTATAGTGAAAAAAGCCTTCCGGACGACTCTAAAATCAAGAAAATTGAGCCGTTAACCCAAAACTTTAAAGTAGTAGACACCAAAAAGTCTACTTTTAAGGAAACGTGGAAACCTGTATGGGGAGAAGAAAGCGAGATTCTCAACCATTACAACGAACTTCTCGTACAATTGCAACAAGAGAAGACCCACCGAAAAATGAACATTCGTTTTCGCGTGTACAACGAGGGAGTGGGCTTCCGCTATGAGTTCCCTTCACAAAAAGAGCTCACCTATTTTGTAATAGAGGAAGAACTCTCGCAGTTTGCGATGACCGGAGACCACACCGCTTGGTGGATTCCTGGGGACTACGATACCCAAGAATACGACTATACGGAAAGTAAGCTCTCCGAAATTCGCGGATTGATGAAACAAGCGATGAGTGACAACGTATCGCAGTTTGTTTTCTCGCCTACCGGCGTACAAACTTCCTTAATGATGAAAACCAAAGACGGCTTGTATATCAATCTTCACGAAGCTGCCTTGGTGAACTACTCGCTAATGAACCTGAACTTAGACGACAAGACTTTCGTCTTCCAATCGTGGCTAACGCCCGATGCACAGGGAGCTAAAGGCTATTTGCAAGCCCCTTGTCACAGTCCTTGGCGTACTATTATGGTGAGTGATGACGCTCGTAAAATCTTGGCGTCACGTCTTATCCTCAACCTCAACGAACCTTGCGCTATTGCCGATACTTCGTGGATTAAACCTGTGAAGTATGTGGGCGTTTGGTGGGAAATGATTACCGGTAAAAACTCTTGGAGTTATACCAACGACCTTCCTGCAGTAGACCTTAATACGGTGGATTACACCAAAACTAAACCTAATGGTACCCACGGCGCTACCAACGAAGAAGTACGCAAATACATCGATTTTGCGGCGAAACACGGCTTCGACCAAGTGCTTGTGGAAGGTTGGAATATAGGTTGGGAAGACTGGTTCGGACACAAAAAGGACTATGTGTTTGACTTTATAACCCCTTACCCCGACTTCGACCTCAAAGCACTGAACGACTACGCGCACTCTAAAGGTGTAAAACTGATGATGCACCACGAAACTTCGGGCTCTACGCGCAACTACGAGCGCCATATGAAAGCCGCTTACGAGTTGATGAATAAATATGGCTACAATGCCGTAAAAAGCGGATATGTAGGCGATATCCTCCCTGTGGGTGAACACCACTACAGCCAATCGACTATTAACCACTACCTCTATGCGATTAAAGAAGCTGCTAAACACAAAATAATGGTGAATGCGCACGAAGCCGTACGCCCTACCGGTATTTGCCGTACTTACCCAAATATGATAGGTAACGAATCAGCTCGCGGTACTGAGTACGAGGCTTTTGGAGGTAATAAAGTATTCCACACCACCATCTTGCCTTTCACTCGTTTGCAAGGAGGCCCAATGGATTATACTCCTGGTATCTTCGAGACCGAAATGAAGTATGTAAATCCTAACAATAACAGTCAGATACGCAGTACCTTGGCACGCCAATTAGCCTTGTATGTAACAATGTACAGTCCGCTACAAATGGCAGCCGACTTGCCAGAGAACTACGAGAAGCATATGGACGCTTTCCAATTCATTAAAGATGTACCCGTAGATTGGCAAAAGAGCGTATACCTTGAAGCAGAACCAGGACGTTACATCACCATTGCGCGTAAAGATAAACACAGCAACGATTGGTACGTAGGCTGTACAGCTCACGAAGGCGGACATACCTCAGAGCTTCTGCTCAACTTCTTGGACAAAGGTAAGAAGTACGAGGCTACTATCTACGCTGATGCTAAAGATGCCAACTGGAAAACCAACCCGAAGGCATACACCATCACCAAACAAAAAGTAAATGCTAAAACCAAATTGAAACTTACTGCCGCTCAAGGCGGAGGGTATGCGATACAAATTAGAAAATTAGAAAATTAGAAAATGAGAGAATTAGAGAATTAGCAAATGAGAAAATTAGAAAATTAGAAAATTAGAGAATGACCAATTTATGGATAAACCGAATATAATTTTAGAAAAGACTTTCTTGTTTTCTCTTAGAATTATTGAGTTATGTAATGTTCTGGAAGAGAATAGAAAGTATGCTATTGCAAACCAATTATTAAGGTCGGGTACTTCCATAGGAGCTAATATAAGAGAAGCTCAGAATGCTGAAAGTCAGCAGGATTTTATTCATAAGTTTAAAATCGCGTCTAAGGAAGCTGAAGAAACAATGTATTGGTTAGATTTGTGTTTGTATTCGAGGGATTATCCTAACACAGAAACGGAAAAGGAAGAACTATTAAGTATTATTTATATTATTAATACTATTATAGGAACAATGAAGAAGAAATTAGAGAATGGGAAAATGAGGAAATGAGAGAATGAGAAAATTTGAATTTGCTAATTTACTAATTCACAAATTTTCAAATTAATATTATTATATATGAAAGTAAAAATGAACAAACTACTTTGTACAGTAATGTTTTTCTTGTGCGTAGCTTTTGGTTATGCACAGCAAATCACTGTAAAAGGAACAGTGAAAGACGGCTCTGGACAACCTTTGATGGGTGCCAGTGTGCTTGTGAAAGGTACCTCTCAAGGTACTGCTGCCGATTTTGACGGTAAATTTGAATTGAAGGTAGACAAAGGGGCGGTGCTAGTCATCTCCTCAGTAGGCTACAAGACACACCAAGTACCTGCGAAGGCAGGTGTGATGAACATCGTGTTGCAGGAAGATACCCAGCAGCTCGATGATGTGGTAGTCATCGGTTATGGGGTGGCTAAGAAGAAAGACGTTACAGGTTCGGTGAACTTGGTAACGGATAAGGATTTTAATAAAGGGCAGAACCTCTCGGCTGACCAGCTCTTGCAAGGGAAGGTAGCAGGGGTGCAGATCTCCTCTGCGAGTGGTGCACCAGGTGGTGGGCAGAATATCCGCGTGCGTGGTACAGGCTCACTCACCCTGAACTCTAACCCCTTGGTGGTAGTAGATGGTGTACCGATGAATGATGGCGCTATTGGAGGTTCACGTAGCATTCTCAACTCCATCAATCCTGAGGATATTGAAAGTATGACGGTACTCAAAGATGCGTCATCAACGGCTATCTATGGTTCACGTGCTGCTAATGGGGTGATTATGATCACTACCAAGAAAGGTAAGATGGGACAAGAAACCAAAGTAACCTTAAACACGAGTATTGCCTTGAATGAGGTGTCTAAGTATGTGGATTTGCTCTCAGCTGATGACTTTCGTACTTTGGTAAACAATACAGGTACCGATACACAGAAGGCACTTTTGGGAACTGCTAATACTGATTGGCAGAAAGAAATCTATCAATTAGCCCCTACCACTAACACTACATTGGGCATTAGTGGTAACTTGAAGTCCGTACCTTATCGTCTTTCTGTTGGGCATAATTATGCTGATGGTATTTTAAAGACTGATAAATTCCAGCGTGGTACTGCTAAGTTGTCATTGACCCCAGCGTTCTTTAACAAGTCATTACGAGCAGAGTTCAACATTTCAGGCTCATATATCAAGAACCGCTTTGCAGATCCTGGGGCTATTGGGGCAGCAATTGAGTACGACCCAACGCAACCTGTCTTCAACGGCAGTCAGTATGGTGGCTATCATACTTGGCTTACTAGTGGGACTAAGAATAATAATGCACCAACTAACCCTATGGCATTATTAAAATTAAAAGAAGATACTTCAACTGTAAAACGAGTGATATCTAACTTGAAATTGGATTATACATTGCCGTTCTTTAAGGATATCACAGCGACCATCAATGCTGGTGTTGATTATACCAAAAGTGATGGATCTAAAATAACAGATCCTCGAATGCCTAATACATCAGCGGACTTTAATGGTGTGGATGAATCATATAGTAATGAAGCTATCAATAGCTTATTTGATGCATATGCTAACTATATGAAAGAAATAGGCAAAAGTAGTCTATCATTAATGTTAGGGCATTCTTACCAGAAATTTGAATTTACCAATGACTCTAATAAAAATGAATATTTTAAGAATGGTAAGGCGACTATAAACACACCTGTGTTAGACAAAAGCCGCAATGTATTAATCTCATTTTTTGGTAGGGCAAACTACAGTTTTGATGATCGCTATATGCTTACCGCTACCTTACGTGCAGACGCTTCTTCAAAGTTGAACCCAGATGACCGTTGGGGCTATTTTCCATCGGTAGCTTTAGCGTGGAATGCTAAGAATGAAACCTTCTTAAAAGAGAGTGAAAGCGTTAATGAATTAAAGCTCCGCTTAGGTTATGGTGAAGTAGGGAACGTAAATGGCTTGGGTGATTACTTATTCTTAACCCGTTATATAGGAAGCTTGAATGACGGAGCTTATTATCAATTTGGCAACCAGTTTATTTCAACTGCACGCCCTGAAGGATTGAATAGACATCTCAAGTGGGAAGTGGGTAACACCGTAAATATTGGTCTTGATTATGGGTTCTTTAAGAACCGTCTCTCTGGTAGTATTGATGTATACCGCAAACTCACTAAGGACTTGATAGCTGAGAGCAGTGTAGCACCTTTCACTAACTACAGCAGCCGTATCGCAAGCAATATTGGTGATATGGAAAACAAAGGGATTGAGTTCTTAGTAAATATTGTGCCTGTGCGCAATGATAATGTAAATTGGACACTGACCTATAACATTGCCTATAACAAGAATGAAATTACGAAGTTGACCAACATTCAAAATGTAGGAGGTATTAATGGAGGTACAGGTAATACTGTACAACGCCACCAAGAGGGCTATGCCCCTTATACATTCTACTTGTACCAACAAGTGTATGGAGCCGATGGAAAGCCTATTGAAGGGGCTTATGTAGACCGCAATGGTGATGGCAAGGTTGATGAGAGCGACCGCTATATGGGCAAATCGCCTTATGCTGATGTAACGATGGGGCTTACTACCAATCTCAACTATAAGAATTGGGATTTGAACATCGCTACCCGTGCAAGCCTTGGCAACTACGTATATGACAACGTATCCTCAGCTAATGCTTCGCTTGACCGTGTATACAGTGATAATATTCTACGTAATACCCCACGTACTTATTACGATACAATGCTTGCAGCACGTACTACCCAAACAATGCTCAGCGATATGTATTTGCACGATGCTTCCTTCTTTAAGATTGATAATGTCACTTTAGGATATACCTTTCCCAAAGAAGATAAGCTCAGCGTACGCCTTTACGGTACAATGCAGAATGTACTTACCCTTACTAAATACAAAGGATTAGACCCAGAAGTATTATCTGTGGATACTAATAACAGAGCAACCTCAGGCATCGATAACAACGTATATCCACGACCAAGAACCTATCTATTAGGTGTTAATGTAAATTTTTAAGAGTATGAAGAAATATATCATAACAGGGCTTGCCTTAGCTTTTTCGCTAACAAGCTGTCTCAAAGACTTAGATCAAGACCCGTCCATTGACCCAGATAGCATCAACGAGAGTTCTGTACAGAATAATCTTGATTATGCAAAGCAAACCTTAGCCAAAGTGTATGCTTCTCTGGCGCTCACAGGGCAAAAAGGTCCTTCTAATTCACCCGATATTCAAGGGCTTGATGAAGGTACTACACAGTTCAGCCGCTTGCTGTTCTACCATCAAGAGTTGCCTACTGACGAAGCCGTAGTAGCGTGGTCAGACCCAGGTGTACCTGATTTCCACAATATGAATTGGACTTCAAGCAATGGGATTACCGAAGCAATGTACTATCGATTGGCACAAACTGTATCATTTGCAAATGCATTTATTGCCAATAACCAGAACAGTTCATTTGAAGAAATGAAGAAGTATGGAGTGGCAGAAGCACGCTTTGTACGAGCCTATGCTTATTATTACTTGATGGACTTGTTCGGCGACACTCCTATCGTAACCGATGTGAAGGAACATCTTACTGATAAAGAAAAAGCCACTCGCAGGCAGGTATTCGAATTTATCGAAAAAGAACTCAAGGAAATCGAAGCAGACTTGAAAGAACCTCGTACCAATGAGTATGGTAGGGTAGACAAAGCTGCTGCTTGGGCTTTGCTTTCACGCTTATACCTCAATGCAAAAGTGTACACAGGCACAGAACGCTATGCCGATTGTATTACCTACGCAGAGAAAGCAATCAGCTCAGGTTATAGCTTAGCCCCTAAATACAGCCAGCTATTCTTAGCCGATAACGACACCAACGGCGCTGAGAAAGAAAACATCTTTACAATTAACTTTGATGGATTACGTAGTCAAACTTGGGCAGGAACTACCTTCCTCATCCACGCTGCAATTGGTGGTTCAATGAAAAAAGAAGACTTTGGTGTAAATGGTGGTTGGGCAGGTATTCGTGCTACTGCTGGTTTGGTAGATAAGTTTGCAGGCTCTGGTACGCCTCCAACATCTTGGACTGATAAACGCGCTATGTTCTACACCGATGGACAAGAGTACGAAATTAATGATATTACTAAGTTCGTACAAGGCTATGCTATCACCAAGTTCAAGAACGTAACTTCAGCAGGCAAAGCAGGTAAAGACCCAAGCGGTAACTATGCAGACACAGACTTAGCACTCATTCGTTTGGCAGAAGTATACCTCAATGCTGCCGAAGCCGCTCTTGCCACAGGCGACAGTGCCAAAGCCTTACAATACGTCAATTTACTGCGCACGCGCGCTGAAGCTCCTGCGCTCTCAAGCATCACTATGGACAACATACTTGACGAACGCGCGCGCGAACTCTATTGGGAAGGCTTCCGCCGTACTGACCTGATCCGTCACGGGAAGTTTACTACTGCCTCTTATCTCTGGCCATTCAAAGGCGGTGTAAAAGATGGCAAGGCAGTAGAGGATTTCCGTAACCTATACCCTATCCCTCAAAACATCGTTTTGAACTCAGAAGGGGTCATCAAACAAAATAAAGGATATTAAAAACGATTGAAAGATGAGAAAGATAGTAATAATAGCACTGTTAGCGCTTACAGCAATAACAGGCTGTGAAAAAGAAGATAAAGCTACACTTGATGACAGTACCACAACAATAAGTGCAACACTGTCAATTAATAGCTTAGTACTCACTAAAGATAATGCAAGTGGAGAAGCACTTACAGTATCTTGGAAAACTTCAGAGTTTAATATACCTGTACCCGTACAGAGTTACACGGTTGAATTTTCATATAATGATCAGAAAGCTGTAGTAGCAGCCACTAAATCACCCTTAACTCTTACAGGAGAGGAACTCAATAATATCTTAGCAAAACTAAAATTTGATGCAGGTGTAGCTACAGATATTAAAGTAAAAGTTTTAGCTAAACTTGGCGCTAGCAAAGAGATTGCTTCAGCTGAGAAAAAACTTACCGCTACCCGCTATGAAGATGTTATTCAACCCTCTGAATGGGGAGTTGTAGGGACTATCAATGGCTGGGGTGCTCCTGATATACCTTTTTGGGATACTGATAACAACCTAAAGGTGGCTTATGTTACTTTTAAAAAATCTGATGAGTTCAAAATACGTAAAGGAGCCAGCTGGGATAAAGGCGGTAATCTTGGAGGTAAAACAAACCCTGAGGAAATAACCCTTGGCGAGGAAAAGGTATTGCTCAATGCGGGTAATAGTGGAAATCTAAAAGTTCCTGAAGATGGCACTTATCGCATTCTTTTCAATGAAAGCAAGTTATCCATAAAAGTAGAATTATATTCTTGGGGGCTTATTGGTAATGCAGCTAAAGGATTTGGAGACAAAGATGACATTGCAATGACCTATAATGGTGCTTATGACCGTTGGGAAATTGACAATGTAGTTCTTACAGGAGGAGGCGATAATCGTGTTAAATTTCGCTTGAACAACAGTTGGGGTACCAATTTTGGTAAGGGAGATACTGATGGAGTATTAAAATCGGGCGGAGGAGATATTCCTATTAGTAAGAGTGGTACTTACAAAGTCATTATGAAGTTTAAAGGCAACACAGGCTCTTATGAGTTTATAGCTAAATAACTAATAATTTAATAAAAACCAATACCCCCTGTTTGTTCAGGGGGTATTTATTAATATGAAAAGAGAATGAGAAAGATATATTTATTAGGTACAATTTTATTAGCCTTATGGGCTTGTGATAAGCAAGATTCAAATATAGAGAAGAAGCCTCAGATTAATACAGAAGAAGAACTTCCAAATACATCAGATACAGAACCTATCAATCTCACTGAGATGGATAATGGCAACCGTGCGATGATGCAAGCCTTCTATTGGGATGTAGAGCCACGGGGCGGCTGGTGGGATAAAATATCGGAAAAGGTCGCTGATTGGAAGGCAAACGGTATCGACCGTATCTGGCTGCCTCCTGCCTGCAAAGGTGCTTCGGGCGGTTACTCAATGGGCTACGACCCTTCGGACTATTACGACCTTGGCAATTACAACCAGCACGGTACCACCGAAACACGTTTCGGCTCAAAGGATGAGCTTGTAAGCCTTATCACCAAAGCCCACCAAGTAGGGCTGGAGGTAGTGGCAGACATCGTCATAGGGCATAACAACGGTGGTGGCAAGGAGTGGAACCCTTATCGAAACAAGGAGACCTATACCTTATTTGATAAAAATCACGGTTGTGCCTCTGGCAAGTTTACGCGCAATTACAATGATTTTCACCCTAACCTTGATGAAGACCACGATGAGGGAGCAGACTTCTACCCTGAGCAAGACTTATGTCACAAGAAGGATTACGTACAAGGCTGGCTGTGGAAACAGGATAACTCGGTAGCAAAGTACTACAAGAACACTATCAAAATAGATGGTTGGCGGTTTGATTACGTGAAGAGCTTTGGTGCTTGGGTAGTCAAGGACTGGCTGGCAGCGGTTGGTGGGTTTGCCGTGGGCGAACTCTGGGATGGCAATGCAGACGTGCTGAAAAGCTGGACAGACAACAGCGGTGCCTCAGCCTTTGACTTTGCCTGCTTCTATACACTTGAGCAAGCTCTTGACGGCAATAACCTGAAAGGACTCAAAAATCCTAGGATGCTTCGCACGCTCAACCCAAATAAAGCAGTAACCTTTGCTGCCAATCACGATACGGAGAAGGATTCTAATCAAGGTAATCGCATTGATACTGAAAATAAACTCTTAGCATACGCTTATATTCTTACCCATAGCGGTTACCCTACTATTTTCTATTCCGATTACGAGAAATCAGAATGGAAAGCCAAGCTACAACAGCTATTACTCATACATCGCAGTTTAGCAGCAGGAGAAGAAAGGTTTTATTATGCTTCACCGACTGAGTTTATTGATTTTCGTTTGGGAGACACTAAAAGTCCTGGTATGATACTTTACCTGAATAATGCTAAAAAATCTTCAACCCAAACGGTTGATACACCTTGGAAAGATAGGGTAATTATTGATTATACTAACCACGTAATCAAGCGCTATAAAACCAATGCGGCAGGCAAGGTAACAATCACCGTACCTGCTAAGAGCTACACAGTGTGGTCAATAGGTAAATAACATAAAGTTATACAGATAAAAAAACGAGCTACCTCGCAATGAAGTAGCTCGTTTTTTACTTAAGTTTTAAATCTTCTGTTTAAAACGCTTGTATCTCCAATATACATAAGCTAAAACTACGAGCAGTAACAACCAAAGAATATACCTTAATGGTGTACTTTGGGTGTGCTTTCGTATTTGCTCAGCTTGCTGTATTTCGTGCTTTCGAACTTCAGTTTGAACACTTGCGTAGGATTGCTTATAAAGAGTAGTATCAGCCTGCTGTAAGCTCTTAGAATGGGCTCTGATAGCTTTTATTTTCACCTTGCCATTGCGTACCCTTATAGTCTCACTATTGCCGTCCCGAGTGCGGGTATAGGTGAGTTCTTTAGCATTGCCAAGGCTGTTTTTGTCGTTTTCGAGTTCAATCTCGAAAGACGTGGCGGACAGGTCAGACCATTCAGACTTGTGAGACTCCTGAACAAAGAGCTGGGAGCTATCTTTATTGGTGATAAAGTGCTCTTTCTGGACTTGCCTTTGTGTGTAGGTTTCTACTTTTTTGGTTCTGCAACCAATCACTGACAAAAGGAGTAACATCAATAATAAAACTCTTTTCATACATATTTATTTCGCTTGTTCAATCATTTTAATCACTTTTTTCAAAGTATTCGCATAGTTAGGAGCGGTAGCGTAACCCGCTTTAGCAACCTCCTCTGCAAACTTATAGGGGTCACTTTTCACTTTCAATGCCTCTGCATAGCGTTCGTTTTTGATGAAGAATTGAGCGTGGTCAGTGAAACTCTCTTCTGGGGTATCGTACTTCCTAAACCAATCCCTCACTACGTACAAATATTTGCCGTCCGCATGCTTAGTAATGCTGATAATCTCAGGAAAAAGTCCCTTTGTTACCATAGGTACGGAAAGTACCTCCGTAGTACGCACTAACTGCTTCTTACTTGCAGGCGTATCCTTGCTAGCTTTCACCCCGAACATCATATTTCCGGGCATATTCTTGCCCCAGCCCGTCTCTAATGCCGATTGCGCCAAAATAAAGAGGTGAGATATTCCCGTTTTACGCTGAGTCTCGAGGGCGTAAGGCTTGTATTTTGTTATAAATTCTTTAGGAGTCATAATGATTTTCAATATTAAAGGTTTTATAAAATTTCTTATTAATAATACATTGACAAACTTAAAGCCTAAATTATCTAAGTTTTCCTATAAACTCAGAACTAACTACTATATAATAAAGTACTACCCAATAGAGTCAATGGAAAAGGTCAAACCCAAAATCTTCACGTATAAGAAAGTCAGCATTGACTGAAAAGATGTGTAGCATATAAATAATCATTAAATAAACAAATATTTTTAACAGCATACGACCTATTTTACGACTTTCGTGTTTTCCTTTCCTACGATACGAGGTTGCCATACCCGTTTATCTATTCGAATATTAATAAAATTACAAAAGCAATCAAAAAAAATGGTTAAAACCAAATAGGAAATGAATAGTAGCAAATAAGAGCGACATAATAACATCTATTTTTAAAAAAAGTATTGAAAAAGTATGTCCAAGGGAAGAGTGTAATAAGTCTTTAAAATCTCTAAACCCAAATCCTTGTAATATGTAATTTAGTTTTGTCATAGTAATGAATAAAATAATTGTAAACAATTACGATGTCGGTAAAATAACTACAAACCTTTTAAAAAACTCAGTAATTATAATGGGAGATGTAAGTAGAGTAAATTCTAATTCATAAACATTATTTCCTTTATTATTTGAATAGAATAGTATCCCTTGATCGTGAAACAATATTTCTTTTCCTATTTCTACTCTAACCTCTCTGTAATTAAATGCAGGTGTTTGTCCGTTTAGTTTTTGAATAATTACTGAAAACATAAACTTATTACAGTGTGCTATCTTAAAACTTTGATAATTACGAACCAATTCTTCAAACCTATTAAAATACACCAAAGATTCAATTGTAGGATGTAAAGAATAATGTGATTTAAAAAAAATAGGAGAATTATCAGACATATAAAAAGTCATATTAGTATACCCGTTTTCATTAAAATCAAATTGATAAACGCCTGTTTTATTAGGATTGTGTACTAAGTCAATATGAAACTCGGGCTTAATAGGGTTATTTCCCCACAAAAAATATTGAATAGGATTCATCTTTTTCTTTTGTTTTTAGATTTCAAGTAATTCCAAAAAGCAAACCTCTTTCTTGTTTTTACATATTCAAGATCAGCTTCATTCTCGTAAGCCTCTCTTTCAAAAACAATATTTAGATATCCAAGATTTGCAGATTTGTAAATAAAAATCTTCCTCAACCAATCCAACACATACCACACATAAAAGGGTAATACTAACAACTCCTTCTGCTGTTTTATGTGAATGCGTTCGTGGTTGATAAGAACTTTGTCGTGTTTATCACTTTCGTTCCTTACGAATATAAAGGGGTAGAGCGTAATTGCTCTATACCTTTGTGGAACAAAAAATGTATTTTTTCTTATCAAAGCCATTTGTTATTTACTTTGTTGTTTTTTAGGTTTAAATATTTCTTATATCAATATAACAATCATTTTCACAAATACTTACTACGGCTGTAGAGCCTTTTTTACCAGTGAAAGTAGTGTCTCCTGTATAGATAATGTTCTTCTCTGTACAGATAAAGGTTACTGTTCCATAATCAAAAACCTTACGAAAAGAAACTGACCCCATATTCTGAATTTGGTTTAGCTCAATTCTACAATCATTGGTTACAAAAACTACCTGATTTTGAAGGTCTTTTTGTAACGTTGTGTTTTGTGAGCATTTAACACCTGCTCGTATTACATCATTATACCAAGCTAAATCACGAAATTCACCATTATCCTCGTTAAATCTATTAGCATCAACTGAATTTCGAACGCCAATACGAGTTGCTGGATACCAATTGGGTTTAAAAAATTCTAATGAAGATGCTGAAGAATTGGCAGGAAAATTTACATATATACCACCTCCACCACCAAGTCTAATTCCCCAAGAACCGGCTGGTCTATTTTTAAATGTTTTTAATTCTGAAAAATCTACTTGTTCCTTATAGAAATCAAAATCTTCAGGAGCAGGTGTCCAATCGGTAGCTTTGTTGCCTGTTTCTACTTTCGGTTGTCCTATTTTAAATGAAGTCGCTTGACACTGAATGTGCAATCCTGAAAAATTTATTCGGGTGATTTGTTTGTCAGTAGGTATTGAATATACATTAGAAAGTCTGCCACTAAATGATTTTCCAATATCTGATGTTGTTACTGGTTTCCAAGCACCAAGGTACAAAACAGTGTTATCTGAAAAACTGATAACAAGTTCACATCCTAATCTTCCTTTAGGTGTTATAGCTGTTAAATTGTTATATTCTATGTAGCAAGAAACTGTAACGAGTTTTTTATCAAGGAGATTTTCTTTAAACTCCTCTGATAAAGCAAAACCTTCTACCAATATTCCCGAAGAAATAAATCGGTTACTATTCAAGAGATAGTTTCTTCCACTGATAACCATTCCTGATGAAACTAAATCCGCTTTAGAAATCTGTCCACCACCACCTGTGAGCAGATATTCATCAGAGCTTCCTTCTTTTATAAATTTCTTGGAAATAATACTTTCAGAAAAATTAGGTTTCCCTTCAATATCTCCCCACGAATGTTTATGGTTCTTGTCAGCTTTATAATCAATCTGTTTTTTTAAGTCTTGTGCTGTACCCGTATAATCTCCTTTTGGTAAGAGTCCCGAAATATCTACTTGATGAAGCCCCTCTAACTTTTCTTTATATTCATTAGTGAAGTCATTAGCCGACAAACCCTTTCCTTCAACCTTATCCACTTTTTTGTCAAATAACACCTTATGTGCCTGTGTATCGTTTAGGTGATTACTCAATTGTTCAGCTGAAGCCGTGCCTTCTACGAGTTTGTCTAAGCCTTCTACGCTTGTCATTGGTATCTTTTCGCTTTTGTGCCAAAAACTATCTAACCACGCCCAGAACTGCTCTTGTGTTGGTTTTTTAAGGTTAGAAAACCACTGCTTTAACGTTTCTATTGCTGTCATATCGTTTAGTTTAAAAATTAAAATCCTACAAATTCTATAAAACGAATCACTCGGTAAGGAGGCATATTATTGTGAGGTTTTTCACCTCCACTAAATATCGTTGTTCTATCCATTTCTAATCCTCTATTATCGTGATCAGTATCTCCCGAACCAATACCCCCGTGAATATAAACTGTCCCTCCATTTTCAGAATAATATATATCTTTATAAGGTATCGTCAGTTTAGGCATTTCTGCAACTGTAAGGGTATGTTCCAATTCACCTCCTGCAAATAATATTTGTTCTAATCGGTAGCTACTGTTACCATTGGGATCATAGCCCACAGCCATACGTCCTCGTAAAGGTTCATATTCTCGCCAACCTTCTGGTAAAGGAATGTTAGCTGGTTTTCCCCATATTGCCACCAACCCCAAGGGCACTGTTTTCTTTACACGTTCCTCCAATTTCTCCAAGCGTTTCAACAAAGAGGTTTCTTCTGTAAAAGATTTCTCTTCTATTTGTCTGTTACTTAACACTCGTCTGAAGCTCTCCCACGGATAACTCTTTGTACTACTGCCAAAAGTAGCTACTTTCTCCACAAGTACTGTTTTCTGTGAGCCGTCTTCAAAAATTTTAGACGTATTCACTTCTTTAATGAATACGTGAGAGCCAAGTGTCGTACCCTGAAAAGGGTATATTTCTCCTTCAATGGCTACTACTCCGTCTGACACCGTGTTCCCTACTACTTCACACCCCGAAAGAATAATTAAATCTCCTGAAATACCACTCATTGCATTGAATATCTTATAAGCATTCTGCATATAACTTAATACATCGGTAGTTAGTGGGAAACCTCCCGTTTGGTTTACATTAATACTGTTCATAATTTCTATACTTCTATAATATATCGTTTACTCGCTAATTTGTAAAAGTCTATTAGGGCTTCTATCTCAAAGAAACGGTACTTACCTATTTCACTTGTAGGAATCTTCTTCGCCTCCCATATCTCCAAAGGTATTTTTACGATAAAGTCTACTCCTGTATCGCTGTAATCTACCTCACGATGTAAATACATAGTCCCTAAAAACTTCGGTTTTTGTTCTCCTTCAGTATAAAGATACTGTCCTTTGTACTGATTTCCGTCCCATATGCGTATGCGCCGTTGCTCAATGTCGAATGCATCATTTAGCGCTTTGCGTAAGTAACACACTTGCCCATTCAGTCCAAGTTTCTTAATATCCAAATATCTCTTCTGAATAAAGTCATAATACAACTGACTGATAGGAGCACTAAGCGTTCTTATCCATCCTACCATTCTTGCCTTTCGCAAAAAAGAAGGTATAAGTAGAATGACCAATTTTTCTATTTTGAAATTAAATATCATTTTGTGATGTATTTTATTTGTGAAGCATTCCAGTCTACCTCAAAGTAACCACTTTGCGGTATTTGGGTAACTCCTATGTTTTGTAATGCTCCATAGCCTTTGGTCTCGGGGTCTATCCACGCTGTTTTGAGTTCTTTTAAGTGGGGTATTTTCACCCCATTGGCTTGTTGCAAAGCGTCTACAAGGTGCGCTACAATAAGTTCACCATTAAAAGGTAAGTTTTTAAGATAACCCTCTATGGCTTCTTGTATAGGGCGTTTGCCGTAAAGCACATCGCTTCCATTACTATCCAATACTAACGGGTCGTAATACACATCAAGGTTCAGAACAAGCTTATCAGGCAGATAATTAATAACCGTAGTGCGCACTCCAGCATCTTTAATTTCTGATAAATAACCGCTGAAGGCATTTTGTTCATCTGCTGTAATAGGCTGTAACCGTCCCCCGTTTTCAGTGGCTATCTTTACTATCAACCTACCGTCATTACTCTCCACCACTGCCGAGTATTTTATAATCTTACTCGCCTCTACCTGCTCCTTTGTCTTATCTTTGTTGTTAAACTTATCGCTGTCGGGTAAGAGGTCAAAACCATACTGAAAGGCAAGAGCTTTACTTCTATACCACCGTGCAGTATGAGGTTTTAATTCAGTAAGGCGTTTATCAATATCTGTCCTATGTAAGTCGAATAACTTTTCTAAGCTCCAAATAGCTACCGAGATAATATAAACCCACAGTCGCCATATAGCTACTCTTGAGTTTGAGTTAAGTCCGTTCAGAGCGTCTTCTCGCTCTTTCGCATTATAGATAATCTGTTGTATTTCTTGTATTGTACGTGCCATAATTCCGTAAATAGTGAAAAGTGAATAATTACTGTCCGTCGTGGCTCACGACAAAATCTAAGTTTATCGCCCATATGCTAATACCTTCCTGGCGTTCGCTTATTATTTTGTCCTCTTGCGTAAAAGCAGTTGCAGGCTGTATCTTCTTTGCGATGTAGTAGGTCAAAATATCATTATTAGTGAATGTTTCTGTAGGTATTGTTAATACTTTTCCTGCTACCACATCATCGGTAATACTCAAATTGTTGAGCATTGCCAATTCAAAGATGCTTTCAATAGTCCCTGTGTGCTGTAAAGCAAGGTCTAAAAGACTCTGATTATGTAAAACTACTACTTGCATTATTCTTTTGATTTTCCATTTAGTTGCTTGTATTTCTTTAATTCAGTTAATAGCCCTTCAACAGAGTTTTCTAAATCTTTAATACGCTGATTTGCTTTTTTGAGCTCCTCAATAGCACTTGCGTATTTAGCCCCTAAATCTTCTATCATTTCTCGATAGATTTTCACGGCTTTATCCACATTCTCAAGTTCGCTGGTCTGAAGTTCCATACGTTGCTTGGGTCTACCAAAGAACCAACCCACTACTCCCGATAGTACCATTCCTATAAACGATACAAAATGCTCTTTAAGTCCTTCTATGATTATTCCCATTGTGTTATTATGATAATTTACTAATTAATCGTTCCTTTTCCCATACCAGTAGTAACTCCTGTATAAGTGCCTGCCAGTACAGGTATGCCCGTTTGCACTATTACCTCTCCACTCTTTACATAAGCTTCAATGAGAGAGGCAAGTCGCTCAGCATATTCTTCCATTCCTGCTTCTGTTTTAGTAAGCATTTCTTGTTGCAGGCTTATAATCCCTGCTTTTAGTGCTTGTTTATCTAATGCCATAAGTTTAGTGCTTAGTTTTTAGTAGTCAGTTGCAAGTACTTGCAACTGACTACTAAAAACTTATTACTGTAATAATTCATCTATCTTATTATTAATCTCCTCAAACTTCATCACGTTGCTCGGGGAAAAATTTCCTACACCCGAAGGTGTTTGTATCACTGCGTTTTTAAGTTCCGTTAGAAGCTCGTTTAAAAGACTTTTTAAATCCACTTCCCCGCGTTGCAAGTGCAAGCCTGCTTTGTCTATTGTAAGCTGTATTTCTTCTATACGTAAGCTCACGCTCTCTATCTCACTATAAGCCACCACGTAGTAGCGGTTCTCGTCTTCCCCAATCGAAGCTATCAACACACTGCTCCTCTCCTTGGGGAAGAGATAAAACCGCTCAGCATTATCGTTAATCACTGAAGCTAAGCGCACGGTATATTGTAGCTCGTCGTCCTTCACCTCACACGTGCCCTTTTCTTTGTCTACCGATACCACTTCTACGGCTATGGTAGGTGTTTTGCGTCTTCCTATCTGCCTAAGCCCTTCTGCTAATTCTCTGTCTATACTCATAATTTTGCTCCTATGGTTACTTGTCGACGTGCGCCATTACGTCCGAAGGTAATTTCTACTTTCTTAATAAAGTAACGTTCGTCTATCTCTTTCAATTCATTATCTATCATATGAGCTTGCATACCCCTCGTCGCAAAAGGGACCAAGAAACTCGTTATAGAGCCATCAAAACCATCGTATTTCAGCCTTTCCATCTCGGCTCTTGCCATTTCTCGTAGTTTAGGTTCCTCACTCACTACCGAAGTATGAAAGGTTCTTAGCTCACCATCGGGGTCGCCCTCTTCCACTGTCTTCTTTTTGTTATTTTTGTCGATATAAGTGTAACGTACTTTCAGTTTGCGTTCCTCCTTAGTCCTATACTCCAAATCATTGGCAATAATATTGTAATTGAGGTTATAACGTGCTGTTTGTCCTATATTGGTAAGCTCCGAAAGTCCTGCGTACAGCTTGCCTTCATCATTGATAAACACGCTTAGCCTAAACTCTTCTTTCAGCTTCTCCAATACCTGCGTACCGTTCGCATTGCGAATAATCCACTGGTCTAACTGCATTTCTGGAATATTGTCCGCCAGCACAATAGGCGTGTCCTTCACAACTTCCTGCAATACTTCTCTAAGTGTTGTTTTTCGCCACGACTTGCTGATATTTTTACGTCTAAGTAAGTACATAGCATCTTCACACTCTATGCTTACAGGAATGCTCGGTTTAACCTTCTTTACATAGCCTTCAAACTCCACTCCGCTATACACACCCTCATAAGCAAGGGTAACACTCACTTTGTCACCCACCTTGATAGCCTTTTCAGTATAAAGGCTTTCGCCCCCTTTGGCTACTTTAAAATGGGTTGGCAGTTCAATCGTACAGGTGTCCGCCAATTCGTCTACCGATTTGATGATTTTAACGTTGTGTACTGCTCTAAAAGTGTAATCACCTATCTTTATAATCGCTTGTAATACAAACATTAGTATATCTTGTTAAGTTGGGTTCGTTTCTCGTCTAATTCCGCATAAAAGTCCATATCCGATACAGCTTTAATGGTGTACTTCTGTATACCTTCTTTGCCTTCCATTTCCTCAAAGCTAATATCTTTGAGCACGATGTTACGAATGTCAAAAAGAGTAAAGAGCTTATTGCCTATCACCTCCAAACTCTCATTCTTTTCAAACAATTTGTTAAGGCTTTGTACTTGTGCCGTAGGATATTGATCGGGATTTTTGGGGTCTACACACAGTCCTCTTATGGTAATTTGCCAATCTTCAGTAGTGATATATTCCTTGACCTTACCTTTGCGTTGTTTGCCTACCGTTGCCGTTTCTACAATGGTTTTAGTAAGCGAAAAACTCACCAAAGGCTCATTGGGGAAAACCGTTTGCTCCCCCGATTTATCAGCCACTTTTAACGTCATAAAATACTGACTGCCATTACTGCGTGCCTCACTAATATTAGACAAACTCGGCAGTACAAATTTCGTCTTATTGTTTGCCCACCACTGCGGGAATGCTGGACCTACATAGTCCAAAAAAGCCCGTGCGGTGAGTTCTTTTATATCAAATTCCATAAATTACACTGTTTGCATTTGGTTTACACTGTTCACAATTCTCAAAAGCTCTTCTTTCAGTTGCGCCCCAAAGTTTTCCACTCCTTCCCGTACCGATGATACGTACACTTTGGTATCCGTGCCCAAGTTACCTATCTGTATGTTGATATGGGTTTGACGGGTACCTCCTGTTACAATATTATCTTTGGTTTTATTACCCATCTCTGAAAAAGGTGTGCTGGCAATAGGTGTTGCTAACGGACTTGTTTTTTGTCCCGTTTGCCCTATGCCTAACTTGCCCATTAACCCGTCTTTCACACTCGAAAGGCTCTTAAACTCCAAAGAGTTCCACGCTTTACCAAAATATTCTTTTGCTTTAGCTCCTGCCTCACCTGCTTTCTTATAGCCTTCTGCTACCGATTTAGCACGTTCTTGCAAATCGTTTTGTATTTGGCTTATCATCGCTTGGTTCTCTTTACTATCTCCCAAACCTACAGCCTCTTTAAACTTATACCAAGCCAACTTACAGAGGTCTATACCTGCCATAAAAGCATTCACCGCCGTATTCCAATGAGCTTTGTAGGTGAGAATAAAGGCTTCCCACAAGTATTTCATTCCTTGCACAGTGTTATCCCACGCTTTGCCCCAACCGCTTACACCTACAATACAATAAGTGATGATAGCAATAAGTGCCACTATGCCTGCTATAATCAATACAATAGGATTAGCTAAAAAAGCTAAGTTCGTTTTAATTACTGCCCAAGATAGTCGGTTCTGCCACGCCGCAGCAATAGCCATATAAGTGTTATGCAATGTGATAGCTGTAATAAATACTCCTAACACTCCTGCAATACCAAGGATTATGGGGTTCCCCTCTTGAAGTTTTTGAATAAACCAACTCAATCCGTCATTCAAAGCTCCAAATACCATCGTAGAAAGTGCTACCAACGGAATCAGCAACGGACTTATAACCTCATATACTTTTACAGCTATAGATTCTATCGAAGCCATTAAAACTGTAAATCTGCCTTGTAGAGTGCTGTTCACATTCTCAGCTCCTTGATAAAAATCTCCTTGTGCATCAGTTGCCCATCGGAAAGCCTCAGCCAACTCTCTTGCCGAAATTCCTCCTTTGTCCATTCGCTCTTGCAGAGAGGTCATAGTCTCGCCCGTCCGCTCACTTATTACTTGCAAAGGATTAAATCCTGCCTGTTGCATCTGTGTGAGTGTAGCTTCTTGCAATTTCCCTTGTGTGGTCACTTTGGCAAAGGCAGTAGCTAAGGTTTCTATCTTTTTGCTATCCCCCAAGGCAATATCTCCTATTTGTTTGAGCATTCCTAATGCTCCTTCAGGAACCAACCCTGCTCCCATCAAACTCTCTTGAGCCTTCACAAGCGATGGTACTTCATAAGCCGTTTGCCCACTGTATTGTGTGAGATTCTGATGTATTTCTTGTGCCTTTTGCATATTACCTTGCACAAAAGTAGCCAGACTCATCTTTTGGGTGTCTGCCGTAAAACCTTGCTTAAATATTTTCTGTAAAGACGAGATAGGGTCTATAATGTTATTAACCACCTCCTTTAACCTTTTAGTCTGATCAAAGAAAGAAGATATCGTGTTTTTTGGATTTTCTGCCATTTATAAACTTTTTTCTTTACTTTTTTATTCTCCATACGATTCACTCTCCTTTTGGCGAATCCATTCCAGTTCTTTCACTCGCATAGCCCACTCAGTATCATTGAGGGCATCGGGATTGGCAATATGCATATAGTAACGCAGTGAGGCATTGGTAATACGCAACCAATCCCGAGGCTCGTCAATTTCCGCACTGCTTAAAGCTTTTCCAAGGTAGCTTCTTTAATTTGTATCAATTCGCCAAGCTTACTGCTTGCCGAAAGGAAAAGTGCATCATCAGTCTTAATCTCTTCATCTCCTCCCAACCAACAGTTAGTAAGGATAGCCTCATTAAACTTCATCGGGTCTTTCGTTGCCAATGTCGAAGCATAACTCAGGGTAGCGCGGTCAGGCGTTCTCAAGTATGCTACTTTATCATCTACTCGCAATACAAATACTTCTTTGTACTTTGCTTTCCATTGTTTGATTTGTTCTTTTGTTACGTCCATTTTTTATCAATTTGCTAATCTGCTATTTTTTACCCTTGCCTTTTTACATCAGTGAAGATAATAGGAAGCTCTACAACCATATTTTTATCCCCCTGCTTCATCGCCTTTTTCACTTCTGTAAATTCCACATTCTTGAGAATATCGGTTACTATTTGTCCACCTTCTGAGGGTACGTAAGCAACAACCAAGTCAAAGTTAAGGTTTAGAATGTCGTTGTTTTTGGCATCACGCGTCATTGCTTCCAATTCACTTTGCCAAATGCTCAACTTCCCTTCAAAACTGTGATTACCTCTTACAATACTCAAAGGTTTACTCCCACGTCCGTAAAGCGCCGATTTCTCTTTTTTCTCAGTGTATTCTACTTCTGTCACCCCAGCAATAATACGCCCTCCAAAGGCAATCGAAATATCGCTCCACGCATACTGTTTACTACTAAATGTTCCCATTTTTTTCTAATTTATTAATCTACTAATTTATTAATTTGCTAATTTTCTGCCCGTCGTGCTACGACTAATTTGCTAATTCTCTGCCTGTCGTGCTACGACTAATTTGCTAATTCTCTGCCCGTCGTGCTACGACCTCACTCCTAATTTTCTTCTTTCTTTGTGGTAAAACCAATATTCACCTCAATAAAATCAGCATAACCCACAGGAAGGAGTTTTAGCCCTACTACCACTTTACCTGTTTGCAACACCTTCTGTTCAGGGTCTATATTGATGTTCACTGCTGATAGCTCCCCTTTCGAAACCATTTCGCTTTGCAAAGTGTTCTCCAACTTGGTTTGCCAACTCTTGATAATAGCAGGGTGAATGCTTCCCTCTTCTGAAAGTAACACCTCATCGCTTAATTCCTCTACCAAAGCCCCATAAGCAAGAAGTAACGCCTTGTCCATTACCAATCCGCTGCTGAGACTCTTAAAATCATCAGTAGGTTTGGTAAGCGTATTATCTCCTGAAAAATAGTAGCCTGAACGCCCTACGAAGGTGCGAAAGAAAATATACCCTTTGTCGTCTAAGGCGTCCCACTGGTCAGCTTTGCTGTCAATAGTAGTTCCGTCAGTAAAATAAGCCACCAATGGCAATACACTACCGTCCTTCACGCGGTGAATTTTGCGCTGTACGGGTATAGAACTCATTTTTCCTAAGAACAAACCTACTGATGCTTCTTTCTCCTTATCGTCATTACCGATAAAGCAAGCCACTTTGTTGAGTTCGTTTTCCGAGAAATTAGTAAGGTCAGCTACTTTGCCGTTCCAGTTGTTGCCCGATACCACTACCCTAAAAGGCATATACTTCTTTTCAAAGTGCTCAGCAATAGCTTGTGCTTTCACTACGGCTGTTTGTACATCAGTGTCTAAGCCGGCAGCAATAGTTTCGCTACCAGTTGCTTTTTTCACCACACCCAATACCCTAATAGCACCTTTGGCATCAGCTATGAGAATTGGAGCAAAAGCACCGTCTTTGTCAAGCATTGCAGTCATAGTCGTAGCGTCCGATACGAGCATTACCCACAGAGGTGTACCCGTAGGAGCTTGGTCGTAAAATGCTTTAATATGCTTGTAAGCAAAAGCATTTTCAGCTTCCGAAATACCCAATGCTACGGCTTCGTTTAAGGAAAATACTTGGTACGATTTTCCGAGTTCTACCTTACTGGCTACTCCACTACCTGTAATAATAAGACCAGTAACTTTTTGAATGTTATTGCCTGTACGGTTCATACCATCCTTGGCAATGTTAAATAATACTTTTGGTAATCCCATTTTTTAATTATGTGTTTTTGTTAATTATTTAATAAATGTCCCCCTACCCCTCCCTTATTATATCCTTAATTGTAACTCTACTAATAAAAAGGCAAAATAGCTAAAAACAACTGTCCTCTATTAACTATCAATCATTAAAGGCTTTCCTCTTTTTTAGAATTGTTACCAGGGCGGTCAGTAGCGGTTACTATTATTTTATCACCTGTAAGCGAAGGATTAGTAACCGTAGTGGTGTACACCCATTTGCCCTGTACAAGAGTTGCGCTACCTTCTTCCACAAGAGTAGCATCGTGGTCTTCAATACGCACTTTCACAGCTACGACCTTAAAAGCATCGCCTGCCTCTATCATTATTTTCTCTCCTGTGGCACCACCTGTATAGCCTGAATGGTCTATATGAGCAATTTTAGGAGCGCGCAAATAGTCAGTCATCGCCATATTATAAGCCGATACATTCCTACGCTTTTTAGCCTCTGCTGTATAATCCTCTTTTAGCGAAGGGTCTTGCAAAGCGTTTTTGGCATATGCCGAAGCGCGTATAAATCTCTCTTGTTGTGCTTTCTGAGAAGCACTGGGAGCTTTGGTGTGTGAAGGAGGGGTAGCGACAATAGTTTCTCCTCCGCGTTGGCGAAACACAAACACTTTCCCTACTTTACCACTAAGCCCTGTAATGGCATAGTTTGATTTACTTTTTCCCATTTCTTTAATTTTTTTTTGTTATACATTATTTTAATTGTAAGTGCACTTCTATCGTTTGTTTTACGGTGCAAAATTCCGGCGGTTTTTTCAGTTCTGAAAATCGGCAAACAAGCCTTGTACTTATTTCCCCCAACCATTGTACTAATTTGGTACAAGCGTTGAACGTTTTTTTCCTTACCTCATCTATATGTACGACCTTTGCACCATCAACAAATAACAAATGTGTAAAATGAAAGATTTACTCTTAATCAAAAACGATTTGCACCTTGCTGAAGGTGATTTTCAAGTAGGCTTATCTGAGCCCCAACATCAAAAAGCTATTCTTACTGCCGAAAAAGGACAGTGGAAAGAGCACCCCGAAGTGGGGGTGGGTATTGCCCAAATGCTCGCCGACGACCTTTATACCGAAATGCTTATTGAGGTAAAAAAGCAATTGGAGTACGACGGTATACCCGTGAAAAACGTAACCCTTACCCCTCAGGGCTCACTGCTGATAGACTAATAGTTCCCCTTTTTGTGGGGACTATCTTTCGGCATAACCGCCCTGAAAAGAAAGTATTGCTTCAATAGTACGAGGTGATAAAAACATAATGTTTGCCACCTCCTCTACAAGAGCATCTATCTTCCACTGAGGGTGCTTGGCGCTCAGTTCTTCAAAAAGTTGACGCACTTTTTCATTGCGTTTTTGCAAGCGCTCTTTGCGCTGTTGTGTATTATCACATTTCATATGTTTCATTTTTTTAATGTTAAACTTCTTACCAACTTTGGTAGAGCTTTTTTTAAACTCTACCAAAGTTTTTTTTTTTTCACCTTTGCATCTCACTCCCTATTGCCTAAGGCCTGGGGCCTATTACCTAAGCTCCCCCTTTACTTCTACAAAAAAAGTCTCATCTTGAGTCACCACTACTCCTATTTTTGGAAAGAAGTCAGCTATTTGCGCATTGTTGCGTTCGGCAAGTAGCTTATCTTTAGCTGGTTCTTCGGCTATGCGCACATAAGCAGGTAAAAATTCTTTTAGCAGGTTTGTTACCGTATTCCACGTAAAACCTTTTAGTGTTTTCAGTTTCGGCGTACCTGTGCGGAATCCTATGGTACCGTGCAAACCGTCAAGTGATTTCTTCTTGACAAATAAACTGTCTTTATTTGCTAATGCATAAGCTTGTAACACATCAAAATTGGTGTCTTTTATTTCTTTAAGAGTCGCCAATTCATTCGTGTATTTATTGCGTATAGCTGCAATTTGCTTCTCTATCAACGCATTTATTTTAGTCATTCGCGCCTCTGCCTTTGCATAAGTAGAAAAAGCATTCTCCATTTGTGTTTTAGTTACCCCAGTAGGGATTATTCTTTTTGTTCTTGCCATTTTTGTATTTTTTTTAATCGTTAATTTTGAATGTAAATAGAGAGAGGTTCATAATCAATTTGTTAATCCAACCCTTGATTGGTATTACTAATTCTAAAATTCTCCCCCCTACCCTACCTTTAGCCCATTGCTGGCTTTACCTTTACTCACATACCCAGCTGTGAGCCCTCGTTGGCTTTACCTTTTATCTTTTACCTTATAAAGCGGGTGCTTTCTTACTGGTTGCCACTCCCTTTGCTCGTCCAGCCAAAGCAGGTGTCGCTCTTCGTCATATTTAAAGATGGGGGCACGCCAACCGTTCTGTTCCACCCACGTTTGTAGTTCTTGCACACGAGCAGGTACCTCGTTCGTACGTCCCGCGCGGTATTGTGAGGTTTGTAGTCGTTCCTCAAAAGTAAGCACCTGCAAAAAACTATCAAGAGCAAGCGCTTGGGTGTATTCTAAAAATCTATTCATTGTAATTTTTTTTGTTATTTGTTATTTTTCACTTTACTATTCACTATTCACTTTTGCATCACTTTTCCTAATGCCTAAGACCTGAGGCCTATTGCCTATTCACTACAAGCCGCCCATATTTTTTCAGCTCACTCCACCAGTTCACCTTATGCCCACTAACTCTTCTGGGCAAATAGCGCACAGGCTGATGATAACTTTTGGCTTTTTCTAACAACACAACCGCTTGCTCGCGGAGCTTGCGCTGTACATACTCATAGTCACTGACTTCATTTAAATGTATTCTCATTGTTTTTAATTTTTAATATTAATTCAATTTATAACCCTAATAATCAATCGTCACATTCTCAACAATACTAACTTGCCGACTTTACAGGATTTCTTTTTAATAATCCCTTAAACTTCTTACGTCTTCTTACGTTAAATTGCCACTCTACAAGGCGAAGCCCTGATTTTTTTATTCTGAAACTAATTTGTTTTCAATTTCTAATTTCCAAATCTGCTAATTTGCTAATTCCCTCCTGTCCTACATTTTTTAACTAACCTCCCCTCAACAATAATTTTTCTACTGCCATAAGGTCGATTATCCATAAAATTTTTGTACTTTTGCTCATTATTCTATTCATTTTGTTTTACGGTGCAAAATTCGAATAAATTTTCGACATGCGCAAATTTTTTTCGAATTATTTTTCGTATTATTTTTTAAATTATTGATTATGAATACAATTAATTTTCGTATAAAAGAACTGGTAGACCATTTTTCCAACGGTAATAATAGTGATTTTGCAAATAAAATAGGGGTTAATGAGGCAAATATTAGAAATTACATAGCTGGAACAGAACCTAAATTTAATGTTTTAGAAAAAATTGTTACTACTTTCGAAGTAAATTACGAATGGTTGCTCACAGGTAAAGGTCCTATGTTAAAAAACAAGGAGATTGTCGAAACTCCTCGTGTAGAAATTATCAAACCTTTAAAAATAGAAGGAAGAGATTTAACTCCCAAGGTGGTAGTGGTTGAAGAAGACGAACTTTTTAACCCCATACCCTTAGTGCCTATATACGCTCAAGCCGGCTATCTCAATGGTTATGAAGACCCCGAATACATAAAAGAACTCCCTATGTACAACCTTCCCGAAATGCGAAACGGCACTTTCAGAATGTTTCAAGTAAACGGACTCTCTATGTTCCCCACCCTGCAAGACGGCAGTTATGTGGTAGGGCAATTCGTCGAAAATTGGGAGTGGCTCTCAGATAACAGGGTGTGCGTAGTAGTTACAGAGCGTGACGGAGTGATTGTAAAACGGGTTTTAAACAAAATAAGAAAGTATGGCAGTCTGTATTGCAAATCCGATAATCGCGACTACCCGCATATTACCGTTAGAGCTGAAGATATTAAAGAAGTATGGGAATGTAAAATGCACCTCTCTTTCGAGTTCCTCGACCCTATCCCTGAGTATCAAAAAATCGCCGATTTAGAAGCCAACGTTCAGTTCCTAACCGAACGTGTAGAACAATTAGAACATCACAACAAACCTATTTAGCCTATCAGAATTGGTTTGCGAATTTTTTTGTCCTACACTTTACCAAAGTTATACTGCGCCTCGTGCCACAACCTCATATTCCCCTCGTCATTCGTCCCTCGTCATTCGCCCCTCGTCATTTCTTCTCTTTTCCGTCCCTACATTTCCCCTTTGGAGGGGGCTAGGGGGAGGTTTCTATTACACTTCCCCATTTACTAATTTACTAATTTGCTAATTCTCTAATTATCCATTCTCCTTTCCGTCATACTCCCCCTAGTGCCTATGGCCTAAGGCCTATCACCTATTCCCTTTTCTTTCGCCTCGAAACCCCGATTTTAACATTTTTAACCTTGTCGTATCACAGTATAAATCAATTACTTATATACCCCTTCTATACCAATCGTCCAAGATTCGTATAAGCTTCCTATAAGCTCTCTATAAGCTAACCCCACCCTTCTTACACCCTTTTTTCATCAAAATCCCTCCCTTCCTTCTTTCGAGCATTTTCGCTTTCTTTCAAAAATTCCTAACAGCCCCAACACATCGCTTTTTCATCTCAAACTTTGGCAAAGTTTTAAACTTTGCCAAAGTT
>NZ_AKFR01000036.1:0-65770 GCF_000277665.1 Capnocytophaga sp. oral taxon 335 str. F0486 | reverse complement strand
GTCCCTCTCCCAAGGAGAGGGGGAATGTGGTGACGGAAAGGGAGAATGTGGAGACAGAAAAAAGCGAAGGTATGATGGAAAAGTGTAATAGTAATCATTATTGGGTAGGGTATTTATGAGCTAATTTTACAAATTTGCTTGTTTGCTAATTATCTTCTACCTTTGCACTTTAAACTTGTGAAGACTAATAGCTATGAACATGTGGAACATCATCGTAGAGGGCTTTAATAAAGCTGAGGTTACCAAACACGAAAGTATTTTCAGCCTTGGAAATGGGGCTATGGGAATGCGCGCTAACTTTGAAGAGGACTATACGGGCGATACACTTCAAGGGAGCTACATCGGTGGGGTGTATTACCCCGATAAAACCCGAGTGGGTTGGTGGAAAAACGGCTACCCTGAATACTTTGCCAAAGTGCTCAATGCGCCCAGCTGGATAGGACTACACATCAAAATAGACGGGGAACTATTAGACTTAAATACTTGTTTGGAGGTAAAAAACTTCCGCCGACAACTCAATATGAAAGAGGGTTGGTACGAGCGAAGATTTACGGCTACGCTCCCTAACGGTGTGGAAATTGCTGTAAAAGTGGTGCGTTTGCTCTCGTTGCGTTATGATAAAGTAGGGGCTTTACGTTACGAAATTACACCTTTGAACGGTGATATTTCCTTAGAAATAGAAAGTTACTTAGACAGTGGTATTAAGAATAATGATGCTAACTGGGACGAGCATTTTTGGAATACTTTGGAAATTTATTCGGAAAACAACTGCGCTACTATACTTGCTGAAACTAAAAAGACTGCCTTTAAAGTGCAAACCTTTATGGAAAATCATCTTTTTATAGAAGAAAAAGAACTGAATATCAGTGGAAAAGAAAATAGAAAGGAGAACTATATAGGGTTGTATTACAACTTAGAGGTTAAGAAGAATGATGTTTTTTGTATTGAGAAGTTTGGGGGGTATTTGAGAGATGAAATGGAAAACATCCCCCCTACCCCCCTTCAAAGGGGGAATGTAGGAACAGAGAAAAATATGCCTTTTAAAAGAAACATCCCCCCTATCACATACTCCGCTCTTGCGGACTTCCTTCAAAGGGGGAATGTAGGGACGGAAAAGGTGGGAGACGCACAGGCATTAACATTTGAGGGGTTATTGGAGATGCAGAAAGAAGATTGGGCGACGATATGGGAGACATCGGATATTGTGATTGAAGGTGATGAGAAAGCGCAACAAGGTATCCGGTTTAATATCTTTCAGCTGAACCAAACGTATCAGGGCAAGTATGCCCATTTGAACATAGGACCTAAGGGTTTTACGGGGGAAAAGTACGGTGGTAGTACCTATTGGGATACTGAGGCTTATTGCCTGCCTTTTTATATGGCTACCAAAGGCGCGGAAGTAGCTCGCAATCTGCTGTTGTACCGCTATAAACAGTTGCCACAAGCTATTGAAAACGCCCAGAAACTCGGTTTTACCGGCGGGGCTGCGCTCTACCCTATGGTAACGATGAACGGTGAAGAGTGCCATAATGAATGGGAAATTACCTTTGAAGAAATACACCGCAACGGGGCGATTGCTTTTGCAATTTATAACTATACACGCTATACGGGCGATGAGTCGTACCTGAAAGAATATGGAATGGAAGTGCTTATTGCTATTGCACGTTTTTGGGCACAGAGAGTCAATTTTTCAGAAGAAAAGAAACAGTACGTAATCTTAGGGGTGACAGGACCTAATGAGTACGAAAACAATGTGAATAACAATTTCTATACAAACTATCTTGCCTCTTGGTGTTTGAGTTATGCAACGACTATGGCACTAAAATACAAGAGAGAAAAGCAATGGGTGACTATTAAAGAATTGAAGGAATGGAGTGATATTGTGGAACATATGTACTTGCCTTATAGCGAAAAGTATGATGTATACTTGCAACAAGACGGTTTTTTGGATAAAGACTTGAAACCTGTAAGTACCATTCCTACTGAGGAGCGTCCGCTCAACCAACATTGGTCGTGGGATAGGATATTGCGTTCGCCTTATATCAAACAGGCAGATACGTTACAGGGGTTTTATTTCTTTGAAGAGCGATTTACCAAAGAACAACTCCAAAAGCACTATGAGTTTTATGAGCCTTTCACCGTACACGAATCGTCACTCTCACCTTGTGTGCATAGTGTACTCGCATCAGCCTTAGGGAAGACAGAGGAAGCCTACGCGCTCTACCTACGTACAGCTCGGCTTGATTTGGACGACTACAACAAGGAGGTACACGAAGGGTTACATATCACCTCGATGGCAGGCACGTGGCTCAGCATTGTAGAGGGTTTTGCTGGTATGCGTGTAAAGAACGGTGCACTAACGTTTACGCCTCGCTTGCCTAAACAATGGAAGCGTTTATCGTTTAAAGTGATATTTAGAGGAGAGGTAAAAGAAGTGATTATTTAAATGACAAAAGATTACCTTCTTTATCTATATTTACCTCTCTGCCTTTCTTTATGAGGATATAGTAATAATCTTCCCATTCCTCATTGCTTTTAGTATAGGGTTCAGCCTGTTCGTATTCAAAAGGAATGATTGTATTACCGAGATTATCAATCATTCCCCATTTACCTTTATACTTCACCATTGCCTTTTTACTATCGTTGAAATCATCAGCGTCATCATATACAAAAGGCAATACTACTTTACCTTTAGTATTTAAATAGCCATACTTATTACCTTGTTTAGCGCGAGCCAGACCACCGAAAAAGAGGTCTATTTCGTCATACCAAGGGGTGAGTGTTTCGTTATTAGTACTGAGGAGTTTCTTCTTATCATTGAGTTGTACAATAAAAACACCTTCGGAATACGAAATAAAATTATACTGAGCAGGAATGAGTTCTTCACCCGAAGGGCGTATCACCCCATATAAATTATTAATAGTAACATCATAAAAAGGTATTCCGGCAGAAGGGTAGATATTAATATAATCATACTTCAAAGGAGCTACGACGGTACCTTCGGCATTTACGAGTCCGTATTTATTATCTTTTCTTACCATTGAAATTCCGTTTTGGGACGGATATACCTCATCGTATTTTCTGCGCCAATCGGTATTACAAGCCGTACAGAATAAAGCTAAAGTAATAATAAATAGTCTTTTCATAAGTATATGTATTTTTAATGTTAGTATTTTATTTCTCTTTCTGTAAATCCTACGATATATCCATTGACGAATACAATGCGAGTAACCCAATTACCTTGCTTATCAAAAGTATGTTCAAACTTCTGGTTATTTACGCCGGTAGGAATACCTTTTTTATCATATGTATAATGCATTACATCGGGTTTAGTGTTTCCCTCAGCAATACTGCGTTCCACTACCCTACCCTCACGGTCGTAACGCACTGAGATGCGCATCTCGGTAGGTGGATTTCCTTCGGTTACCATTTTGAGCAAAGTGCGTTGGTTATTTTTATCAAACTCCTGCAATACCTTCGCCTTGCTATTGGGTGTTACTAAGAGACCTTCGGTAGGGTTACCGTTGGCGTCCCACTTGTTAAAAGTATAGGTTTGTGTAGGCGAAGCACTTACCCCTATCACTGTGTGATAAGTTACTAAATGCCCTTGGTTATTATATTCATAGAGTCCTGTAGAACTCTGTATACCTCCGTGAGCCATTCTCAATATTTTCACTTGTAGAGGTTTTTGCTCAGCATTGTAAACATAGTCGTAACGCAAAGTAATACCACTATATTTTTGTTCTAACTGCAAGGTATTTCCTTCTTCATTAAATTCATAATAATTTTCGGTTGCAAGACGTTTTTGTTTAAGATTACCTTGAAAGACGTCATAAGTACGTTCGACAAGAGCTTTTGCTTTACCATTGAGTTCTTTTTCCAAACGTGTAGCTGGAGTATTGATAATTTGTGCCATTCCGATAAAAGGAAATAACAACAGGATTAAAAACTTTTTCATACTGATATATTATTATTTTACGCCGACAAAGGTAATAAATATTTTTAAATAAAGCTATATATTCAATTCATAAATGTTCCACGTGGAACATTTATGAATTGGGAATTGGGAATTGATAATTAAGAACTCATTTGTTTATCTGCTATTTTCTCACTACTTTTGCCGCATACTTTTAATTTATATGAATCGGTTTATAGTAAACAGATATTTAGTACCTAATGGTTTTAGTGGTATTACCCTCTACCCTTTTATATTTACTAATGACCCAAAACTATTGAAAGATGCACAATTCATCAACCACGAACGCATACATTTAGCTCAGCAACGAGAACTCTTGGTGATATTTTTCTATATATGGTATGCTGTAGATTTTATACTGAAATATATTAAGTATAAAGATAAGAAGAGAGCTTACCATAATATCATCTTTGAACGTGAAGCCTACGAGAATGATTACAACCTTGAATATTTGAAGAAGAGAAAACTGTTTGCTTTCTTACGAGGTAAAAGGTAACAAGTAAAAGACAAAAAGTAAGTATATAAGAAATGTTCCACGTGGAACATTATCAATTGATAATTCACAATTGATAATTGACAAGTAGTAACTAACGACTAAACACTAACAACTAATGACAATTAAAGATTACAGCGTATCACAAGAGGATTTTACCCTCGTATATGATTCAGTATTAAAACTTTACCGCACTACTCCCCTACCTAATGACCTTAAAAAATACTATGAGAGTGAGGGTTATATTTCGCATACAGACAGTCGCAAAACACTATTTGATAAACTCTACCAATGGGTAAAAAGTTATAACTTAAAGCACAAAATAAAACTCATCAAACAATACAAAAAAGGAAATGTTCGTCTGCTTGATATAGGTGCAGGTACAGGCGACTTTGTGCGTAGTGGTAAAGAATGTGCACATTGGGAGACTATGGGCATAGAGCCCAGCGAGAAAGCACGTACCAAAGCAAAAGAAAAAGGAGTTTTGTTACAAGCTGATTTTAGTAACCTCCTCCCCCACTCTTTTGATGTGATTACTATGTGGCACGTATTGGAACACGTACCCGATGTAACACAAGAAATACAGCTCATCAGTAACTTACTGAAAGAAGATGGCTTAGCTGTTATAGCTGTACCTAATTATCGTTCGTGGGACGCACAGCACTACGGAGCCTACTGGGCAGCCTATGATGTGCCCCGACATTTATGGCATTTTTCTAAGGATAGTATCGAACAGCTTTTTGCCAAAGAAGGTTTTGAGTTGCTTGCCACCCACCCTATGCTTTTTGATGCCTTCTATGTGAGTATGCTTTCCGAGCAATATAAAACAGGAAAGAAACATTTTCTTAAAGGTCTCATCAACGGAGTACGTTCAAATTATTATGGTTGGAGGAAAGGAGAGTACTCATCGCAGATTTATGTTTTAGGTAAGAAATAAGAGATAAGAATTATAAATTGTCTATTTTTTTATATTTCTGAAGCTAAAAATAGTAAAAACTTAAAATAAGACGTTTTTATAAGACTTCTCAACTATTAACCTATACTTTATTACTTTTTAAAAAATAATACTTAAAACAAGCTGTAATAAAGTCAGTTTTGATAAAGTACACTTATAGAAGATTGTTTCTGATATAGAATAAATTTATATAAGATAAAAGAAGGTAGTAAAATGTTTCACGTGAAACAAGGTGTAATGACTAAAAACAAAAATAAAAAATCCCGAACAGAGATGTTCGGGATTTTTTATTACCGCTGTATTGTACCTACTTTTTCTTTGATACCATATTGGTTATATTTATATACATCATAACCACCATTGTAGTTTTTTTCGTAAGTACCAGATCTTTGTTTGATGCCATATTGATCATAATCATAGACATCGTACCCACCATTATAATTTTTCTCATAGGTTTGCTTTTTTTCAGGAATACCATACTGATTATATTGATAATAATCAGTACTATTACTATAATTATTTTTCTGATAAGTACCTACCTTTTGCTGAATACCATATTGATTATAATTATAATAATCAGTATTATTATTATAATTATTCTGTTGATAAGTACCTACTTTTTGTGGAATACCATATCGATTATACTGATAATAATCAGTACTATTATTATAATTATTTTGCTGGTAAGTACCTACTTTTTGTAGAATGCCATACTGATTATACTGATAATAATCTTGCGAATAACTATATGGTATAAAAAATAATGCTAAAAAAATTAATACTATAGTTTTCATATTGATAGTATTTTTGTTTTTCCTACTCTATAAGATTTTCGGATTCCTCTTTTAGTCAGCTTGTAAACAATTAAAATTACAAGTAATTCGAAGTTAATAAATTAATCATTCTACATAGGCATTGATTATTTTAACTCAATAAGTCCCAAAAATGAAAGATTATAAAAAAACAAAAAAAGCGAGGACTTTTAACCTTTATCTATATACTAAGGAGCCTCTGGTAAAGCTATGACAGTGATACAAATAAAAGAAAAGCCCACGCTATATCAGCGTGAGCGTTCTCGCTTATTTATTCTACCACTGTTTTTGAAAATTTACCAGATTTCCTTAGTATAGAAATATAAGCTAACGCTTTTTATAAACTAAAATTACGGTGCATAATTACTACAAATTATCCATATACACAAATATTTTAACATATATATTTCATATATTTTATATAATTATATAATAACCAGTAAGTTATAATTTTTGCTACTTCTTCATTTAATTCTTCTTGTATGAGGTATTCTCCTCTCTCAATAATAAATTTTAAAACCTCCTCTCTGTCCCTTCTGTGAGGGGAAATGTGTGACGGTCATCATACACGAATATTATACTTTATTCAATATTAATAACTTTTTCCAAAACAAAATTAAAAAATATTTCTTTTACACGTAAAACTTTCTTACTTTTGCCACGTAATTCAAATTAAACATTATAAAAATGAAAAAACTCATCTTAACAGGCGTAGCACTGCTCGCCCTTACTGCTTGTACCGACAAGGTGGCGTTTGTAGATAACTCTAAACTTCTAAACGACTATCAAGAAAAAAAAGACATCGAGGCAAAACTAAAAGGACAAATTAGTACCTACGAACGAAAACGCGACAGTATTTCAATGGCGTTCCAAACTGAAGCGCGTGCTTTCGACGCTCAGGCTAAAACTCTCCCTCAGAACATAGCTCAGAAAAAATACAACGAACTGATGCAAAAAAGCCAAATATTGCAACAACATTTGCAACAAGAGGAACAAAAAATACAAATGGAAAGCCAAACTCAAATGGATTCTTTACTCAGCAAAGTGAAGAAAAATATTAAAGAGTACGGAAAACAAAAAGGTTACACTTTCATTCTTGGTGCTAATGACGGCGGTAGTGTACTCTACGGTACTGAGAAAAAAGATATTACCAAAGAAGTTACTGAATACTTAAATAATCAATACAAAGATAAGAAGTAATAAGGCCACAGACATTAGGCCATAGGCAATAGAAAATAGACTTTGTCAAGAGGTAAAGACCCGCGTGGCTTACAACTTTTGGCAAAGTTTTTTTATACACTATTTGTGCGAGTTGTACTTAATCAGTTAATTGTAATACGTTAGGAAAGAATGCTTGAAGTATCAAAAAAACTCCAAAGACTAACAATATAATGCTAATCGCGCGTTTAATTTTGTAAATATGAAAAGCAGTAAGTCGGTTTTTGAGTTTCTTAGCAATGAGAATTTTAAAGATATCTATCGCAAAGTATACTAAGATAATAGAAGTAAAAAAGACCAATATTCTACTGGCATTCATATCGAGCTTAGGACCAAAAACGATAATAATTCCCAACCAAAAACCTAAAACGCCTATGTTGATAAAATTCAGTAGAAAACCTTTTATAAAGAGGGCTACATAGTTCACTTTTTCAGCTACTTGCAGATAGGCATTCTCTTTGTTATCTATTGTTTTCTTGAAGTCTTTTTTCAGTTTGATGAACGAGATGAGTCCGTAAGCTATCATTATGAGTCCGCCAGCAAAGAAGAGCTTAGGATCGTCCTTAATTTCACGCAACAGACTGCTAGTAGTGAAATAGACAATAAGAATGAAGACTGTATCGGCTAATACTACCCCTGCATTGAAAGCAATAGCTGCCCTAAATCCTTTGGTAATGGCTGTTTCCAGCAATACAAAGAACACAGGACCTATGGTAAAAGCTAACAACAAGCCCAAAGGTAATGCAAGCAATACATCCGCAAACATCTATTTCTACCTAAAATTTGATTAACTGCACAAAAGTACTAAAAAACTGCTGAAACACAAAAAATAAGGGAGAAGTTTTTAATACCTCTCCCCTACTCTATTGGTATTGTGATAATTATTAACTATGGCTTAATAATTTCATTTACTTGTTTTAGAGTTTCTTCATCTTTCAAATCAACCAATTCATCAAGATCTTTAGAAAGATAAAAAGCTCTTACATCAGGTACATAGACCATATAAGTCTTGCAAACAGTTCCACAACCACCAGCTTCAGCACAATCGTAAAGCAGCTTTCCACAACTATAATCTCCATTACAACCCTTTGTCCAATCTCCACCTTTAGCCCCTGTACAAGATACTGTATATGTCTCTTTGTCAGAGCGAGAAGCTTGTTGCTCTTCATATTTACCAGCAACGTCAAAACCTACACCCCAGCTTGATTCAGCAATGATACTTGACAAGAAAGTGATGGTATTGTCATCTTTGTTTAATTTGTATGAGACAAGTAATACTTTCTCATTTGGAACAAAGTCTACTGATTGCTCTGATACAGTTTCGAAGAACTCCTTATAAGTCATTGACTTATTTTGCAAATCTTGCAATGGATCTTGATTTTTATCCTTAGAGCAAGATATAAAGGCTATGCTCAAGCATACCATTAGAAATGAAAATTTAAATATTCTTTTCATAGTGTAAAAATTTAAATTTAACTAAAGACCTTCAACTTTTGATGACACTAATTCATCAATATCAGCTGATATATAAAAAGCCTTAATGTCTGGAATATAAACCATATTAGCTTTACAAACAGTTGCGCATCCTCCTTGATTCAAGCAACTTTTAACTACACCTAAACAACTATATGCTTCACATTTTTTACTCCAGCCTTTATCACAAGTTACAACATAATCATATTTTCCTCCTTCACGAGAAGTTTTAAGTTCATAATGCTTAACTATAGCATCCCAAACTACTTTTTCACTGGGGAAAGCCTCAGTACTTGACAATAAAGTAATAGTCTCATCTTTCGCATTAAATTCGTAAGAGATAAAAAGTACCTTATCTTCTGGAACACTTACTTCTTTTTCTGAAACAGTTTTAAAGAAGTCCTCATAAGTCATTGACTTATTTTGCAAATCTTGCAATGGATCTTGATTTTTATCCTTAGAGCAAGACACTAACGCTACTATAAAACATAGCACAAAAAACGAAATTTTTATTATCCCTTTCATACTAATTCATTCTTTAAATTCATAAAAATATTTCTTTTGCACGTTCTTTTTTATGAAGACAGTAACCCGTAGCTCAGTTAGGGAAAGTTATTTTTAAGGAAAAATTCTCACTATATTTTGTTTATAGAAGAAAACAACAAAATATATCTCCAAAGGAAAGAATATCAATATCAGTCATAGGCATTAGGATTTTATAAGACAAAGGTATATTATATTTTTATAACTTCCAAATATTTTTACAGCTCTTTTACTATCATTCTACAAAATAGCTTATAATTATTTATATATCAATATTTTAAAAATATATTAGTAAATACATATTGTTACTCAATATATTATTAAAAGCATAAAAAAACTTTGCCAAAGGTACGAGCCGTACGGGCAAGAAACTTTGGCAAAGTATGCGATGCAAAAACTGCTTGTCGTGCTACGACTCATTATTCACTTATCAGTTCAAAATCTAATTGCTTTTTCATCAGGTCGGTGTTTTTCACACGTATCATTACTTCATCGCCAAGCTGATAGGTCTTGCCAGTGGCTTGTCCTACCAAGGCATATTGTTGTTCGTCGAAAGTGTAATAATCGTCTTTGATGTCGCGAGCGCGTACCAATCCTTCGCATTTGTTTACGGTAATTTCTACATAAATACCCCATTCGGTTACACCTGAAATCACTCCTGCAAATTGCTGGTTTTTATGCGCTTCCATATATTTCACCTGCATATATTTGATAGAATCACGCTCCGCCGATGCTGCTAAACTCTCCATTTGTGACGAGTGTTTGCATTTGGTTTCATATTCGGCTTCCGGTTGTGAAGGGGCGTTATCTAAATAGAGTTGCAAAAGACGGTGTACCATTACATCGGGATAACGGCGTATAGGCGAAGTAAAATGGGTATAATAGTCGAACGCCAAACCGTAATGTCCTATGTTTTTGGTAGTATAAGTAGCTTTTGCCATTGAACGTATTGCCAAAGTATCGACTAAGTTTTGTTCTTTCTTACCTTTTACTTCTTCTAAGAGATTATTAAGCGAATCGGTAGTGGTTTGGCGGTTGTTCAAGTTCAAGCTATAGCCAAATCTACTAATTACCGCATTGAACTGTTGGAGTTTATCGGCATCGGGTTCATCGTGTACGCGGTATACGAATGTCTTTTTCATTTTGGCTACGTACTCGGCTACCTTTCTGTTAGCCAAGAGCATAAACTCTTCAATTAGTTTGTTGGCTTCCTTGCTTTCTTTGAAATATACTCCTGTAGGGTTGCCATTCTCATCGAGGTCGAATTTCACTTCCACTTTATCAAAAGTAATAGCTCCTAAACGCATACGCTTTCCGCGAAGTTTTTCGGCTAAAGTATTGAGTGTGAGAATAGCCTCTACTACCTCAGCAGGTACTGCACGCTCTTTATCGATAATGGAAGTTTCGGCAGGAATGGTGTACTCCTCCCCTACTTTGGCTTGCTCTATTACTGATTGTGCTTCTTCATAAGCAAACCTAAATGACGAGTGTGTCACAGTGCGTCCTATCCAAATATCTACCACTTCAGCTTTCTTATTCATCTCAAACACTGCCGAAAAGGTGTATTTATCTTCATCGGGGCGGAGTGAACAAGCGAAGTTACAGAGGATTTCGGGTAACATTGGCACTACCCTATCTACCAAATATACTGAAGTAGCGCGGTTATAGGCTTCCTCGTCTAATATAGTGCCTTCTTTCACGTAGTGTGATACATCGGCAATGTGTACGCCAATTTCGTAATTGCCATTTTCTAATACTTTGAATGAGAGTGCATCATCAAAGTCTTTTGCATCGCGAGGGTCGATAGTGAAAGTGAGGGTTTCACGCATATCACGACGACGGGCAATTTCTTCTTCGGTAATGGAAAGGTCTAACTTTTTAGCAAAGGCTTCTACCTCTTCTGGATAGGTATAAGGCAAACCGTATTCAGCTAAGATAGAGTGCATTTCAGTAGTTTGTTCCCCTGGTTTACCGAGTATCTGTTCCACTACCCCCATAGGCGAATCGCTTTTGTCTTTCCAATCTTCAATGCGTACAATCACACGGTCGCCGTCCTGAGCACCATTGAGTTTGTCTTTCAACACAAAGAAATCAGTATACATACGAGCATCAGTAGGGACGACAAAAGCAAAGTTCTTATGCATTTGCACAGTACCTACAAAGCGCACTTTGTTACGTTCTAACACCTTACTAATTTCCCCTTCCATCTTATTGCGATTTCTAAAACGCGGAAATACATACACTTCCACCAAATCGCCGTGGAGGGCTTTGTTTAGAAAATTCTGTGCTACAAAAATGTCGTTATCTAAACCATCAACTATTACATAACCATTGCCACGCGCACTCACATCGAGCGTACCTACATAATAGTGTTGCATAGGAATAGCTTGGTACTTTCCACGGTCGATTTCTACAATGCGTTTTTTCTCTTTCAGTTGTACGAGTTGTTTCACCAGCATATCACGACGTGGTGCATCGGTAATGTGGAGTTTGGCAGCGATTTGCTTGTAGTTAAAGCTCTCTTCGGGGTGTTCTTGTAACACCGAGAAAATCGCTTTGATAAGCTCTTGCTTGTTGCGTTTAGCTAAACTCTTATTCTTTTTAGGTTTCCCTGATTTGCCTTGCTTTTGAGTTTTATTTGTTTTTTTCATATTGCAAAAGTAAATATTTTTGAGTTATTAACAATCACCAAATTATAAATTGAAAAAGATTTCTTTCTAAAAAAAGAAGGGTTATTATTATGATGACGTTCATAAGAGGGATAAAATTAGGCTGAAAAACTTGCTTTTTTCAGTTTAAGAATATTATGATTAGTTATCAACAATAAAAAGTGATTTACGGTTTTTTAAATGAATATTTTAAGCAAAATTGTTGATAACTCTTTTTGATATTATGCACAACTTTTTGTTGAGAACTTTTCACTTAGCAGATTGTTCATAACTGACAAAAAGTAGTGGATATTTTATAAGAAATAAATTTGCTTTTTTCATCTTCATTTTTGTATACACAGAAAACATAAAAGAGCAAATATTTTAGTATTTTTTCTTCCTCAAGTTATACACAATTTAAGAATGAACAATGAACAATACCGATAAGGATAATGAACAACACTTAAATAAAAAAAGTAGGAACGAATATTATCCGTTCCTACTTAAAAAAAATTGAATATCTCCACAATGAACTATACTTCTTCTTGATCTTTCAAGTGCTGAATGTATTGTGCTTTTTGGATTTCGGCTCTTCTGCGTACAGAAGGTTTAGTGAAATGTTGTCTTTCACGTAGTTCACGTACTACACCTGTACGGTCGAATTTGCGTTTATAACGTTTTAAAGCTTTATCGATGCTTTCTCCGTCTTTTAAAGGAATTATTAACATAAAGATACACCCCCTTTCAATTTTCAGGGTGCAAAGATATGAAGTAATTAGCAAACGAGCAAATTTTTTGAGGAGAAAATTTTAGATTTAAGTTTTAAACCTTAGATAAGTCTGGCTTGTTTGACTTGTTTGATAACTAATGGTTGAATACTGTCATCACTTTCAAAAAACCGGTATTCAGGGGAGATTTTCTTAAAGACTTCTTGCAATTGATGAGAATAGAGTAGGGGAGTGCCAAAAGAAATGGCAATGCCGTGAGCGATGAGCTCTTGTGCTACTTTTAAGTTTTTTCTGAAACCGTGCAATATCCATAACTGTTGTGAGCGGGTGCGCTTGCGGAGTTGTATTACCTCGGCATAAGCTTTCACACAGTGAATGATAAGTGGGAGTTCTAAACTTTCGGCTAATTCTATGTGTCTTAAAAAGATTTCTTGTTGTAAGGGTAGGGGAGAGGTAACGTTCTTATCGAGACCACATTCACCTATTGCCCAGCAGTTGAAATGCTGGGCTAAGGGTATGAGTGCGTTCCACTGCGCCTCAAAATCGTTTAAAAACCAAGGGTGAATACCTACTGAGAAAGGTTCGCTGGTATCGGCGGTGAGTGGATACTGATTGCGAATCACCAAAGTATCGGAAGTTGAGTGCTGGGTATGCGAATGAACGTCGAGATACATTGTTTTAAGAGTTAGGAAGCAGTTAGAAATTAAGGATAAGGAGCAGCGAAGAGTAGCGTCCAATACTTACCACTACGAGCAGCACCAACTTCGGTAACTTGGGCATTCATAATATTAGCGCAGTGTAAAGGACTTTCGAGCCAACTTTTCATCGCTTCTTCTTCATTTTGTTGTCCCATAGCTACATTTTCAGCCCACGTAGCCCATTTATAACCAGCGTTAGTAAGTCTCCCTCCAGGATCTTGTCCGTTTTTACTATGATGAGTTAATACGTTGCGTTTAAGCATATCGTCACTATGGGCTTTGGCTACTTTTCCTATTGTTTTATTCCACTTTACAGGAGGTACGGGTTTATAATAATTACTACCACAATTGCAGCCTTTTTGTCGTTGCTGATTGATAAGGGTGAGCATCTTTTCAGAGTTCAAACCTGTGGTCTCACTATCTTGTGATTTACTACATTGTAGCGATAGGAGCGCTAAGAATAAAAAGAATAGTTTTTTCATCATTGATATTTAATATTTTTCTTTGTTTTTTAACTGTTTTAACCAGATTTTGAAAGGTTGTTATATAACACTTTTGGTGCAAAGGTAATAAAAATAGAGCTACTAAGCAAGAAAAAAAATAGAAAAAATTTGCTATGTAATAAAAAAGTTGTACTTTTGTCGCCGGCAAGTCCTACACGACCAGCTCCTGAAAAATCCTCCAGGGTGGGAACACAGCAAAGGTATTCGGTTGTAGCGGTGCGATGTAGGTAGCTTGCCACTTTTTTGTTTAAGGGGTAAGCTATTAGGTTAGTTCATTCCTCTTTGGCGTGCGATTTGTTCATAGGCTTGTTGTACTTGTTTGAACTTTTCTTCGGCGCCTTTTTTTATGGCTTCATCTTCAGTAATCACTCTATCGGGGTGATATTTTTTTGCCATATTTCTGTAAGCTTGTTTTACTTCGGCATCAGTAGCTTGGGGGCTTATACCTAAAATAGCATAAGCATTTTCATTGGGAGTTTGGGTATAGCTATTACTACCATAAGTGTTAGCAAACATTGCTTTGATGCTTATAAAATCACTTTTTTCTATCTGGAAGTAATAGGCTATTTGCTCTATTTGTTGTACTTCGTCTTGGCTTACTACTCCATCGGCTTGAGCGATACCAAAGAGAAAATAGAGGATTTGCAAGCGTGTTTCGTAGGTAGTACGAGCGCGTATGTACATTGCTACTCGGGGAGCTTCTATCTGGCGTCCTTTTATTAGTTCATTAAAACTGCGAAACACGGCATTGGCGCGTTCTTTACCATAAAGGCGTACGAACTGCAAGCGCACGAAATCTAATTCGGCTTGGGTAACACGTCCGTTGGCTTTGATAACTAAGCTACAAAGTGAGAGGAGATTCAGCTCGAATGTAGCGGGTGATATGTTTTGCTGAAATGGCTTGCGAAAGGGCTGCTCGGTGGGTAGCTGTTGGGAAAGTTGTCTAAAAAGCCAAAAGAAAAAAAGAAATATAAGAATAGAGAATAAGCTCATACGATATAAATTTTAATAATGCCAATAATACCAGAAATGCCAATAATACCAATAATTAAATATGAAGCTAATTTACTAATAATATGTGATTTCTCTTTCTACGATATATACTAATTTGCCTTCGGAAAAGCATTTCTTCTCTATCCAATTGCCTTTTTCATCGTATTGATAAGAAAAGGTATAGTTTATTTTCTTTGCTTTATTATGGGTCTTCTTTTCGAAGATTAAGAGCATTTCAGTAGGAAAAGGCTCTTTTTTATAGGTATACACTGTTTCGAGGCTTTTATTCTTTTCGTTGGATTTGGTTATTTGGTGGGTAACGAATCCGTTTTTATTATACTTTGTCTTCTTGGTGTATTTTACTGATTTATCGGGATTGTAGACTTTGGTTTCGAGTTGGTTATCCCTTTTGTCGTACTTATATGAAGAGTAGTTTTTGATACTTTCATCGGTGTTGTAATAAGTAGCATAGGTAGGGTAACTGCGTTTGTTTGTATCACTTGAAAGTACTAAATATTCCTTACCTGTTTTAGGGAAGTAGACAGTTTTCTGCATTTTTTTCTCTTTATCGTCATAAGTAAGGGTGTACTCACGCAATAGAGTATCGGTTTCATCGTATACTTTTAGGTTTGTTTCTCGGTTATTATCGTCGTAAGTTACTTCTGTTTTAAGGTTGAATACATTTCGGTCGGCAAACATAATTTGTTGGACAACATATCCTTGTTCATTGGCTAAGAGAAACAGATTTTCATCGTAATAGAATTTCTTTACAGCTGTTTTTTGAATGCGGTGTTTCTTGTTTTCTTTTACTTGATAAGGAATAACGCGCACGGATTTTACGTTTCCTTTTAAAAAGAGTTCTTTGAGCAAAAATATGTTCTGCCCAAAGGTATTAGTAGCTGTTAGTAGGGCAATGAGAGTATAAATATATTTCATAATAATTTGTTTTATGGGGGCAAAGATAGGAGGTAATTAGCAAATGAGCAAATTTGGGAATGAGATGTGAGGCCTTAGGCCACAGGCCACAGGCCATAGGCAGGGGAAAATGAACAAATTTGGAAATGAGAAAATGAAGAAGAGTCTGGTTAGGAGCTTTCGGGGAGACTCGGGAAAGTGAGCCACACAGATAGTTTTTAAGAGAAATAGGGATAAGGATTTTCAAAAAGAAAAATTTACTATTGTATAGGTAGCTTGGACGAACCTTAAACGAATCTTGAACGAATGTTGGACGATAGATGGCACTTTTTTGGGAGGAGGCATTTTGTGAAATGGAGTTTTTATGGAAAAATGTACTACTTATATAGCTTGTAGGGTAGAAAAATGTACTGAGTAGGGGAGAGGGCGTTTGGGTATGGCTGGAATTTAAGAAAAAGACAAGGTGAAGGGTAGCGGTAAAAGTGTTGAAAAAGAGGACATAGAAGCAGTTTGCGAGAGTTGAGATATACAGCTTAATACATTAATTATGAATAAATTAAAGGAGGTATACGCAGTTTTTTTAGTTTTTTTATTTGCGTAGTTCATTTTTTATTTGCACCTTTGTAAGATTTTTTGATACACTTGCGCCTTAAATGGCTTGGTGTTTGTGAACTAAAAAATGTAAAAACAGAAACAGAAAACTTATGATGAAGAAAGTCCTTTATTTTTCATTTTTTGCACTTCAGCTTTTGGTATTCACAGCTTGTAATGATACCCCTAATGCTGAGAAGGCAACCGCTTCGGCTACTGTTGAGGCACCTAAACCTCCGGTGTATGAATTTGGTTTCAACCTGAACGATTACACGATAGTGAAAGATACGATTAAGCAGGGTGATACCTTTGGTAAACTATTAGAAGAGAATAATATAGGAGCGGTGGATATTCATAATATCACCCAAAAAACCAAAGGAGAGTTTAACCCTAAGAATATACGTACGGGTAAGGTTTACGCTTTTTTGTACGATAAAAAAGACCCCTCGAAACCCCATAGCTTTATCTATCAGCCGAACGTTACAGATTACGTAGTGGTGCGTCTTGGAGACTCGGTTCACGCTTACAAAGCGCAACGCAAAGTAACGATTGTGGAAAAAGCATTGGCAGGAAATATTAACAGTAATCTTACAGTTGATGCGCTTGCGGCGGGTATCAGTGCGAATGCTACCTACCAAATGGGACAGATTTTTGATTACACCATCGACTTTTTCCGCTTGCAAAAGGGTGATAATTTTAAGATTATTTATGAGGAACGTTATGTGGACGACACTATTTTTGCGGGAGTTGAGAAAGTGAAAGCGGCTTATTTTGAGTGGCAAGGGAGACCTTATTACGCTTTTAACTTCACTACCGATTCGGCAAAAGGCACAAATGGCTATTACGACGAAAAGGGGAATATGATGAAGCGAATGTTTTTGAAATCGCCTTTGGATATCTTCCGCATTACGTCTAAATTTGGAATGCGTTTTCACCCTGTGCTTCACCGTATGAAGGGGCATTTTGGTACCGACTATGCAGCACCTACGGGTACGCCTATACGGGTGACAGCATCAGGAACGGTAATTGAGGCGGGCTATAGTTCGGGTAATGGTAACTACGTGAAGGTGCGCCACAACAATATGTATACAACACAGTACTTGCATATGTCGAGAATATTAGCACGCAAAGGACAACGCATATCACAAGGGCAGGTGATTGGACTTGTGGGAAGTACTGGCTTGGCAACAGGTCCTCACGTGTGCTATCGCTTCTGGAAGAATGGAAGACAAGTAGACCCACTCAGAGAGAAGTTACCAGAATCGGTGCCTATTGATGCGCGACTTAAAGCTAAATATTTGAAGGAGATAGCGCCACTAAAAGAACAGCTTGATGCGCTAAAAGCGACCCCTATTGAAATGGAAGAGGAGGTAACGAATGTACAAAAGCAAACGGTGTCGTAACAATGGTTAATGATTAGTGATTAATGGTTAATTAAACAGAAATACAAATGAAAAAGTTTATTTTTTATCTATTGGCTCTTGTGGGCTTTACCGCCTCAGCACAAGTGTATGAATTTAAGGTAGTAACCGCTATTGAATCGGTAGTACCTTCGGGAGCAGGACGTTCGCGACTTATCTCGGCTAATGAAACACGCAATTATAAAGAATTTACCACTACGCGCTCGGAAGAAGGAGACGAACGCAACAAAAGCGACCGTGATGAGATTCGCGTAAAGGGCTTTGATGAGACCAAACTCCTCAACTTCTTTAATCTCGGGGGGATTCGTTTTCAGAACATCGCTGCCAACGATGCTCTTATCACTTCTAAGTTGAACACAATGAGTGAAGAAGGCTGGGAACTTGCTTTTGTTACCAGTGGAGTAGAGAGCAATGCAGGAAGCAATGATTCTACAGGTATTTTTATCACCCGTTTTGTGTTTAAAAGACTGAAAAAGTAAGTTTCATTAAGTAATTTGTAAATTAGCAAATTAGCTAAAGGTGAGGCGTCATTATTTTGTAGTTTTGCACTCTGAAAAGACAGATGTTAGTTGCTATTACATAGATTATAATTAAACAAATAGAGAATTCAACTGATTATTAAGATAATTAACTTTGCCAAAGTTTCAAACTTTGGCAAAGTGAAAGGTGCAAAATTTACAGACTAATTTGTGATTGACTATAAAAAGAATAACAACATTAAACATATATAAATAAAAATGTTAAAAAATAGTAATCCAACACAAACCAATGCGTGGAAAGCATTGCAAAAACATTTTGCGGAAGTAAAAGACCGCCATATGCTTTCTCTATTTGAGAAAGACCCCGCTCGCGGGGAGAAATTTGCCATCAAATGGCACGACTTCTATGTAGATTATTCTAAAAACCGCATAGACGAAGAAACCCTTAAACTCCTTGTGCAACTCGCTGACGAATGTCACCTTAAAGATGCTATCGAAAAGTACTTCGGTGGCGACCTTATCAACAACACCGAAAAACGTGCGGTTTTGCACACCGCCCTTCGCGCACCCGAAAATAGCGTGATAAACGTAGATGGCAAAAACGTAATGCCCGAAGTAGTAGCTGTAAAACACAAAATCAAACAGTTCGGCGAAGAGGTCATCAGTGGCAAACGCAAAGGTTATAGCGGTAAAGCCTTTACCGATGTGGTGAACATTGGTATCGGTGGCTCTGACCTCGGTCCGGCAATGGTAACTGAGGCGCTTAAATTCTATAAGAATCACCTCAACGTACATTTCATCAGCAATGTAGATGGTGACCACGTGCTCGAAACTATCAAGCACCTCAACCCCGAAACTACCTTGATAGTGATTGTATCTAAAACATTCACAACACTCGAAACCCTTTCGAATGCGCTTACTGTAAAAGAATGGTTCCTCAAATCAGGCTCAGAAAAAGATATTGCTAAACACTTTGTAGCGGTGTCTACTAACTTGCAAGAAATCGATAAATTCGGTATAGACCCTGATAACGTATTCCCTATGTGGGACTGGGTAGGCGGACGCTTCTCGTTGTGGAGTGCCGTAGGCTTGAGCATTGCCCTATCAGTAGGTTATGATAATTTTGATAAGTTGCTCAAAGGAGCTCACGCTATGGACGAGCATTTCCGCACTGCTCCTTTTGAGAAGAATATTCCAGTAGTATTGGCATTGCTCAGTGTGTGGTACAACAACTTCTACGGAGCCGAAAGTCAGGCGATCATTCCTTATACTCAGTATTTGCACCGCTTGGCTGCGTACCTACAACAAGGTATAATGGAAAGTAACGGTAAACAAACCGATCGTGATGGCAACCCTGTAAGTTACCAAACTGGGGTAATCATCTGGGGTGAACCAGGAACGAACTCTCAACACGCGTTCTTCCAACTTATTCACCAAGGTACTAAATTGATACCTACTGATTTCATTGGCTTTAAACACTCATTGCACGGCAATACCGACCACCACAACAAGCTAATGGCTAACTTCTTTGCACAAACCGAAGCTCTTTTAAAAGGTAAAACCGAAGCCGAAGTGCGCAAAGAAATGGGTGACAAGGTAAACGAAGCCTTAGTGCCTTTCAAAGTGTTTACAGGAAACCGCCCTACAACCTCTATCCTCATCGATAAACTCACCCCTGAAAGTTTGGGTAGCCTTATCGCAATGTATGAGCATAAGATTTTTGTAGAAGGTGTGATTTGGAACATCTATAGTTACGACCAATGGGGCGTAGAGCTCGGCAAACAGTTGGCAAGCAAAATCCTTAAAGACATTGCCGCTACCGAACTCTCTGCACACGACAGCTCTACAACCAATTTACTAAAACAATTCAAAAAATAGAAATCTAATTACGAATGACGAGTTACGAATGACAAAACTTTCGTAATTCGTCTTTCGTAATTCGTAATTACAAATGATTCACATTAGAACAGCCGAAGAAATAGAACTACTACACCAAGCAGCCCAAGTAGTATCACGTACTTTGGGCATAATGGCTAAAGAAGTAAAACCAGGGGTAACCACCCTGTATCTTGATAAACTCGCTGAAGAGTACATCCGCAGTCAAGGGGCTATCCCAGGATTTTTAGGTTTGTATGGCTTCCCTAATACCCTATGTATGAGTCCTAATGCGCAAGTAGTGCACGGCATTCCTAACGACCGTCCATTACAAGAAGGCGACATCATCTCAATAGATTGTGGGGCACTGAAAAATGGTTACTACGGCGACCACGCTTATACTTTTGAAGTAGGCGAAGTAGCCCCCGAAGTAAAAGAACTCTTGCGCGTAACCAAAGAATCGTTGTATATAGGTATCCGTCAGTTTCGTGCGGGCAACCGTGTAGGTGATGTAGGGCACGCTATACAACAACATTGTGAGGCACACGGCTATGGAGTAGTGCGCGAACTCGTAGGACACGGCGTAGGGCGCAAAATGCACGAAGACCCCGAAATGCCTAACTACGGCAGACGCGGTAGTGGTAAAAAGTTTAAAGATGGAATGGTCGTGGCTATAGAGCCTATGATTAATTTAGGCACCAAGAGCATACGTCAACTTAAAGACGGTTGGACAATTCTCACCGCCGACGGCAAGCCTTCTGCCCACTTTGAACACGATGTAGCCCTCATAGATGGCAAACCTAAATTGCTCTCCACCTTCAAATACATATACGAAGCCTTAGGCATTGAAAGCAATGAGGAAGATGAGTTTTTGCTCAATTAGATGAATGAACACCTTTATTTCCAATATCTCTGACAATTCTGAATCTTACGTAAAGGTTTCAGAAGCTGAACTATGAAGGTTTAGGAGAGGCAAAAAAAGGTATCTTTATTTCTCATAATGAGGTAATGAAAAGGATTACGAGAACTCATAGAGAAAGAAGCCTAAGAGAAAAAACCTTTGTCTATAAATTCTTACTAGAGAACTTGAAGCATATCAAAAATAATTGAATTTAAAAATACTAAAATTATGAGTACACTTATTATTAAACCACCTAAACATCTCTCATTGGAAAAGGCTAAAGCCGCTCTTGAAAATTTAGATTTTGAGATTGTTACTAATGAATACACTGAACCTTATGCAAAGGTTTCAGAAGCTGAACTACATTCTATAGATGAAGGTTTAGAAGAGGCAAAAAAAGGTGTCTTTATTCCTCATAATGAAGTAATGAAAGGATTACGAGAACTCATAGAGAATTGGAAAAATGGAAGATCTAACGATTATTTGGTTGCCAAAAGCTAAAATTCAATTGTATGATATTTCGCTGTATTGGTTAGAAAAAACTCAATCAGAAAGTTATATTCTAAAATTAGAAGCTGAAATAGCTAAAATTTGTGAAATGCTTGAGTATAATCCAAGAATAGGAACAATAGTAGATAATAGAAAGGATGTAAGAAGAGTAATTGTACTTCGTAATTTTTCAATTTTTTACCAAATTATAGAACAAAAACAAGTGATTGAAATTATATCTTTTTGGGATAACAGAAATAACCCCGAGAAGTTAAATCTCAATAGAATATAAAAATAAATGAATTATTTAAAATTATCAACAATGAAAAAAGCCTTATTTTTAGTAGCTACTGCCGTCCTTACTTTAGCTGCTTGCGGAAAAAGCGACGATAACCCAACACCTAATAACCCTGAACCTCCTAAAACCACTGAGGTAAAGAGGATTAAGGAAGTAAAAATCACCTATTTGAAAAGGGATTATGTCCCTTCTTCAACAGAAGATAGTCCTCGTTACCAATATACAGTAAAAAATAGTTCTGTGGCTTATATGTATGATGAGCAAGGGCGCATTTCAAAAGAGACTGTCAAAGAAGAAGGTAAACCAGAAGAAGAAATTACTTTTGAATATCCTCAAGGAAAAATAGTTGCAAAATTCGGCAATCAAACACGTGAAGATGTTTTGAATAGCAAAGGTTATTACAAAGGCTATGATAATGATTTCGTATATGATGCAAAAGGACAACTTATAGAATCAAGAAGGGGTAAATACACTTGGACAGAAGGGAATATTAGCCAGCTACTTCGCATAAGAGTTGAGAATGGTGAAACAGAAACTATAACCACTACTATGACCTATTATCCTAATGAGAATAAGAATAAGTGGTTGTTTTTCAGTGACGAATCTGGAGATATTATAAGCAAATATATGTCTTTTTTTAAAGGTGAAATATTGTTACCTATAGGAATTCCTACTAAAAATCTCATTAAGTCTATGACAAAAGAATTTAGTGATGTAGAGTTTGGTTATACATCTTCCAATACCACTGCTTTTAGCTATGATTATGATAAAGATGGCTATGTAACAAAAATTGTAGAAAATCGTTTTGGAGTGGAAAATATAAATCAGGGAACCTCCAACTATTCTTTAGAAGAAACTGTAAAAGACTTAGAAAAGAAAATTGCTAAAATACAAGATGGCACTTTAAAAAATCTAAGTTACAAACTTATTAGTAATAACAATGGCACTTATAAGTTTAGTATCACCCATAAAGAGCACATTACCAAAGATTCTAAAGGCAAACCTATTGATGTAAAGTATGAACAAGAGAGAGTTTATACCTTTTCTTATAAAGAAGAAAGTGGCAAGAGAAAGTATTTGGAAAGAAAAGAAATAGTGTTTACCAAACAAGATGCCTCTACTATCTACGAAATCAGCTATTATTAATATGAATCAAGAGTTGAAAAATAATAATCTCTGATTAACAGAATGTTATCGCTTTTGCATCGCATTTTCCCCTTTGAAGATAGCCAGCGAGCAGGCGTATAGAAGCATATCAAAAGTAAAAACCTTAAAAATTGAATATTATGTGTCTATTAGTTTATCCTAAAACTCAAAATCAAATCAATGTACTAACTACTCTTTTCAAAGAAATGAACATTGATTTTGAATACAATCCCCCTCAAGAAGAGAGCTATATTCCTAATGATCTTACTCTACAAGCTATGAAAGAAGCCGAAGCTATGGCTAAAGATAAAAACAAGAAGAGTTATGCAACCGTAGAGGAATTAATGGAATCTCTTAAAAGCTAACTATGGAAGAAGAAACATTTAAATATGAAATATACTATACAGGAGTTTTCAAAAAGGATTTTAAAAAATTCCTTAATGATGAGACCAAAGTAAAGAAGATTACTGACACTATCACATTGTTAAAAAAAGGAGGAGTTGAGGCTCTCCCTGATTATATGAGACCCCACAAACTTACAGGTAATTATAAAGGTCATTTAGAATGTCATATCCTACCTGATTTATTGATAATTTGGTTGCAATATGATGAGGAACAAAATGAAATTTACTTGGTAAGAGTAGGTTCCCACTCCGAATTATTTAAAAAATAGCACTAATTCATAATTAAAATAAATGTACAGAACGCATACTTGTGGAGAGCTACGACTCTCACACGAAAAACAACAAGTAACCCTCAGTGGTTGGGTGCAACGCATCCGCAACAAGGGATTTATGATTTGGGTAGACCTTCGCGACCGCTATGGTATCACCCAGCTTATATTCGATGAAGAACGCACTGATAAAACAGTCTTCGAGCAGGCGAAAACCCTCTCTCGTGAAGACGTGATTCAAATTCAAGGTACTGTGATCAAACGCGAAGCAGCCAACGCAAATATCCCTACCGGAGAAGTCGAAATCCTCGTTACAGCACTTACTTTGCTCAACCACTCCGAACTCCCCCCTTTTACCATTGAAGATAATACCGATGGCGGTGAAGACCTCCGTATGAAGTACCGCTATCTCGATATACGCCGTACCCCCGTACGCGATAATCTTATTTTCCGCCACAAAGTGGGTATAATGGTGCGTAACTATCTATCCGAACAAGGCTTTATAGAGGTAGAAACGCCTGTACTTATTAAATCAACACCCGAAGGCGCTCGCGACTTTGTAGTGCCCAGCCGTATGAATGCTGGTGAGTTCTACGCCTTGCCACAATCACCACAAACCTTTAAGCAGCTACTAATGGTAGGCGGATTAGACAAGTACTTCCAAATCGTAAAATGCTTCCGTGATGAAGACCTCCGCGCCGACCGTCAGCCGGAGTTTACCCAAATAGACTGCGAAATGTCGTTTGTAGAACAAGAGGACATCATCCAAACCTTTGAAGGATTGGCAAAACACCTCCTCAAAGAACTCAAAGGCTTAGAGTTCGGGGCTTTCCCTCGTATGACCTACGCCGAGGCGATGAAAACTTATGGCAACGACAAACCTGATATCCGTTTCGGTATGAAATTCGGTGAACTCAACGACCTTGCGCAACACCGCGATTTCAAGGTATTCAACGAAGCCGAATTAGTAGTAGGTATTGCCGTACCTGGTGCCAACAGCTACACCCGCAAAGAGATTGATGCTTTAGTAGAATGGGTAAAACGTCCGCAAGTAGGCGCTTCCGGAATGGTGTATGTGAAGTGCAATGAAGATGGTAGCTTCAAATCATCAGTAGATAAATTTTATAACGAGGATGACCTCAAGGCGTGGGCAGAGCGCACTGGTGCCAAAGCAGACGACCTTATCTGTATCCTTTCAGGCAAGGCAAACAAAGTACGTGGGCAACTCAGCGCTCTCCGTATGGAACTCGCCGAGCGTCTCGGCTTGCGCAAACCCGATGAATATGCCCCACTTTGGGTCGTAGATTTTCCTCTTTTGGAGTGGAGTGAAGAGGAAGAACGCTTCTTTGCAATGCATCACCCTTTTACCTCGCCTAAACCTGAGGATATTCCGTTACTCGACAGCAACCCAGGTGCCGTTCGCGCTAATGCTTACGACCTCGTGCTCAACGGCAACGAGGTAGGTGGGGGTTCTATACGTATCTTCAACCAAGAATTACAAGCCAAAATGTTTGAGTTATTAGGCTTTACCCCAGAGCAGGCACAAGCACAATTTGGCTTCTTGATGAACGCCTTTAAATACGGTGCTCCTCCTCACGGTGGTTTGGCTTTTGGCTTCGACCGATTGGTAGCACTGCTCGGCGGACAAGAAACCATACGCGACTTTATCGCTTTCCCTAAAAACAACAGCGGTCGCGATGTGATGATTGATGCCCCTTCGCCTATCGATGAGGCGCAATTGAAAGAACTCAATATTCAATTGACAATTAACAATTGATAATTGACAAAAAGGCTGTCACAAACTAAAATTTGCGACAGCCTTTGTTGTTTTTTAACTTAAAAATATCTTTACTTCTCTCTTTCCTCTATCGTTAGAATAGATAAAGGATTGTTAAGACCAAATCGCTTGGTCTTATGGATAGTTCTTAGATCATACAATGCGTTTTTGTGCATAGAAGAACCTTGATGAAATCCCTTACGAAAGTTAGGGTTAGCTTCTAAATTTTTATACAACTTCTTATAAAGAGACTTAGCCGAGACGTCCATTAGTTTGGTAATGAGAATCATCCGCAAGTAAATACACTCTATAATGTCTTCCGTTTCTCTTCCTCCCGTACCTTCTATAACATAAGGCAGTATATCTTGATGATAAATACATTTTTCAGTATTTATGGTAACATCAGGGCTAGAGACAATGATAAACTGACGGTAGGTAAAACCCTCTATATCTTCAAGCATTATTGAGGGGATAGCGCTTTCATTTTCTTGAGTGATAAGAATTTGCCTATATCCTCCCTTACCATCTCCTACCTCTATATAGAATGAGGCTCGGCATTTGTTCAATATATCTTTAACGTTTGCGTAAAACTCTTGTGCAGAGGTCAATATCCAGTGTTGCATATTTTTGATATCTATTTACTTATTTGGCAAAAATACAACTTATTCTTGAATTTACTAACTATACTTTTGTCCTTCTCTTTATAAAAACACTATCTTTGTCCTTTCTTTAAAAACCACTCACCTATGGGATACTATATGGTTGCTTACGGAGTAAAAACTCCAGAGATAAAAGCTGTTTTTGGCTCTAAAAGCGAAACTGAGGAAGAAGAGATAAAGGCTATAGTTATGAACATATTATGGGACTAAAAGAGAACATCGATTTTTGTCTTGAAAATGGATTAGTTATGGTAGTTTTTTGCCATTAGTGAAAAGTGAAAAAGCATTTTTTTCGTAATTCGTATTTTGTAATTCGTAATTATTTCGTATCTTTGCCTTAATTAAAAACAAAAAATGAACAGTATGAAAAGAATTTTATTAGTGGTAGCTGTTGTTTTTGCAACTGTTACCTACGCACAAACCGGAAAAGGAAACTGGATGGTAGGCGCCGATTTAGGTCTTTCATTTCAATCTAAAAACTTAGTAGTGAAAAATGACCAAGTTACAGAATTAGATCAAACAGTAACTACTTTTAAAATCACACCTAACTTTAATTACTTTGTGGTTCATAATTTAGCAGTAGGGTTAGGAGTGAGTTATGAACATTCAAAAGATAAAAGGGGAGATAATTGGGAATACAAATCGAATACCCTTACAATTGCCCCTAATGTGCATTACTATTTTCCTACAGGTGGAAGTTTAGCACCTTTTGTGGGAGCAAAAATAGGTTTTGCAAGCAGAGAAAACCAACCGGGCACTAATGGTGAGTGGAATGGTTTAGTAGTAGGAGGTAAAGCAGGCTTGGCTTACTTTGTAAACCGAGGTGCTGCTCTTACAGCCTATGCAGAGTATGACCATTTTTCTTTAAAAAATACAGATAACAGTAAACGCAAAGCAAAAGAGGGTGTTTTGGGTGTAGGTATAGGAGTAGCTTTGTTCTTCTAAGCAGGAAATCCTTCATAATTATATAAGTATGGGGTGTTTTAAAAAGTAGTGATATTTTTTAAGACACCCTTTTTTAGTTGATGTAATAAAAGTGTAGCTTACGCTACAGAAAGTCTTTCAATTGACAATTGATAATTGACAATTGACAAATGTGATGGGCACAGATGGGCAACTTCGTTGCTGGATTTACACGGGTTGCGATGCAAACGTAATTGTGAATCGGTGTTAATTAAGGTGGGTTGGGTGTAATAAAAGTGTAGCTTACGCTACAGAAATCTTACAAATCTCAAAAAAATCAAACAAATAAATAAACAGCTTTGCTGTTTTAAATGTCTCGCACAGATTTCACGGATTTCACGGATAGTTTTTCAATTGATAATTGACAATTGACAAATGTGATGGGCACGAATGGGCAACTTCGTTGCTAGATTTACACGGATTGTAATACAAACGTAATTGTGAATCAGTGTTGTAGATTTTGAACGAATGTTAAATAAACTTTAAACGGAACTATAGTGGGTTTTCAGTGGGTCTACAGTGGCTCTACAGTGGCTCTACAGTGGCTCTACAATGAAGGTTAATTAAATTATAGTTGAACATTGATTGAGTTTATAGTGTTGCTATCTACTAATGTCACTCGTTTTGCTGGTTAGACTTGTTGGACAGGTGTTGACACACGGGTAGCCGTAGCACGGCGGGTTATTAACTTTGGCAAAGTGTATACTGCAAAGGAGATTAAGAATTAGAATTACATTTTGAACAGATATTATGGCATAACCATTCTAAAAGTTAAAACAAAACGAAAAATTTCTTTAAAAAAATTTGCACATTCGAAAATAAGTTGTACCTTTGCCTTATTAATAACAATAAAAATATAGAATAGTATGAAAAAATTTTTATTAATCGTAGCAGTTGCTTTTGCAAGCGCTACATACGCACAAACTGAAAAAGGAAACTGGATGGTAGGCTCTGACTTGGCTCTTTCATTTAACTCTGTTAAAGAAACACCTCGTTATGACGGGACATCAGGTAATGTACAAACGCAAAATACATTTAAGTTTGTACCTAATTTGAATTATTTTGTAATTAATAATTTAGCAGTAGGTTTAGGTTTAGAGTACCAAAGTACTACTACCAAAGTGAAACCTGTAGCAGGTTCAGAAACAAAGGGAACAGCTTCTGCGTTCGTTATAGCTCCTAATGCACATTATTATTTTCCTATCGGTGGCAACTTAGCACCTTTTGTAGGAGCAAAAGTAGGATATGCTTGGGCTTCAGCAGGAGATAGTAATAGTGATAAAACAAGAGGATTGGCATTAGGAGTAAAAGGAGGTATGGCTTACTTTGTAAACCAAGGTGCTGCTCTTACAGGTTATGTAGGTTATGACTATATGAACTTGAAGAACAAACAAGACAATAAAGCAGAAACGAGAATAGGCAACTTCGGTGTTGGTATCGGGGTAGCTTTGTTTTTCTAAGCTGAGAGATTTTATAACTAAATTAAGAATATGGGGTGTTTTAAAAATAGCAATATTTTTAGGCACCCTTTTTTATAGATAATAGCGAACCTATATTCTTAATAGACATTACTAATAAATTATAATATGAAACATTCCTTATTCTCCGTAGCACTACTTCTTTTAGTAGCCTGCAACCAAAACCCTAACAACACTAACGACGAAAAGATGAACTATCCTCAAACGCGTATGGATAATACCGTCGATACTTACTTTGGCACTCAGGTGGCTGACCCTTACCGTTGGCTCGAAGATGACCGTTCTGCTGAAACCGCTCAGTGGGTAAAAGCGCAAAACGATTTTACGTTTGGTTATCTTTCTAAAATACCCTATCGACAAGCAATAAAAGAGAAACTCGAGAAACTTTGGAACTATGAGAAATTGAGCGCTCCTTTTACCGAAGGCGATTATACCTATTATTACAAGAACGATGGCTTACAAAACCAATCGGTGCTCTATCGCAAAGATAAAGAAGGCAAAGAAGAAATTTTCTTAAATCCGAATACTTTTTCTAAGGATGGAACAACTTCATTAGGAGACGTCGCTTTCTCCGAAGATGGTTCGTTAGTAGCTTATCTCATTTCAGAAGGCGGTAGCGACTGGAGAAAAGGGATAGTGCTCGATGCGAAAACTAAAAAGGCAATAGGTGATACCTTAGTAGATATAAAGTTTAGTAGTATAGCGTGGAAAGGCAATGAAGGCTTCTTCTATTCCAGCTACGACAAACCCAAAGGGAGTGAACTATCAGCAAAAACTGACCAGCACAAACTTTATTATCACAAACTCGGCACATCTCAAAAGAGTGATAAGCTCATTTTTGGTGGCACACCAGCTGAGAAATATCGTTATGTGTCGGGCACAGTATCCAATGACGGGAAATATCTGTTCATTTCGGTTGCCAATGCGACCTCAGGTAATAAACTATTTGTAAAAGATTTATCTAATCCTAAATCTTCTTTGGTAACTATTACCAACAACTTCGATGGAGATACAGGATTTGTAAATAACCAAGGCACAACTCTCTTTTTAGAAACCAATATCAATGCGCCTAATGGTCGCTTAGTGAAAGTAGACTTTAAAAATCCACAGCCAGAGCATTGGCAAGATGTTATTCCTGAAACCAAGAATGTGCTCAGTATTACTACCGCAGGCAAATATCTATTTGCTAAATATATGGTAGATGCTCTTTCTCAGGTAAAACAATACGACTACGAGGGGAAACTCATTCGCGAAGTGAAGCTCCCCAGTATAGGTAGTGCGGGAGGTTTTTATGCTAAAAAAGATGAAACACACACCTATTTTAGTTTCACCAATTACGCATATCCTACCCAAATATACAAAATGGATTTGGCAACAGGAGCTACTGAACTCTATTGGAAACCCGCTATTGCTTTCGATGCCACTCACTACGAATCTAAGCAAGTGTTTTATACCTCTAAAGACGGCACTAAAATACCAATGATGATTACCTATAAAAAAGGAATCAAACTCAACGGTAAAAATCCTACCTTATTATATGGATATGGAGGGTTCAATATCAGTTTGATGCCTACATTCGGTGTTGCCAATGCGGTGTGGTTAGAACTCGGGGGTGTATATGCTGTTCCTAACTTACGCGGAGGAGGGGAATACGGTAAACAATGGCACGATGCAGGCACTAAGATGCAAAAGCAAAACGTGTTCGACGATTTTATAGCAGCTGCTGAATATCTTATAAAAGAGAAATACACCTCTCCCCAATACCTTGCTATCAGAGGAGGCTCTAACGGAGGACTCTTGGTAGGAGCCACTATGTTACAACGCCCCGACCTGTTTAAGGTAGCTTTACCCGCAGTAGGTGTACTCGATATGTTGCGTTATCACACTTTTACTGCAGGAGCGGGGTGGGCTTATGATTATGGCACATCTGATGATAGCAAAGAAATGTTTGAATACTTAAAAGCCTATTCACCCTTACACAATGTAAAACAAGGAGTAGCTTATCCTGCTACCCTTATAACAACAGGAGACCACGACGATAGAGTAGTACCTGCTCACAGTTTTAAATTTGCTGCGGAATTGCAAGCTAAACAAACGGGCAACAACCCTATTCTTATACGAATAGAGACTAACGCAGGGCACGGAGCAGGGACACCAGTGAGCAAAACTATAGAGCAAAACGCCGATTTGCAAGCATTCACTCTTTGGAATATGGGGATTAAAACACTCCGATAAAGAGTAGGGGAGAGGAAAAAAGAAAATAGCTTCGTAACAATATTACACAGCTTTTTATACTATTTAGTAGCCAAAAGTGTTTACAAAAGAAGTATTAAATAGGGTAAAAAGTAAACTCATTCTTTTACTTTTTTTTTACATTTCAAGGGGTAAAAGGGGTTAAAATGTAAAAATAGTGTTAAAGTTTATAGGTTATTGAAAAATATTGTTGAATAAATTTTGTGTGTATAAAATAAATGCGTACGTTTGCGCCCTAATTAAATGTGAATTTAAACAATGTTTATGGCAAGAAGAATATTTGTAATGCTACTTGTACTATTAGTACTAGCTGCGTGTAAGCGTGGCGGTGGCGACAGCAAAGGAGAGCTTGTAGGTGTTAAGGGGAAGAGCTGGAAACAGCCCGCTCCTTACGGTATGACGCTTATTCCGAGTGGTTCTTTCATTATGGGTAGTTCCGATGATGATAAAACTGCGAGTTTTAACGCACCAGTGAAAACTGTGAGCGTGGGGTCGTTCTATATGGACGAAACCGAAATCACAAATAGTGAGTATCGCCAGTTCGTGAATTGGGTTCGCGATTCAATTATCCGTACTCAGTTAGCTGAAATGGCGGAACAAACCGGTCAGACCCAAGGCAGTGGAGGTATCGGTGAATACGCATACTTAGATGCGAACACCGAGAAGATGAATGCTTATCAGCAGTATCTTCAAAACACATATGGCGACCAAAAAGCACGAAAATTGAACAAGAAAGTAGCACTTATTTGGGACACTAATAAATTCCCAGATGAATACTACTCGGAAGTAATGGACAAAATGTATTTGCCCGAGGAAGAAGCTTACAATGGCAAACGCATTATGGACGTTCAGAAGTTCGAGTTTAAATATCAATGGCTTGATATGGATAAAGCCGCTCGTACTCGCGGTAACCGTAAAGACTTCATTAAAGAGGAAATCGTGAAAGTATATCCTGATACTACTGTATGGATTCGCGACTTCAACTATTCTTATAACGAGCCAATGCACAACGACTATTTTTGGCACGAAGCTTATGGCGACTATCCTGTGGTAGGCGTTAGCTGGATTCAAGCCAAAGCCTTCTGTGAATGGCGTACTCTTAACAAAAACTCTTATCAAAAATCAAAAGGTGATTACACAGTAAACTCTTTCCGTTTGCCAATTGAATCGGAATGGGAATACGCAGCACGTGGTGGTCTGCCAGGAGGTACTTATCCTTGGGGAGGTCCTTATACCTATGATGATAGAGCTTGTTTCCTTGCAAACTTTAAACCAATGCGTGGTGACTATGCTGTTGATAATGCACTCTATACCGTAGAAGCTAAGTCGTACGAACCTAATGGTTACAACCTTTACAATATGGCAGGTAACGTATCAGAATGGACAAACACCTCATATGACCCCAATTCATATGAATATATGTCTACAATGAATCCTAACGTACTTGATGACAAGAATCACCGTAAAGTAATACGTGGAGGTTCTTGGAAAGACGTTGCCTTTATGTTGCAAGTAAATACCCGTGATTACGAGTACCAAGACTCAGCCCGTAGTTATATAGGGTTCCGTACCGTACAAGATTTTATGGGTATCAGCGACAAACAACAAGCTAAATCAGCAAGAGGATACAGATAGAATTAAAAGAAAAATCAAACAAATTAACTAATAAATTTAACAAATAAAAAAAAGTCTTATGGCAGGAAGTAGATCAACAAAGAAATTGTTTAATATGGTTTATGGTATAGGTGCCTCAGTTGTAATTATCGGTGCCTTAGCCAAAATTTTGCACGTGGATATCTTAGGTATCAGCGGTGGCGTATTGTTAGCAGTAGGGATGGGAACAGAAGCATTCGTCTTCTTTTTCTCAGCTTTTGAACCAATAGATGAAGAGTTCGATTGGTCATTGGTTTATCCTGAGCTAAAAGGAGGTGCTCCATCAGGACGCCAAGGAGCTTTGGCTTTACAGTCAGGAGAAGATAAGATTCTTAGAGAATCATTATCACAAAAATTAGATGGTATTTTAGCAGAGGCTCGTATTGATGCGAATATGATGCGTTCATTAGGAAGATCTATTGAAAACTTTGCAGAAGCAAGTAAAGAAATCGCTCCAGTGGCTAATACGATGGTGGCTACTCACAAATATGGTGAAGAGCTTTCAGCAGCAGCATCAAACTTAGAGTCATTGAACAGCCTTTACAAACTACAATTGGAAAGAACAGAAAGACAAGTATCTGCACAAGCAGGTGTTGTTGATAACTTAGATTCATTAAATCAGCAAATGCTTACGTTTAAAGACAACCTAAGATCTTTGAACACTATCTATGGAGGAATGTTATCTGCAATGGGCGGCGCACGATAAGAGTAATTATTTATTAACTTATTAAAAAAATAGCTTATGGCAGGTGGAAAATTAAGTCCTAGACAGAAGATGATTAACCTGATGTACTTAGTATTCCTTGCAATGATCGCATTGAATATGGGCAAGCAAGTACTAGATGCATTCGGGTTAGTGAATCAAAAGTTTGAATCATCAAACAAAAGAGCTAATGAAGGCACATCTAATGCTTTAGCCGAATTAGCAAATAAAGCAAATGAGAATCAAGCTCAATATGGTGAGATATATGAACAATCTAAACAAATAAAGGAACTTTCCGATGGATTGTACAGCTATATCCAAGATATTAAAACCAAAGTAGAAGATGTAATTGGTCAAAAAGACATTCCTGTAAATCAAAGAAACTATCAGGCAATGGATCAGTCAGATTTTACTGACAATTATTTCTTTGCTGAGGGAGCACAAGCTAAAGCTCACGCAAGTGAATTCATTGAAAAAATGAAAACCTATCGCGAAGGAGTATTAAAAGTATTGGGAGATAATCCAGCTTATAAAGCTTTAGCCGATAAAGTAAGCGTAAACTTTAATACTGACGATGTAAAGAATAGAGAAGGCAGAACCGTAAAATGGTTAAATTTTAACTTTGAAGGGTTCCCTTACGTTGCAACTTTAGCAAAACTCTCAATGATGCAGTCAGACATCTTAACTACTCAACAAGAATTTTTTGATACAGCTTTGGCAGGTAGTTTGAAATCACAAGTTTCAATGACTAACTATACAACTTTGCTTGAACAAGGTAAAGGAGCGTATTATCAAGGTGAGAAATTCGATGGTTCTATCGTATTGGGTAGAAAAGACGCTACTACACGTCCTAATGAAGTAGACATCGCTATTGATGGTAGAAAGTTAGGAACAAGTGAATACACTATTGAAGATGGTCGTGTGAAATTAAACATTTCAGCAGGTAATACAGGTGATCACAAAATTACAGGTAACTTGTACTTCGACCAAGACGGAAAACGTATTGCTGTGCCTGTAGCACAATCTTTCTCTGTGATTCCTAAACCAAACTCAGCCGTTATTTCAGCTGATAAGATGAACGTAGTGTATCGTGGTGTTGCTAACCCTATCACTATTTCTATGCCTGGTGTACCTGATAACAAAATTTCAGCATCAGCACCTGGTTTATCTAAAGCGAGTGGTAGTGGTGCTTGGGTAATGCGTCCAGGGCAAGGTAGAGAAGTTACTATTCACGTAACAGGTGAGCTTGCAGGACAAAAATTCAGCTCTTCTAAAATGTTCCGTATTAAAAATATCCCACGTGCTGTAACCAGCTTGGGCGGACAAATAGGAAATGCTAAATTACCAAAAGCAAACGTATCTGTAATGCCTGTGATGGCTGTTTTGGAAGACTTCGACTTCGACTTGAAACTACAAGTAAACGAATTTAAAGTGTTCATTCCAGGACAACCAAGTGTATACGTGAAAGGCAGTAGAATGAACGAACAAGCAAGAGCAGCTGTTCTAAGAGCTAAACGTGGTGATAAAATTCAGATATTTGACGTGAAAGCAAGTATCATCGGTAACTCTGACCTCAGATTGCCTCCTGTATCACCAATCGTAGTTGAAATAACAAACTAAGACAAACATTATTATGCACGTAAAAAATATAATATTATTATTGCTTTCAGTATTTGCATTTCAGCTCTCCAAAGCTCAGGTAAACATCTTAAACGCAAAAGTAGCAAGCGATATAGGTGTTAAATCTGAAGCTCGAATAGAAGCTGATAATGACAAACCACTACCTTATGGCTATGTGGACGACCGCGATATCCTTTGGTCAGTAGAGGTATGGGAAGTAATCGACCTCAATGAGAGAGCTAACTTTCCCCTCCTTTTCCCTACCGATACCTTGGAAATAGATGCTTATCGTCGCTCACTGTATGATGTACTTTTAAAGAACATCAAGAATGGCAAAATTCAAGACATCTATGTAGATTCTTATTTTACTCAAACAAAAACAGCAGAGTCAATAGAAGCATCACTATCAAAAGTAGATACTTTAGATGTAGGCTATGAGCAACTTAACGCAGGTGAAGCTCTTTCTCCTGAATATGTAACTCATAGAAACTTAGAGTCTGCAGATATCGCTCAGTACCACATCAGAGGTATTTGGTATTTCGACAAACGCCAAGGTGAATTAAAATATCGTTTGCTCGCGTTAGCTCCTGTAGCTCCCGACGTAAACTTTATAGATTCTGATGACTCTACTATGTCGGCATTAGTACCTCTATTCTGGGTATTTTATCCGCAAGTACGCGATATTTTGCACGAAGCGAAAACCTTTAATAGGAAGAATGACGCTCGCCCTGTCTCCTTCGACCACGTTTTAAATGCACGAATGTTCAGTTCCGTGATATTTAAAGAGGCGAATGTATACGGCGACAGAAAAATCAAGGAATTCCTCCCTGATAATGCACTCTTCCAATTGTTAGAAGCTGACAAAATTAAAGAGAAAATTCGCGACAGAGAGCAAGATATGTGGACAAACTAATTTTAAATTCACAGAAATATTCTTTAAACTGCTTTGAAAGAGCGTTGCTATCAAAAGCAATGCTCTTTTAAAGCAGTTTTTTAATAGAAAATAAATTTGTAAACTATGGATATCAAAAATGCACAATTAGCAGTTGATAATTGGATAAAAGAACACGGTGTTCGCTATTTTAATGAACTTACCAATATGGCACAGCTCACTGAGGAAGTAGGAGAGGTTGCCCGTATTATCGCTCGCCGTTATGGAGAACAGTCCGAGAAAGAAAGTGATAAAAACAAAGATTTAGGCGAGGAACTCGCTGATGTAGTATTTGTAGTACTTTGCTTAGCCAACCAAACAGGGATTGACTTGCAAGAGGCTTTCGATAAGAAGATGCTAAAAAAAACACAACGTGACCACGACCGTCATCACAATAATGAAAAACTAAAATAATTACGCTACATTATTGTATTTATCATTAGATTTTGTATCTTTGCCCTATTAAAACAAGTAGTATAAAATGGCTAAAACAACAAAAGATAACAAGGAAATGAGTGTAGAAGAGGCTAAAAAACAAGCTCTAAAACTCACCTTAGAAAAATTAGACAAAACCTATGGCAAAGGAACTGTACGTGCCTTAGGCGATAATCCTGTCGAAGACGTAGAAGTTTACTCTACCGGTTCTATCGGGCTCGATGCTGCTTTGGGCGTAGGTGGATATCCTAAAGGGCGCGTAATCGAAATTTATGGGCCTGAATCTTCTGGTAAAACCACCCTTACACTGCACGCTATCGCCGAAGTACAAAAAGCTAAAGGGACAGCTGCTTTTATCGATGCGGAACACGCTTTCGACCCTGTTTACGCACAACGCTTAGGTGTAGATGTTAAAAATCTATTGATTACTCAGCCTGACAGTGGTGAACAAGCTCTTGAAATTGCTGATGCTCTTATTCGTTCCAATGCAGTAGACCTCGTAGTAATCGACTCGGTGGCAGCACTTACTCCCAAAGGTGAGATTGATGGCGAAATGGGAGACTCTAAAATGGGGCTTCACGCCCGACTAATGTCTCAGGCTTTACGCAAAATCACCGGTAGTATTAGCAAAGCAAAATGTATCGTTATTTTCATCAATCAGTTGCGTGATAAAATAGGTATTACTTTTGGGAACCCCGAAACTACTACAGGGGGTAATGCACTTAAATTTTATGCTTCTGTGCGTATAGATATCCGTAAAGACGGAGGACCTCAAGGAAGTGCTGCTATTAAGGACAGCAATGGCGAAATCATCGGTAATAAAACCAAGGTGAAAATAGTTAAAAACAAAGTAGCATCGCCTTTTAAAACCGCTACTTTCGATATTATGTTTGGCTTAGGTATCTCTAAGTCTGCTGAACTTCTTGAGTTAGGCGTTGAGGCTGATATCGTAGATAAAAGCGGTGCTTTTTATAGCTATAAAGGCACCCGATTAGGTCAAGGACGTGATGCCTCTATTGCAATGCTTAACGACAATCCAGAAATAGCTGAACAAATAGAAGTAGAACTGCGCGAATGGCTTAAACATAATGAACTCTCTTCTAATCCTAAAAAAGGTAAAAAGAGTACTAAGGCAAAAGATAAAAAGGTAGTAGAACCTGAGTATTCTGAAGAGGAATACGATGAAGCCGATACCTATGACGAAGAAGAAGATTAGTTAAACACCAATATAATCAAGAAAGGCTGTGCAGAGCGTTCTGCACAGCCTTTCTTTTTTAATAATTGAAACAACTATTTCTTTGCAAAAGTAAGGAGTACGCCTCCTTGCTTATCGGTAAGCAACAGTTGGTCTCCTTTTAGCTGGTATTGTCTTACCTTTTGCATAGCCATACCAAAAGCATCAGCAACCTCCATTTTTTCTGCACAAAGCATTAGTGTAGAAGCTAAATCACCAAATACAAGTTCTTTATCGGTGAGGGTTTCAATACTTCCCATAAAGGTATTACAGCTGTCAGAGCCGTTCACCTTCATTTCACTGATATTGAGTTTTAATGTAGGCTGTGCCTCAGGAGTGATAGTCATTTCTCCCAAACTCACCAGTTTCCATTCGCCTTGCAAATCAAACCGAGAGTCTTTCACCTTTTCTATTTCGCGCACCAAAGTATAAGCAATATTTGGTGCACCGGCGGAGACGTCTTTCAGTGGTTTTTCGCTTACTTCTATCTTTTTAAAGTAGCCTTCTTCAAAGGTAAAACCTTCAATAGGAGCACAAAAAGCCTCCCATTGTGCTTTACTTAAATTATCACCTTTGTACACTTGCAAGCATTGCATTTTGCCAGCTCCTGCACTGCTTTCTACTTGGGAGCTATTTACCCAATATACCGCTTGGGTACTGGTAGAGCAACTCCCCAATCCTATTGCTACGCTCAGTAGCATCATAAACTTGATTTTCTTCATTGCAAATATTTTATATATTTTTTTAACGTCAGTTCAATATAACAAAAACACCCGTCGCGCTGCAACTATTTGATGTATTTCTTCAGCGTTTTCATTAAATCATTAGCTCTTAGGTTATCTCCTTGCGACAATAAGTTTCCTTCCGGGTCTATGAGAAAAGGCGCAGGTATACTCGTTACTCCATATTTCTCAGCGGTTTTGCCATCGTTGTCCCACACGTTATGCCACACCATTCCTTCTATTTTGATAGCGTCCTGCCAAGCGTCTTTATCCTTAGGTCTATCTATCGATACTGATAGAATTACAAAATTCTTCCCTTTGAACTCTTTATACGCTTGTTTGAGGTATTTGTTTTCCTTCTTGCAAGGCATACACCACGAAGCCCAAAAGTCTACCAGCACATATTTACCACGTAATGAAGATAACGCTAACTTTTCACCATTAGGCTGTGGTAAGTTAATTTCAGGTACAAGGTTATGGCGTTGCAACGCTTGTGCAAAGGATTCCGCAGTTGCCAAAAAGAAAAGTGCTAAGGCTGTAAATAAAAATCTTTTTCTCATTTGTAATCTTGTTTTTTAGTTATTGTCTTTGCTCATACAAAAACCTGACCAAAGTCGTAGCACGACAAGCAATTCTTCATATCAGAATTAACTACTAACCACTAATCATTAAAAATATCCTCCTTTTTTACGGTCTTCCATCGCCGCTTCTGTTACTTTGTCATCTATGCGGGTCTCACCGCGTTCCGAAATACGCGAAGCAGTAATCTCATTCACCACCTCTTCAAGAGTCGCTGCATTGCTCTCTACGGCAGCAGTACAGGTCATATCACCTACCGTGCGATAGCGCACACGCTTGTTTAGGATAGTATCGTTTTCATCTATCTGGATAAAAGGCGACACCGCAATAAGTCTACCTTCGTACTCAATCACCTCGCGATTGTGCGCAAAATAGATAGAAGGAAGCGCTATTTTCTCCTGCTGAATATAATTCCATACGTCTAATTCCGTCCAGTTCGAGATAGGAAACACCCGCACGTTTTCGCCTTTCTGTATCCGACCGTTGTAGATGTTCCACAGCTCCGGACGTTGCAATTTAGGGTCCCACTGACCAAATTCGTCTCTTACTGAAAAGAAGCGCTCTTTGGCACGTGCTTTCTCTTCATCTCTACGCGCCCCTCCTATGCAGGCGTCGAAGTGAAACTCCTCAATAGTGTCCAATAAAGTGTGTGTTTGCAACCAGTTACGAGAAGCAAATTTACCTTTGGGCTCGGTAAGTCCTTTCGCTTTAATAGTGTCTTCTACTTGTCGCACAATCAGTTCCGCACCTATGCGTTTAGCAAGGGCATCGCGATATTCAAGAGCTTCGGGAAAGTTATGACCCGTGTCGATATGTACCAAAGGGAAAGGAATCTTCATAGGAGCAAAGGCTTTCATTGCCAAGTGCACCAAGGTAATAGAGTCCTTACCACCACTAAAAAGCAAGGCAGGACGCTCAAACTGCGCCGCTACTTCGCGCATTATGTAAATACTTTCAGCTTCTAATTGTTTTAAATGTTCTTTATTCACGATTGTTGATTAGTTAGAACCCCAAATTAAGGGTTAATATATGTTTTATAAATATTCTTGTTCGTGTACATAGCCGTCTTTATTTCCCTTATCAGCAAAAACAGTATTATGATAACTAACGTAACTTAGAAAGCACAAAGGTAGTACATTTTTTTTGATTTCAAAAATATACTACCTTTTAACAATTGTTTTCTGCTCTTTTCTCCTTTTCCGTGACTACATTCCCCCTTTAAAGGAAATCCACATCACCACTCGTCACTCTTCATTCTTCATTCGTCATTTCTTCCCCTTTCCGTCACTACATTCCCCCTCATTGAGGTAGCCAGCGATAGCTGGGTATGTGCACCGCAAAAGCGGAGTATGTGTAAAGGGAGAGGTCACTTTTGGTTTTCCGTCATACTCCCCCTATTGCCTATGGCCTAAGGCCTAGTGCCTCTTCTCTTTTCTTTCGCCTCGAAACCTCTTTTTTAACATTTTTAGCCTTGTTGTATTATACTATGAGTCAATCACTTATATACCCTTTCTATACCAATCGTCCAAGATTCGTATAAGCTTCCTATAAGCTCTCTATAAGCTAACCCCACCCTCCTTACACCCTTTTTCCATCAAAAACTCTATCTCTCCTCTTCCGAACTTTTCCGTTTCCTTCCGAACACCCCTAACAGTCTCAACACATCGCTTTTTCATCTCAAACTTTGCCAAAGTTAATTGCCCGTCGTGCTACGACTGCCTGTGCGGCTCGCACCTTTGCCAAAGTTGAACAAACTAACAATCTCTCCGCTGGTTTACAAGGCGTAGCCTTGATTTTGTTTAAAATTTGTTTGATTTCTGAGGCACAGCCTCATTCCTCTAATACAACCTCACACCCCATTTTCTCATTTTCTAATTTCCTCATTACAATCGGTTCTTCTCTTCTTCTCCCGCACCTTGTCCTTTATACTTGCTTTGGGTGGTGTTGAAATTATAGCTCAACCCTACTTTAAAACTTATATTACTGTAATTCTGAGCAGTACTATTACTAATGTACGAATTTTGTACACGTGTGTGTTCATTGAGACCGTTAAAAGGGTCAAAAACTACAGCATACACCGTAAGCGATTGGTGGAAGAACATACGGGCTACCCCTACGACTATTCCGCTCATATCTTTGTAGGCGTAGGCTTCTCGGTTTGAACCTTTGCTTGCATAAATAAACATCGCTAAGATTAACCAATTTTCAGTAGGGGTGATTTGGTTCATCCATTCTACCATAAACCTACCTTTATTGGTGTAAAACACATTACTTGCAAAAGGCTTTCCGTAAGTAAGGGTAAGCTTAGGCATCCATTTGCCTATTTGGGTTTGCGCATTGAGTACGCATTTCAGTACGCTAAAATCATCGTAATTGCGAATGGTTTTCTCAACGGCATCGGGATTGATGCTTGAGAGTTGGTAATCGGAATAAATACCCTTGTGAATATTCGAATAACTTACCGAAGCCGAAATAGGACCATAAGTAGCCAAGGCATTCCATTCATCAGTAAGCTGAGGCACAATATATGGGTTTCCACGATTGTACAAGAAAGGAGAACTATAAGTGTTGTAATCGCTGAGCTCATAAAAAGCCGGACGTTTAATTTTGCGTGCATAACTAAAGGTCAGTTGAGTTTTATCCCAAGGGAATGCGATAGAAATATTGGGTAACCAATCGCGGTAGGTCTTGCTTTTTACGGGGCTCTTTTGTCCGTTTTCGTAATAACCAAAGTCGGCGTACTCGTAACGCGTACCGAGTTTCAAATTTACCTTTTTGATAGGGTAAGAGAAGCTCACAAAACCAGCCGAACGCGTTTCGGTATTCTTAATATCCGAAGCCGAAAGCACATTATCGGTATAGTCCTCAGTGCGATGCAGGTCGCTTGCTTCTACGCCATAGTTTATAGCGCCCTTGCCAAGGGTTTGTAAGAAAGTAGTTTTGAGTCCCCACCAATCGGAAGCAGCATCGGAATGGGTGTGCACATTGCGAGAGGTAGCGGTGAGAAGGTTGCGCTCCACAATATCGGAAGTGTTATCGGAACGCTGACCGATATAATCTACATCGGTTTGCAGTTTCAGTTTGTCGGTAAGTTTACCTTCGTAATAAGCATTAATGCTTAACTTTTTATCTTGGCTAAAGCGGTCGTATTCATTGAGCCCTTTGGCGGTAAGGAGGTTATTTTTGAAGGTAGCAGTCTCTTGGGTGCTAAACCGATGTCCGCTAAAAGGCTCTAAACTTCCTCTCACACTTGCGCCAATGGAATGTTTGTCCGAAATCTCGTGAGCTACCCCTATTTTAGCGTTTATTCCTTTGGCATTACTCCTGTTAGTTTCGTCGCTCGTTACGCGCCAATCATTACTTTGGGTATGCACTTGCAAAACCTGATAGAGGTCGGCATTTTTCTTGTTGAAGTTGTTGAAGTTGCCAATGGTAGTAAACCAGTCGGTTTTACCTTTGCGATAGTTCAGGTTGAGCCAACTCTCTGTCGAAGAGCCTTTTTTTACTAAGTAAACATCGCTATCTACAGAGCCGCTCAGTCCATCACCTTGTTTCTTTTTCAGTTTGATATAAATTACCGCACCCACCGTATTGTCGTGTTCTGCACCAGGTTGGGTTTCCAGCTCTATGCTCTCAATATCTTTGGGCGATAACTGATTCACCTCATCTAAATTGCGCACCCTGCGGTTATCGATATAGAAGATAGGATTGCCTTTGCCAAACACCTCATAACCTCCACCGGTGTAGGAAGTGCTCACCCCAGGCAAGAAGTTGATAAGCATTTCGGCTTTGGGGAGGTTCTGCAAGGTCGATTGCGCCACATTGGTACTGATGCGCGTACCCTTTTGTTCTAAGATAGGGCGATGTGCCGTTACCACTACTTCTCCTAACTGATTGGTAGCAGGGGTCAAAACAATGGTGCCCAAGTTGCTCCCTGAGGGCGTAAATACCACCGTTTGATATTCCAAATGCGTAATTTTGATAACCACCTTTTTACCCTCAGCGGCATTGGGTAGTTCAAAAACACCTCGCTGATTGCTTATTGCCCCTTTTACGAGGGTAGAGTCGGGGAGAGTCATTAGGAGTACATTGGCAGTACTCACAGGCTTTTTTTCAGTATTCAACAAGGTTCCTTTAAAAGAAGATTGTGCAAAGCTACAGGTAGTTACAACTAATAGCAGTGATAGAATAATCTTTTTCATTGTTTGTATGGTTTTTGGTTACTAAATATAAACTAATTAATTTCACGGCGCAAAGATATAACAAATAAAAGTATTATGCAATACAAAGTACCATAAAAATAGCGTTATGATATCATTATTTTTTCATTACGCTGATTATCAATTATCTTTTCTTGATTATTTTTTAAAGAAGAAAGCTAATATTTTTCACTTTCTGCTCTATAAACGAAGAATTTTCAAAAAGGTTGGAATAAGAAGTAAAAAACTTTGCCAAAGGTCGTAGCACGACAAGCTAATTCAAACTTCAAAGTTTATACTGCAAAAATTGCTTGTCGTGCTACGACTATTCGTTGTTCTCAATCGTCTTATAAGCCTCTATAATACTGCGTACCAGTGGGTGACGCACAACATCTCTGTCGTCTAAGTGGAGGAAGGCGATACCCCGTACTTTTTGAAGGATAAGCATCGCTTCTTTAAGTCCGGAGGAAACTTTGCGGGGGAGGTCTATTTGTCCAGGGTCGCCGGTAATCATAAACTTGGCATTGCGCCCCATACGGGTGAGGAACATCTTCATCTGGGCGTGAGTGGTGTTCTGTGCCTCGTCGAGAATTACAAAAGCGTTGTCTAAGGTGCGCCCGCGCATAAAGGCAAGAGGGGCAATCTCTATGATTCCTGCCTCAATAAAGGCGTTGAGCTTTTCGTGGGGAATCATATCGCGCAAGGCATCATAGAGGGGTTGCATATAGGGGTCGAGTTTCTCTTTGAGGTCACCAGGAAGAAAGCCGAGATTCTCGCCTGCTTCCACTGCCGGACGAGTGAGGATAATCCTACGCACTTGTTTTTCTTTAAGAGCTTTTACGGCTAAGGCAACGCCCACATAGGTCTTACCCGTACCGGCAGGTCCTACGGCAAATACCATATCGTTTTGGTGCATCAGCTCTACTAATTTTACTTGATTAGGGGTTTGCGGACGTATGATTTTGCCATTCACGCCGTGCACAATGATGTCCTCTTCGCGCACTTTTTCGCTCTTCTCAGTACTAGTAGCCGAAAGAATACTATCGATAGTGCGCTCGTCTAAGCGATTGTATTTCGCGCAATAGGCGATAAGCTTTTCCATTTGTTTCTGAAAATCTTTTAGCAAATGTTCTTCGCCAAAGGCAATAAGTTTAGACCCCCGTGCTACGATTTTTAGCTTCGGGAAGAGCGTTTTAATGTATTTGATATTATTTTCGTCTTCGCCACAAAACACTTGGGCGCTCACGTCAGTAAGTTCTAAGTTTAATTCGTTCACTTTATTTAGTTATCAGTTAAGAGGTATGAGTTAAAAGTTTTGGCAAAGATATGAAAAAATTGTCAATTAGCCAATTTGTTAATAAGCAAATCACTCGTTAGATAAGTCCGCACCCTCTGTCCTGTCCGACAGCTCTCCCTAAGTCTCTCTCTAATTTACTAATTCTCTAATTATCTCTTCCCCTTTTTCCATCGCTACATTCCCCCTCTCCTTGGGAGAGGGACGGGGTGAGGATTCCTTTTCTTTCGCCTCGAAACCCCGTTTTTCCCATTTTTAGCGCTGTTGTATTATATTATGAATCAATTTTTTACACACCCTTTCTATACCAATCGTCCAAGATTCGTATAAGCTTCCTATAAGCTCTCTATAAGCTACCCCCACCCATCTTACAGCTTTTTTTCACCAAAACTTCTCTCAGCTCTCTTCCGTTCTTCTCCGTTTCCTTCCGAATCCTCCGATATGTCACTTTTAGGGGTACACACTTTGCCAAAGTTTCAAACTTTGGCAAAGTTGATTGTTTGGTATTATTGGCATTTCTGGTATTTCTGGTATTTCTGGCATTATTGGCATTTACCTCATTTTCTCATTTCCTAATTCTCTCATTTTCCAATTTTCTCATTTTCCAATTTTCTCATTTCCTAATTACTTCTTACCTTTGCAAAAAAATATTAAATAAGATGAAAAAATTAATTTTATTCCTCACCATTTTTGGTGCTTTGCTATCAGTCTCTTGTAGCAAAAGCAACTCCGATGAACCAACCCCCAACCCCAACAACCCTATTGTTCCCACTCCACAACCCAACCCTAACCCGCAACCTAACCCGCAGCCCAATCCACAACCTAATCCGCCTACCCCTTCCCCTTCCGATAAAAAGATACTTACAGGTACCTTCATACAGCTTTTTAACAAAGGCGATTGGAGCGAGGCTCAATGGGACAATTTTTTAGGCGAAATTAAAGACTTGGGGATGAACACCCTCATCGTGCAATACATAGGATATATAAATCCTTCTAATAACCTCACTTGGTTCGATTCAAACAATAACTTTACTACCACCAAAATTAAACCTACCCTACAACGAATCCTCGTCTCAGCTCAGCGTAAAGGCATAGAAGTACACATAGGCTTGCTCTTTGATGAAAGTTATTGGCAACACCAAACCGATGCGTCGTGGCTACAAACTCAAGCCAATTATTGTATTGCTATTGCTGAAGATATCCAACGCCAGTTTGGTACTCACCCAGCCTTCAAAGGGTGGTATATTCCACACGAACCCGAGCCTTATGCTTATAATACCGATGATAAGATAGCCCTTTTCAGAGAAAAATTTATAGACCGCATCTCTAATCGTTTGCACCAGCTGAATAACAAACCCGTTTCAATTGCTGCCTTTTGGAATAGTGCACTTTCGTCTCCCGAACAGTTGCAACACTTTATGGCTGAACTCGCTAAGAGTAATTTAGAAATCATTATGTTACAAGATGGGGTAGGGGCACAACACGTAACCCTCAACCGCCTTGCTGAGTACTACCAAGCGGCTGAGCGCGGACTATTTCAGGAAAACAAAAACTATAAAGGAGTATTTTGGTCAGACCTCGAAACCTTTGCCTCACCTAATGGTCAGGTACCTTTTCATCCCGCCACTTTCGATAGAGTCAAACAACAACTCACTACCGCCTTCTCCATTCCCAAAGTAACCAAAGTAGTATCTTTTGCATATTTTGACGATATGTACACCCAAAGCCCCAATAAAGCCCAAGCCGATGCTCTACGCGAAGCCTACAAACAATATATAAAAAACAAATAACAATAAAATTAACTATAAAAAATGAAAATAGCCATAGGAAACGACCACGCAGGAGTCGATTATAAAAAAGCTATTGTAGCTTTTCTGGAAAGTAAAGGAATAGAAGTACTCAACTGCGGTACCGATACTTCTGAAAGTGTAGACTACCCCGATTTTGGTCACGCCGTAGCCAAAGCCTTAGAAGAAAACAAAGCCGACCTTGGTATTGTGATTTGCGGTAGTGGTAACGGCATTGCAATGACCGCCAATAAGCACCCTCACATCCGCTGTGCAGTTTGCTGGACAAAAGAGCTCTCTGCTCTTGCCCGTGCCCATAACAATGCCAATGTACTGAGCATTCCCGCCCGCTTTACCGCCATTGAACAAGCCGTAGATATAGCCAATACCTTTCTCAACACCCCTTTTGAAGGCGGTCGCCACGAAAGAAGAGTAAAGAAGATTTAAATTGCATTTGCGTCGCTACACTTTGCCAAAGGGGCGAGTCGCACCTTTGGCAAAGTGTACAACGTATAAAAGATTTTTCCTTAAAAACAGAAGCGTAGCTCTCAAATTTAAAAAGAAGCATTACGCAATCCGTCCTATCCGCATAATTTGCGGTAGACCAAAAATAATATGAATAATCATTGGTTAGAACGTACAGAGCTTTTAATTAAACAACAAGGTATTACCACTTTGCAAAATGCCCATATCCTCATTGCAGGCTTAGGGGGCGTAGGCTCTTATGCTGCCGAATTTGTAACTCGTGCAGGCGTAGGAGCTATCACTATTGTCGATGCTGATACCGTTTCCCTCTCTAATATCAACCGCCAGTTGCCCGCCCTTCATTCTACGATAGGGCAAGCCAAAACCGAAGTGATGAGAGCACGTCTTTTGGATATCAATCCCGAGCTGAAACTCACCGTCATTCACGAATTCCTGACCCCTGAGCGCGCTTGGGAAATCGTAACGCCTGACTTCGATTATGTCATCGACTGTATCGATAGTATTACCCCTAAACTGAACCTTATTCTTGCAGCTAAACGCAAACACGTAAAGCTCGTGAGTTGTATGGGTGCAGGAGGTGCTACCGATGTTTCCCAAATAAAAGTAACCGACCTGATGAAAACGTATAACTGTCCGTTGGCAAAGTTTATTCGCAAACGGCTCAAAAACGAGCGTATTCACTCAGGTATAAAAGCCGTATTCTCTTCCGAAATAGTTTCCAAGGATTCTATGCAACGCACCGAAGGTCTCGACTATAAAAAGTCTTTCTATGGTACCATTAGCTTTATGCCAGCCGCTTTTGGGTTACACGCTGCTGCTACTGCGGTAAATTACCTATTAGCAAAACAACAAAATAAAGAAAATGTTAATTTATAATGTGAATCAATGTTTGAGAAATGATTGTCTCTGATTTACAATTTCATAGTCGCTTTTGCGTCACACATTCCCCCTCAAAGAGGGGGCTAGGGGGAGGTTTATAATCAATAAGTTAATTCAACCCTTTGTTAAAACTAAGCAAAGAAAATCATCAACTTATAATACAATCAAGTGATTTTCATTTATAACAACGCTGAGGTATGACTTTCTTTAAAACTTAAAAGTCCTTTTTTATATTGATTATGAAAATCTTACATTTCTCAGTTTCATTTATTTTCTAAAAAAATTGCTTTTTTTAAAAAGAAAGCGTATTTTTGCCCCAAATATACAAAGTTCGCTGTTTGATGAGTGATTTAAAAAAGTTGGTAGCGTTATTAGAAGAGAAAGCCATTGTCTTACAGAGCAAATTCAATAGTCTTAGGGAAGAAAATGGCAAGCTAAAACAAACCATTGAAGAACTTCGCAGTGAGAAACAGTCGCTTGAAAGCACTATCACTACACTGAAAGAAAAGAACGAAACACTCGCCATAGCCAACCGTATATTAGGCAGTAAAGATAATAAAAGAGAAACTAAATTGAAGCTCAATACGCTCATTCGCGAAATCGATGCGTGTATCACTCAGCTCACTAAACAATAGCAATGGAACAGGACGGATTGAGAATTAAACTTTCGGTAGCCGATAGGTTATACCCTTTAACCATTGCTCCACAACAGGAAGAGGGATTTAGAAAAGCCGCTAAAAAGATAAACGATATGATTCAAGATTTTGAAACCGTTTATGAACTGCGCGATAAACAAGATGGCTTAGCAATGTGCGCTATCGCTTTGGCAAGAGAAATAGAACAAGCCAAACTCAACGAAACGCACGAAGATGAATCCCTCAAAGAAACCTTAGCACAGGTGTACAACGCCTTAAACCAAATAGGTTAAAACACGTTCCTTTACATAGAAAACTTACTGCCTATATTGATTGTCCTTTCGGTAAACTCAACATTAACATTTCACAAAAGGGAGAGTTACAGCGGCTAAAGCGTGCCGGTCTTCAGTTGCCGGATACTTGCCCCACTGAGTATCCCTAAACCTGTTTTTCAGAGTTTTACGTGAAACATATTAATCAATATAGGCATTTTTTATATCAATATTTTATTTTTTAAACAACAAAGATGGATAGTACAGTTATTATAAGTATTGCAGTTTTTATCATTGCCCTTTTCATAGGGTTCGCTATCGCCAAATCGCTGGAAAAGAAGAACGCCTCTAAAATCATTCTCAACGCTAAGAATGAAGCCGACGTTCTTCTGAAAAACGCTAAATCCGAAGCTGAAAATATCAAAAAAGACAAGATATTCCAAGCAAAAGAGAAGTTCCTTGAACTAAAAGCTGAACACGAAAAAACAATCACTGCCAAAGATAAAAAAATGGCAGAGGCTGAGAAGCGTATACGCGATAAAGAGTCGCAAGTGTCTAATGAATTGGCACAAAATAAGCGCTTAAAAGATGAGTTGGAAAAGAAAACAGAAGAAGCCGACTTTCGCTTGCAAACCCTCGACAAAAAACAAGAAGAAATAGACCGCCTACACAAAAGTCAGGTACAACAATTAGAGGTTATTTCAGGCTTGTCTGCCGAAGAAGCTAAGAAACTACTCACCGATTCATTGCGCAGTGAAGCTCAAGCCGACGCGATGGCTTATATCCAAAATACCATTGAAGAAGCCAAACTCACTGCTCACCAAGAAGCGCGCAAAATCATCATCAACACCATTCAGCGTATAGGCACTGAGGAAGCAGTAGATAATTGCGTATCAGTATTTAATCTCGAGTCTGATGAAGTGAAAGGTCGCATCATCGGTCGTGAAGGTCGCAATATTCGTGCCCTCGAAGCAGCTACTGGGGTCGAAATCATTGTAGACGATACCCCCGAAGCGATTATCCTCTCTTGCTTCGACTCGGTACGTCGCGAAATCGCACGTCTTTCTTTGCACAAGCTTGTAACCGACGGGCGTATCCACCCTGCACGCATTGAGGAAGTGGTAGAAAAAACTACCAAACAAATAGAAGAAGAAATTGTAGAAATAGGTAAACGCACCGTGATTGACCTCGGTATTCACGGATTGCACCCCGAGTTAGTAAAATGTGTAGGACGTATGAAATACCGTTCTTCTTATGGTCAAAACCTCTTGCAACACTCACGCGAGGTAGCCAAACTCTGTGGCGTAATGGCAGCCGAATTAGGCTTAAATCCTAAACTCGCCAAACGTGCCGGACTCTTGCACGACATCGGTAAAGTACCGCAGATAGAAAGTGAGACTCCTCACGCTCTCCTCGGTATGGAATGGGCAGAGAAATACGGCGAAAAACCCGAAGTGTGCAATGCTATCGGGGCACACCACGACGAGATTGAGATGACCTCCTTGCTTTCGCCTATTGTACAAGTATGCGATGCTATTAGTGGAGCTCGTCCAGGAGCACGTCGTCAAGTACTCGATTCGTATATACAACGTCTCAAAGACCTCGAAGATGCTGCTTTCACTTTCCAAGGCGTGAAGAAAGCCTATGCAATCCAAGCAGGTCGTGAGTTACGTGTAATCGTAGAAAGCGAAAGAGTAACCGACGATAAAGCCGCAGAACTTTCATTCAACTTATCGCAAAAAATCCAAACCGATATGACCTACCCAGGTCAAGTGAAAGTAACGGTAATACGTGAAACTCGTGCTGTGAATATCGCGAAGTAAAGTTATATGAACTATATACAAGACTACCTATATCAAATTATTGCTACTGCCATTACATTGGTGGTCTTTATTGCTTTGCGTTACTTGGTGAACTCCATCATCAATAAGTTCGGAAAAAAAGCGGAGTTCGTAGAGAGTCGTACTCATTTAGTAAAGAAGTATATAGACTATTTTATTTATGCGCTAGCTATCCTTACCATTGTCTCTATTTGGGGAATAAAAACCGAACAGCTATTCCTTTTTGTTACTTCGATACTTACCGTAATAGGGGTAGCGTTTTTTGCCCAATGGTCGATTTTGAGCAATATTACAGCGGGGATTATCGTGTTTTTCTCTTCTCCGTTTAGAATAGGTGATACGATTAAGATTTTAGATAAAGATTATCCTATCGAGGCTAAAATAATCGATATAAAATCTTTCTATACTCTTTTGAAAACAACAGAAGGCGAACAGATAAGTTTGCCGAATAATCTTTTGCTCCAAAAAGGGATTGTAATTGTTTCGGAAAAGAAATATGCGGTGAAGATAAAACCGTAAATTGCTTACGTGCTTTGCTAATAACAAAAACCCTAATATATGCTGACCAATTACATCAAACGTTCCGTGATTATAGCCATCGCATTGGCGGTAGGCTTTTTGCTCTATGGGTTGCTTCCTTATGAAGAGCCTACAAATAAAGGCTTGGCACTCCTTGCCTTTGTAGCTATCTTGTGGCTTACCGAAGCCATACACATTACCGTTACAGCACTCTTAGTTCCTGTATTGGCAATACTCTTGGGCTTAGAGAGTACCAAAAGTGCCCTACAAGCTTTTGCAAACCCTACAATCTTCCTATTCTTTGGAGGTTTCGCTATTGCTACTGCCCTGAGCGTACAAAAGCTTGACAAGTACATCGCTCATAAGGTGATTGCTATAGCCAGAGGCAATTTCCTGTTAGCGGTATTCTTCCTCTTTTTGGCTACTGCTTTGCTCTCTATGGGTATCAGCAATACAGCTACTGCCGCAATGATTATTCCTTTGGCAATGGGTTTGCTCAAAAACATCGACTACGAAAGTAATAAAGGTACGTATGCTTTTGTGATACTCGGGGTTGCTTATAGTGCGAGTATAGGAGGTATGGGTACCTTGGTAGGTAGTCCACCGAATGCCATTGTCGCCTCTCAACTGAATATCACATTCTCAGAATGGTTGCGCTATGGTATGCCTACAGTCTTAGGTTTAATGCCTTTGATGATTGGTACGTTGTACGTAGTCTTCCGCCCAAAACTTAACATTAAAATTACCTCTACTGAAGGTGCAGTAGATAAGCTTAATGGCAAGCAGTATCTCACCATTCTCATCTTCCTTATCACAGCCCTTTGTTGGATATTTAGTGATGTAATCAACGAAACGCTCACTTCTTTTTTAAGTATCGAAAAAATCAAAGACTTTGATGCAGTGGTAGCAATGATTGCTGCCGTGTTCGTATGTTTGTTTGGTGTTGCCGAATGGAAACAAATACAAGAAAACACCGATTGGGGTGTGCTAATGCTCTTTGGAGGTGGGCTCTCACTAAGCGTTATCCTTACACAATCGGGAGCAAGCAAGGCGTTGGTAGACTCTGTGCAGTTCCTCATCGCTGATAGCAACTATTTTGTAATAGGACTTATGGTAGCCACCTTCATCATTTTCTTAACTGAATTTACCAGCAATACCGCCAGTGCAGCTCTCTTAGTGCCTATCTTCATCTCAGTAGCTGAAAACTTAGGAGTTAATCCTTTGGGTCTTTCGCTTATTATAGGTATAGGAGCCTCTTGTGCCTTTATGTTGCCTGTAGCTACGCCTCCTAATGCCATAGCTTACGGCACGGGCAAGGTAAGTCAACGCGATATGATAAAAGCAGGTTTTGTATTGAATATTCTTAGTATTATCTTTATATCAGTAGTAGCCTACTATTTTTGGAGATAATAGTTAAAATGATAATAAAAAAAGCGGTCTATTAAGACCGCTTTTTTATTTTAAATATGTTTGAAATCTCTTTATTGTATTAGCAATTAATCATTGTTTTACCAACCTGGGTTTTGTTGCCAATTGGCTCTACCTTGTTCATAGAGAATGTCACTTGGAGAAAGTGGCCAAACCATTTTATAATTCCCCGCAGGGATATTAAGCTGATAATACTGGTCAGCAGGGTCTGAAACAATAGCACTGAGGTTCTGAGGGGTACCACGTACTACGCCCAAATTCCAACGCTTGATATCTGCCATACGGAAGCCCTCGAAAGCAAGTTCGCGGTTGCGTTCGTTTTGAATCTCTGTCCAAAGGTCGGTATAGGTTACACTACCGATACCACGAGCGGTGCGCAATCTGTCTAAGTAGGTTTTAGCATTAGTTTGATCGCCGTTTTTATAAGCGGCTTCGGCTGCTATTAAGTATATCTCAGCAATACGAAATACCTTAGGACGATGCATATAAGTAGGGGAGATACCTGATGTTTGTTTTAGAAGAGGATTGTCAGGGTATTTATTTACCAAATACAAATCGGTGAAAGTAGCACTACCATAATTAGCAAAAAGTTTTTTGATGTAAATAGACTTACGATAATCGCTGTTATTATACAAATCTACGAAATCTTGAGTAGGTATTGCTTTTGGCAAATACCTTATTTCATACCTACGCAATCTATTGTTCCACTCTCTTTGGTAGCCCAAATAAATATCATTGGCTGATGGTAACTCTGCTGTATTACCTACATCGTATTTAGCATAAAGCTGTACAATACTTTCTGCAGTATCATCATCTTTCCATACCTTTTCTAAATCACTACTACTACTCACTAAGCTATAACGACTACCTATAATTGAAGTAGCTGCGGCATAAGCCTCTGCCCACTTGCCTCTATAAAGCAATACACGTGCCTTGAGTGCTGCAACTGCATCTTTGGTAAACTTCTCTGACCCTAAAGCACCTGTTACATCACTAAGGCGAGTTTCAGCTTGTGCTATATCGGCCAAAATAAAGTCGTAAGTCTGTCCTACTGTACTTCTGTTAGGAAAATTGTTGATAGTAGGCCCGCTTAGCAAAGGCAATCCATAAGCTGAAGCCTCGTCGGTAGGGCAATAATGCGTAAGCAGATAGGTGTAGTAATAAGCACGTGCCAAATACAATTCGCCCATATTGTGCTTTATCTGTGCCGCATCGGTGCGGTAATTTTCTTGGGGAATAGTAATAGTAGGAATCCCCTCTAAACCTATATTTATATTTTGTATTGCCCCAAAATAGCGTTGCCAAATAGTTGCTGTAGCTGCATTATTGACAGTAAACAACGTCCAGTTTTGAAAGTTTGTAATTGTTTCGTTAGTACCGTCTCTTAGAGCCATATTCAGGAAATCAGCTTGCAAGTCGGTAGCATACATAGCACTTCCGTATATGTTTGTACGCAACTTACCATACATACCATTCACCCAAAATTGAGCATCTTGTACGGTTTTAAAAGAGTTAGCTTGGCTCAAATCTTCATAAGGTTGTTGGTCGAGGTTGAAACAGCCGGTAAAGAACAGAGGAGCTACTACTAAAGTTATTATTTTATAAATCTTTTTCATTGTTTTACATTTTTAAAAATTAACATCTACCCCTAAGGTAAATTGACGAGAAGGAGGATAGCCACCTGATGAAATAGCATTATTGTACTCAGGGTCTGCACCTTCGTATTTGGTAAGCGTAAAGATATTACGAGCAGTAGCATATAAGCGTACTCCTTCAAAGAAATTCAATTGTTTGATAACTTCTTTTGGGAGGCTATAGCTAAGGGTAATATTTTTCAAACGCATAAATGAGGCGTCTTGTATCATACGTGCATCCGATGAATTTACGAAAGTGGTAGTGTTTATCTTAGGGTGGCGGGTGTTATCACCTGGATTTTTCCAATAGTCTAATATTTTTCTACTTAGGTTGTGATCACCAAACTGGTCAGGATTTTCGGTGTACTTCATATCGTAGTTCCACTTATATTTTTCCAACGAAAAAGAGAATGCCATATCGAGCGAGAATGTTTTATAGCTGATATTCCAGCCGAATCCACCATTGATAGGGGCTTGCATTTTCTTGCCTGTGGTTTGTCCTAATTTACTAGAGTCGTAAGTAGTTGTTACTCTATTATCATCAGTTACTTGCTCCATACGGTCATCACCTGGTATGTAATACTCCATTTGTCCGGTATCAGGGTTTACGCCTTTGGGGATAACGGCAGCCCATTCAAGGGCACGACCTAATTTATACCCTATTTCAGAAGAAGGAACCACATTAGAGGTTTTATTGCCAAAAAGAGCGGTTATTTCTTGCTTGTTATAGTTTACGTTGAAGTAAGGACGAATGCTCAAGTCTTGATTTTCACTTCTGTAAACTACTGATGAGAAAGTGAAGTCTATCCCACGGTTGCGCATACCCCCTGCATTGTCAAAGAATTGATTTTGCCCTGAAGTACTATTGAGCTCACGACTTGAAATCATATCGTAAGTCTCGCGGTCGTAGTACTCGATATTGAAAGAAGTACCTCTATCAATCACAATATTAAGTCCTACAGTAGTTTTGCGTTGCTCTTCCCAACGTAGATCAGGATTACCCAAGCTACCTACTGTATAAGCTGTTTTACCTTGATAGAAATTATCTGGTTTTATAGTAGTGATATGTTTGTAGCCTCCTAAAGCATTTCCTGAAAGCCCTGTGCTGAAGCGCAAATTGAGGTCTGAAAGCCATTTTACATCTTTCAAAAAGTTCTCTTGTTTGAGTTTCCACATCGCTCCTATTGCCCAGAAGTTGCCGTAGTGGTTGTTCTTACCAAAAGCTGACGAACCATCACGGCGCATTGATAGGTCTAAGAAGTAACGAGTGTTATAAGAGTATTCTACTCTTCCGAAATAAGAATTGAAAGTACTTACAGTCTTTTGGTCTTCTATTCTTTTATCTTTACTGCCGTGTCGGAGCATTGTTAGCCCTTCTGAAGGTTGTCCGAAAGTAGTAGCATCTAATTGTTTGCTGCTATTTTCAACCGACTCTTGTCCTAATAACACATTGAAGCTATGTTTTTTGTTTTCTCCTAACAGGAAGCGATATTCTAACGTGTTAGTAATTGTTTTTCTGAGTGTACGACTGTTAGACACTGAAGTGTAAGGATTAGGGTCATCGAAAAACTTATAATCTATAAACGAAGGTAATTCTTTTAGTTCTGATTCGCCATACCCGTATTGTATCCCTCCTTGTGTTTTGAATATGAGGTTTTTAATAGGCTCTATAGAGACGAATCCCGAAGGCAAGAAGTCATCGGAGAAAGAGTTGCTAGGGTGTGTTTCGGCATAGTAGTCGGGGTGGTAGAAACCAGCTGAACGACTGGTGATGCCAGGGATATAGTTTTTACGACGGCCATCTTCGTAAGTAGGACTGTAAAGTGGCAAAGCTATCACCTTAGGGGTGTTGAGGGTGGAACCTCCTTTGCGCTCAGTATGTCCTGCTGCAAATGAGAAGCCCGTTTTTAACCATTTAGTGATTTGGGTATTGATACTACCATTGACAGTATAACGACGGTAATCGCTACGAGGTGCTGTAGAACCCTCTTGGCTGAAGTGCCCAAACGACAAATAATAAGTACTATTATTAGTACCTCCTGAAATAGAGACATCAGTACGTATCAACGGTACAAAATCTCTGAAGAAAACTTTATCCCAACGGGTATTGTAAGGATTATCGGCTAAGATTTTATCTGCTGACTGTCTCGCTACATCCTTGCTTGAACTGAACTTACCTACAGCCAAGTTTACTGCTTCAGGATTTTTTTCTATCCAAAAGTCCATATACTCGCGTGGGGTCATCATATCGTCAAAAAACTTACGACTGGCATTGGTAAGCGCTGTAAAACCGAGTTGGTGACTGATAGTTACGCTTGTACGCTCGTTATTACGTCCTTTTTTGGTAGTGATGAGTATCACTCCATTGGCGGCACGAGCTCCGTAGATAGAGGTAGAAGCCGCGTCTTTAAGTACCGTAATACTCTCTATATCGTTAGGGTTGAACCTGTTCATCACACTACTGCTTACGGCTATTCCATCCATTATATAGAGAGGTTCTTGGGTTCTTTCACCTCGTAGTGCGCCTTGGAAGTTGTTATACCCGTGGATAAGGATATCGCTATTGCTACCAGGGCGACCTGAATCGCTGGTTACCACTACCCCTGCTAATCGTCCTTGTAAGGCATCGGATACGCTGGCTACCGGAGCGGCACTCACATCTTTACCTTGTACTTGTGCCACTTGTGCAACGGTGCGGCTGGCGAGCTTAGGAGCTCCATAGCCGGTAACCACCATCTCTTCAAGCTCTTGTACATCTTCTTTAAGAACTATGTCTAATCGTTTGGTGGAGGCGGTTATTTTTCTCTCTACTGTCTTCATTCCTAAAATCGAAAAACTCAACGTTTCTCCCACTTTGGTTTGGATAGTATAATTCCCCTCCATATCGGTAGCGGCACCGTGCTGGGTACCCTTGATTAATACCAATACACCTAATAAAGGCTCACCTTTTTCATCTTTTACAGTACCTGAAACCTCTATGTTCTGTGCTGTAACACTAAAAGTTACCAGCAAGAAGAGAGCCCAAGCGTACAACATTCTCAGTTTTGTCATCTATATTTAATTTTGCGCAAAAGTAGTAAAAAGGTTTCAATAATGCAAGAGTTTTTAACACAAGTAAATACATTTGTTAATTTTTAATGTTTTAGGGCTCTTTTATTAGTTTTTTTAACCGTCTTATCCGTTGTATATTAAATATTGTTTTTGTACCTTTGCCCCGCTGTAAGAAAACCGCCTAAATGTTTCTTTATGTCGAAAAAACTATTGATAGCTCTTGCTGTTCTATTATGCCTTGCGGGCATTGTCTTTCTATTCTTCAAAACTACTAATCAGGAGGCGTATACCTCCGTAGATGATATTAATAAAGAAACTCCTCAGGACTACATAGGTTCGGCTTCCTGCAAGCAGTGTCACCTAAAAGAGTATAATGAATGGACGCTCTCCGACCATTACAAGGCAATGCAAATCGCTAACGATAGCACCGTACTCGGCAATTTCAATAATGCTACCTACACCGCCGATGGCATCACTTCTCGTTTCTTCAAGCGCGATGGCAAATTCTTTATCCATACACAAAGCGAAGACGGGTCTTACAAAGATTACGAGGTATTGTATACCTTTGGTTATTACCCCCTGCAACAGTATATTACCGATTTTCCTAACGGCAAAAAGCAAGTCTTCCGTCAGTCGTGGGATAGCCGTCAAAACAAGTGGTTTCACCAATACGCAGGCGAGGTAATTCCCCCCGATGATTACCTGCATTGGACGCAAGCAGGACAGAATTGGAATCTAATGTGTGCCTCTTGCCATAGCACTAACCTGCAAAAAAACCTCAACCCTTATACCGACTCCTATCACACTACTTATAGCGAACTCACCGTAAGTTGTGAGTCCTGCCACGGAGGGGCTAAAACGCACGCCGAGAGTAAGGGAAAAACTCGCACGTTTGTCCTTGCCTCGCAAACCCAAGAACTCAATGCCTGTATGCCTTGCCATACGCGTAGGGGAGAGGTAACTCAGCACCACGCTATGGTAACAGAGGTAATGGACGAATATCTGCCCGAAGTGCCCGTAACCGACCTTTATTTTCCCGACGGACAAGTATTAGGTGAAAACTATAAATATTCGTCTTTCTTGCAAAGCAAAATGTATCACCAAAACGTGCGCTGTACCTCTTGCCATTCGCCTCACACAGGCAAGCTGAAAGCCGAAGGTAGCAAAGTGTGTTTGCAGTGTCACGCACCTAAGTACGCTTCTCAGGCACACACTTTCCACAAGGGCAACCCAGCCGAAACCGATTGCCGTGTGTGCCATATGCCTACCCGCACTTATATGGGCAACGATGTGCGTCACGACCACAATTTCTACGTCCCTCGCCCCGATTTGTCTGCTCAGCACGGCACACCCAACGCTTGCAATGCTTGTCATACCGATAAAACCGCTCGGTGGGCAGCCGAAGCTGTTACCAAGTGGTACGGCAAACAGCGCAAACCGCATTTCGCCGAAAATCTTATTAAAGGAAGTAAAGGAAATATCACCGCACTCAGTAGTCTGTTAGAAGACAAAACAACCCCCGCCATTGTGCGTGCGGGAGCCATTCACTATCTGGGCAATCACCCTTCTGAAAAGAGCTTTGCGCTTATTAAAAAAGAACTTCACAATCCCGACCCACAAACGCGTTATCGTGCCGTGGTGGCTATTAGCGAATATCCTCTGAATCTCTATGAAAATGATTTGTTGCCCTTACTTACCGATAAGGTGAAGGCGGTGCGTATGCTCGCGGCTAATGCATTGCTCACCCAAAAAGGATTAGAGGCTTGCAGGGTCTATAATGGATTTGAACAAGCACACCAAGAGTATAAGGAGTTTGTGCTCTCACAGTCCGATTTTCCATTAGGAAGCGCTACGGCAGGCGACTATTTTGTGAAGATAAACGATACCGATAACGCCATTCGTTTCTACGAGCGCGCTCTGCTGAAAGACAAACAGCTGAACTACATTCGTCTAAACCTCGCCGTTCTTTACAGTGGCAAAGCCCAAAACGACAAGGCAGAAAGCTTCTTAAACGAAGCCTTGAAGTACGAACCCAAAAACGCCCAAATCTATTACGATTTGTATTTGCTCTACAACGAACTTGGACGCGAGGCAGAAGCCAAAGTTGCGCTTAGTAAAGCCAAAGCCTTAGGGATTAAGGGCAGGTTTTAATCCTTAAAGCATACCGCTTACAACATTCCTACCACTCACAACCAGCCCTTCTCCGCTTCTTAATCATTAATCATTAACCATTAATCACTAATCATTAAATCCTAATTGGTATATTTTTTGCAATGGTCTTGTTACTATGAAAATACAATTAAAACGCGTATACGAAGCAGAAAGCCCCGAGGACGGTTTTCGTATTTTAGCCGATAGGCTTTGGCCTCGTGGTATCAAAAAAGAAGCACTTCATTTAGATTTTTGGGCGAAAGAGGTAGCTCCCTCCACAGCTTTGCGCAAACGTTATCATCAAGACGGCAAATTCGAAGATTTTAAAGCAGATTACACCCAAGAACTCTTGGTAAACCCCGCTTTTGCATCTTTCTTAGAGATGCTTAAACCTCATAAAGTAATCACCCTCCTCACCGCTTCTAAGCTGATTGAAAAAAGTGCCCTCCCCATACTCAAAGAGGCAATCTCCAAAAATCCCCCAAAAACCTCTTGAAATAACATTATCCGAGTATCTGACTATCAATAGCCGAGAGTGTGTATAGAAGAATATTTTCCCCACATTACCTCCATTTTTTCCGTCTCTAATTCCCCCTTTGAAGATAGCCAGCAAGAGATTTTCATCACATTTCCTTCGTCATTCGTCATTCGTCATTCGTCATTTCTTCCCTTTTCCGTCATACTTCCCCCTAGTGCCTATGGCCTAAGGCCTAATGCCTTTTCTCTTTCTTTCGCCTCGAAACCCTGTTTTTACCATTTTTTGCATCGTTGTATTATACTATGAGTCAACTACTTATATACCCTTTCTATACCAATCGTCCAAGATTCGTATAAGCTTCCTATAAGCTCTCTATAAGCTACCCCCACCCTCCTTACACCCTTTTTTCATCAAAAATTCTACTTCCTCTCTTCCGAACTTCTCTGTTTCCTTCCGAACACCCCTAATAGTCTCAACACGTCGCTTTTTCATCTCAAACTTTGCCAAAGTTTCAAACTTGGGCAAAGTTGAATAAACAGACAATTCCTCCGCTGACGCTTTTCTTGTAGCTCGCACCCATTTTCTCATTTTCTAATTTCCAAATTTTCTAATTCTGAGATTTACGTCCAACCCACATTTATTAACAAAAAAAACAAATGGCAAACTTTGTACAACTACAAAATCTACCATTTGTTCCTGTGTATAACCAAAATGTTTATTTATTAGCTTTGCAATATCCTAAAACAAAATCTTCTATCAAAACAAAAAAGACCTTATACATAGTGTTTCCTATCTTAATATCCGTCTCCTTGTCATTAGGGAAAAAGTCTTTTACCCTCACATCGTTTAGGGTAAGTGTAGGTTTGTTATGAATTTTAAAACCTACTTCTTTGGCACACCACGTCATTGTAAGTTTCTGAATGATGTTATGAATCGAGTAATTCGCTGAGCGATAATTCCATTGAGTGAATTTATGTGCGATACGCAATATTTTCTCTCGTTTCTTCTCAATATCCACCCCCACAGGTTTATTACTTATCATCACCACAACTTTATCAAACGAATGACTAATCGAAATAAAATCTTTTCCTTTTAAAAAAGGCTTCCCGTAAGCATTGTAATGCAAAGAATTGGGGGCGTGTCCTAACTGAGTTAGCAATAAACGCGTAGCTAAAAAGTTCTTTTTAGCCCTCTCATTGCTAATAGCATTGTAACTCTCCTTTTGTTCAGGAGTAAGAGGAGTTTCTTCTTCCAACACAGCAAGCTCCTCCCTTACCTCCCAAATGTACAAGGTGGTTTTTTTATCTACTTTTATGGTGCTCTCTAATGGCATATATAATTCCCCTCCTAATTTCGCACAAAGATACTGAAAAATTCTTAATCCTTACAAGTTATATAAACCACCTCTGTGTCTTTTTCTTTTCTTTCAGAAATCAATAATATGTTAAAACAACGCCCTTATAATGAGCTTATTTAGCATCATTTTAATAGTTCATAAACAATGAAGACGTTAATTTGTGTTACAAACATAACTTTTATTCTTTTGCTTTCCTATCAAAAGTTTAACAAAAGATTAACGCTCTTAAACGAAAAAAAGTCTTCACGATGAGGAAAAATCGTGAAGACTAAAAAATAAAATATAACTTTTAAAAAAATAAAAATGATAGCAAATTCTTATTTATAAAGTACTTTTTTTACTGCTTTTACTACGTCGTCAGCATTTGGCAAAAACTCTTTCAAAAGCTCTGAAGAGAATGGTGCTGGCGTATCAGTGGTAGTAATGCGTTGTACAGGCGCATCGAGATAATCGAAGATGTGCTCTTGTACTTGATAAGTAATTTCAGAAGACACACTGGCAAAAGGCCACGCTTCTTCCAAAATCACTAAGCGATTAGTTTTCTTAACCGATGCGAATACCGTGTCAAAGTCAAGCGGACGTACAGTACGCAAGTCGATGATTTCACACTCAATACCTTCTTTGGCTAAAATATCAGCAGCTTTATGCGCTTCTTTAATAATTTTACCGAAAGAAACGATAGTTACATCAGTACCCGCACGCTTAATATCGGCAACGCCTAATGGAATAGTGTATTCTTCTTCTGGCACTTCACCTTTATCGCCATACATTTGCTCAGATTCCATAAAGATAACGGGGTCGTTATCACGGATAGCCGACTTCAAGAGTCCTTTTGCATCGTAAGGCGTAGAAGGAACTACTACTTTCAATCCAGGGCAGTTAGCATACCAGTTCTCAAAAGCTTGAGAGTGGGTAGCCGCCAACTGACCAGCAGAAGCGGTAGGACCACGAAAAACGATAGGAATATTAAACTGACCTCCTGACATCTGGCGCATTTTAGCCGCGTTGTTAATGATTTGGTCAATCGCTACTAATGAAAAGTTGAAGGTCATAAACTCTACAATAGGACGGTTACCATTCATAGCAGCCCCTACTGAGATACCTGCAAAACCGCCTTCAGCGATAGGGGTATCAATAATACGTTTAGGCCCAAATTCATCGAGCATTCCTTTAGAGGCTTTGTAAGCGCCATTGTATTCGGCTACCTCTTCACCCATCAAATAAATAGACTCGTCGCGACGCATTTCTTCACTCATCGCTTCGCAAACGGCTTCTCTAAATTGTATTGTTCTCATTTATATTTATTAAATAAGGTATATAACTAAAATTTCTGTTTTGAAAGCACAAAAGTAATAATAATTATTTAATCTCCTAATTTTTTTACTACTTTTATTTTCTATATATTATCTAAAACGTTATATATCAAATATTTATTATGTTATTTACCTTATCTCTAATCTCACCACTCTCTGGTTAAATCGCCTATAAAAATACGGAATCTTATATAGCGTACGGAAGATAAAAGGGTAGCGCCCTTGGTCGTACTTACTCATAAAGTACTCTTTTGCCACGTGCAACTTAGGGTGCCACTGCTCCATCGCCTCGCTATACTTTTCGCTCCATTGAAATTCAGGGCGCCTGTCTTTATCCATTGCTTTTAGTGTATCGTGGTTCTTAGCGTGCCCTACTAAGGCATAAGCGAGCATATCGAAGAGAAGAGTAGCCTCAGTAAATGCTTCACAGAGATGTATCATAAAATCTTTTACCTCAAATGGAGGGAAATACATCAGTACCCCCTCAACAATAATGAGTATAGGCTTGCGGTGAGCTTTTACTTTTTCTATCCATTCGGTATCAAAGAGAGACATTTCTAAAAAACTACGTCTTTCATTCTCCTCAAAAAACTGACGCCGGATAGCAATCACCTCAGGCAAATCGAGGTCATACCAATGGGTAAGTTCCGGACAGCCCAAACGCTCATAACGAGCATCGAGACCCGTACCCAATTGTATTATTACTGCATCGGGGTGTTGCTCTATAAAAGCACGTGTTTCTTCGTCTATCAGGTGAGCGCGTACACACACGCCTGCTTGGGAGAATTTACCTTTCTTGAACCGGCTAAAATCATAGTCTATTTTGTTTATAATCTCAGCAGCCTTCTCATCGCGTAACAGCGGTTGAGGTTCTTTATTTTCAGTAGCTTTTGCCCATAAAGTAATGAGCATTGTTTCGGGTATTTTGTTCATTTTAGTTGATGGATTTATTGTATAATATTCTATATTTTAAGCGATTTAATCATAGAAAAGTAGGGTAGGTGATAAGTAATAAGTGAAAAATATTGTTCATAATTAACAAAAAAGCAAATTTATTTGGTCAATACATTCATATTATTTACTTTTGTTCTAAACAACAGATTTCAGAGCGCAAAAATACAGCAAAAAGGAAGTACGATTGTTTAATTTCCTTAGCAAAGTTTTACATCTGAATAGCAAATAATGTGATTAGTTGTTCGTAGTCGGCTAGTGGTGCTGACGGCAAACGGCTTATGAACGTGATAAACGACTGATGAATATGATAAACGAAATAACATTACCTTTGGCAACCAACGAAGAAGAGGTGCAAAATTATTACGAAAGAGTGAATGAACAAATAGGGGTGTTCCAATTGGAACAACAAACCTTAGGCAATCATACTTATTACCGATGGCAAGCACAAATGAAAGAAGAAGTGACTTTTGTGGGACGTATGGATATCCCCTCAGTGCGTCTTTATTTTGTAACCCGAACCTACAAAGGTATGGCGGTGCAGGTAGACGGGCGAAATTGTATCAGTAAGGCGGGGACTCACAATATCTTTTTTGGTAAAGAAGAATGCTTGGGCAAAGACTTGTTGCATAAAGATGATATTATAGAAGTGATTACGGTTGCTATCAGTGCTGAGCAATTTGCGCAAATAGCTATTCAATATCCCGAAACTTTTATGGCGTGGTACCAGCGCTATGAGCGGGGTGGTAACTTTATTCTTTCGCCTGAACAATCACTTCCTACTGACTTTGCTATGCAAACCGTTCTTGACCAACTGCAACACGCTTCTCTTTTAGGCAGGGCAGCACGACCTTATGCCGACCTAAAAGTGCAGGAACTCTTTTTGTTACAATTACATCAATACGAACAGCAACAGCTACAAGTATACCAATACTGCAAAACCCAAACCGACGTGCGGAAGATGTACGAAGTGCGCGACCGCCTTACGGCTCAGTTGGACGTTACGCCTTCGATAACTGAATTGGCACGTGCCGTAGGTGTGAACGAAAAGAAGTTGTGTTATGGTTTTAAAGAGGTATTTGGCACTACTGTTTTTGGTTATCTATACGACTATAAAATGGAGTTGGCACAACAACTGCTCCTTCACACCGATAAGAGTATAAGTGAAATCGCCCTCACTTGTGGATATGATTATATATCGCATTTTTCGACTGCCTTTAAGAAGAAGTTTGGTAGAAATGCAAAGGAGGTAAGAAATAAGAGGTAAAAAAAGACTGTCTATGGTTTTTAGACAGTCTTTTTTATAAAATTTTTTCTATGAAGCTACTAGAACTTGTAACCTACCCCTACTTGGAATACGCGGTTTTTGAAATTCAAAGTAGGAAGTTTATATCCGTTTTCTGAATACGATTTAGTCGATAAGTCGGTAAGACCTAAATTAAAGGAAGCATCGAAAAAGAAACCAGAATCGAAGTTGTATTCAGCACCAAAGCCTAATCCTAAATCGAATTTCTTGTCGAGAGTTAAAGGTTCATTGTCTACATTTACTAAACCAAAACTCGAATTATCTTTACCGCTGGCTTTAGCTTTTGACACAAAACCTAAGTTCACCCCTATTTTAGGGCGGAAACCGTTGAAGTCGTATTTAATCCAAAGAGGAATGTTGAACTGCTCGATTTTCAATTTACCGTCCTTAATATCTAATTCTCCAAGCGAAAAGTTGTTGATCCTACCACTTAAAGAATTGATATTAGCTCCTTGGAAAGCATAGTCAACACCAGCTTCTACCCATAATTGTTCGTTGAAGCCATATTCGATAAAGGCTCCGAAGTGGAACCCAGGGCTGTAAGAAGCACTAAATTTGGCGGTTCCTGTAAATCCTCCTACTGAAAGTGATGTTTCAGGGTCAGAAACATTGGACATCAAAAAGCCCGCTTTAGCACCTACTTTAAATTCTTGGGCGTTAGCGCCAATGATAGTGGCGATTGCCACAACAAAAGTAATAAATGTTTTTTTCATTTGTAATATGATTTAATGGTTTTTACTTATGGTTATTAATATCTCTGAGCTCTTTGAGTTTTCAGAGGGGTAGTAGAATAGTAAATTAAATGAAGTGTGATATAAAACTTGGATTTCTGATGAGTTTTTATTTTGCAAAGATAAATAAAAAATTTTAATTAGCAAATTTGGAAATGAGAGAATGAGGAAATGAGAGAATGAGGAAATGAGAGAATGAGGAAATGAGAGAATGAGGAAATGAGAGAATGAGGAAATTGTCACGTCCTAAAAAAGGTTGTCATAATTAATTATTGTTTTATTAGTCAATTTTTTTCATTAAGCTACCTTTTGAAAGTACACCTGATCAGGAGTTTTTAAGTTCAATGCATAGTGAGGACGTTTTTGATTATATGTCTTTATAGCCGAACATACCGCACTAAGAGCTTGTTGTTCAGTATTAAAAGTAACTCCTAAATTAAACTCTTGCTTGAGAATCCCATTGATACGCTCCGCGTGAGCATTTTCATAACAGTGATTCTCCTGAGTCATACTAATTTGAATGTCCTCTTTTTGCAATAACAATATATACTCTTTGCAACAATATTGAACTCCTCTATCCGAATGATGTATTAAAGACTCTGACCTTTTCTTCCCTTTTAAAG
>NZ_AKFR01000035.1:0-47332 GCF_000277665.1 Capnocytophaga sp. oral taxon 335 str. F0486 | reverse complement strand
CCCCGAACCCCCGAAGGGGGACAAGCTGGAAAAGGTGATAAACCTTCCTCCTATCACATACTCCGCTCTCGCGGGGCACATACGCAGCTATTGCTGGCTACCTCAGAGAGGGAAAAGGTAGTGACGAAAAAGGGAAGAAATGACGAGGGACGATTGACGAAGGGAATATGAGAGCACAGCGTGACTGGTAATTTAATTAGCCTATTTGATAATTAGAGAATTAGGAGATGTGTTTGTGAGTTCTGTTAAAAATATGTACTTTTGCCCCCTAAAAACATCAGAATAATGACTACCGCTATCTACAAACACTTCTTTTTGGGTTTCCTCTTTTTAAGTCAGTTTATCTTTGCACAAAAGGGATTGGAGGCGCTTATCATCAGTGATGGGGTACTGCTGAAATGCGACAACAGTAAGTTGCCCCGCGATGGAAGCATCGAACTGCCTCGCACTGTAAACAGAATTGCCAAAGAAGCCTTTAAAGATTGTCTTCCACTGAAATCTATCAGCATTGCGGGAACGGTAACTAATATTGAAGAGGGGGCTTTTTCGGGCTGTACTAACCTTACGAAAGTGGAAATATTACCTAATTCGGTAACCTATATAGGAGCTCGTGCTTTTGCGAATTGTACTAAACTATTGATGATATTTCTGCCTAATTCGGTTACTAATATAGGGGAAGAAGCGTTTAGAGGATGTTCTTCACTGAAAAAGATAGAGATTCCGGAAAATGTGAGTGAGTTGGGCAATCGGGCTTTTATGGATTGTTCGGGCTTGCAACAAGTGAATTTTCTCGGCGAAAAACTATCGGTGATTTCTTCACAACTCTTCTACCAATGCAAGCAGTTACAAAAGGTGGTGCTCCCTGAAAGCGTGAAAAATATAAGAAGTAGTGCTTTTGCGTACTGCGAGAACCTCTCTTCGGTAACATTTCCTAAGCAATTAGAGAGTATAGGTGATGATGCTTTTGAGTATTGCAGACGATTGATAAGCATTGATATCCCTGATAGTGTAGTGTTTGTAGGAGCAAGTGCTTTCAACAGTTGTAGCAGTTTGATGAAGGTGAAACTGCCTTACGGGTTACGCCATATCCTAAACGATACTTTTTTGGACTGTACGAGTCTTACTGCTGTTGTGATTCCGGATACGGTAGAGAAAATCAATATACAGGCTTTTAAGAATTGTAGTTCGCTAGTGCGGGTGCAGATGCCTTTGGCTCTTACCAATATTTATTACGCAGCTTTCTATGGCTGTAAGAGTTTGCAATACATTGATTTGCCTGATGAGGTAAAATATATAGGAGGTCTTGCTTTTGGTGAATGTCAGAATATACAAACAGTAGAACTACCCAAAGCGGTAACCGTAATTGCTTCGAAGGTATTTTACAACTGCACGAACCTCGCAGAGGTAAAACTATCAAAGTTTACGACTTCAATAGGGGTGCAGGCGTTTTACGGTTGTGCGAATTTAAAAGAGCTGAATTTGCCGAACACCATAGAAAAAATAGATTTAGGAGCCTTTGAGAATAGTGGACTTATGGAATTACATAGTAAAGCTACAACACCTCCTATTATAAATAAAATAGGCTACCGCGGTAAAGTGGTAGTGCCACATAGGTCAATAAGTTTATACAGAGAAGCGGTAGGGTGGAAAGATTGTGCTTTGGAATAGTGGGAGGGAAAGGTAAAAGGTAAAAGATAAAAGGTAAAAGATAAAAGGTAAAAGATAAAAGGTAAAAAATAATGACGTGGACGAGAAAGGTGAAGCCAGCGAGGGCTCACAGCTGGGTATGTGAGTAAAAGATAATGAGGTGGACGGGAATGGTAAAAGATAGGAGATAATAAGGTGAGAGGTAAAAGAATTAGGTAGGGAAGAATAAATATTAAAAAAATAATGTGAAAAGTTTGGCGGATTGAAAAATTCGCCGTACTTTTGCCACCCAAAAGCGCACATAAATAGGCGTAATATTACTCACTTATAACACTAATAAGTTATGATTCAATACATTAAAGAGTCTTATGAAGAGCTAACGAACCACGTTACTTGGCCTACTATTTCGGACGCACAGAGAGAAATGGTGGTAGTAGTGGTGTTTTCCATCTTATTTTCATTAGTAATTTGGGGAATGGATTCTTCATTTGAATACCTTATAGGTAAGTATTTTGAATTTATGAAATAAAAACAGCGAGGATGTCTGGATTAATAGAAAAAAAATGGTATGTAATTAAAACCGTTACCGGTCAGGAGAACAAAATAAAGAACTACATAGAGAACGAGACCTCACGATTGGGGTATGCGGACTATGTGGAAGAAGTATTAGTGCCTACTGAAAAGGTGGTTCAGGTGCGCAATGGCAAGAAGACCACTAAGGATAGGGTTCATATGCCCGGTTATGTAATGGTAAAAGTTCACTTAGCTGGCGAGGTAGTGCATATCATTAAGTCTATCCCAGGAGTAGTAGGTTTTTTGAGTGAAACCAAAGGAGGCGACCCGCTACCCTTGCGCAAAGCTGATGTAAGCCGTATGCTCGGTCAGGTAGATGAATTGGCTGAGACGGTAGAGACGGTAGCGATTCCGTTTGAAGTAGGTGAAATGGTGAAACTTATAGATGGACCTTTCAACGGCTTTAATGCTACCATAGAGCGCGTGAATGAAGAGAAGCGCAAACTTGAGGTGATGGTAAAAATCTTTGGACGCAAAACGCCATTAGAGTTAAGCTACACCCAAGTAGAGAAATTGTAACAAAGCCCTCGTAAAAGAGGCATTTAAATAAATTATTAATTATAAACAATGGCAAAAGAAGTTAGTAAAGTAGTTAAACTACAAGCTCGGGGAGGTCAAGCGAATCCTTCGCCACCAATTGGACCCGCATTAGGTGCTGCCGGTGTTAATATTATGGAGTTCTGCAAGCAGTTCAACGCACGTACGCAGGACAAACAAGGGAAAGTACTTCCTGTGGTTATCACCGTTTACAAAGACAAGTCATTCGACTTTGTTATCAAGACTGCGCCTGCTGCTGTTCAGCTATTGGAAGCCGCTAAGGTTAAAGGAGGTTCCGGAGAGCCAAACCGTAAGAAAGTAGCAAGTATCACTTGGGAACAAGTGAGAGCAATTGCAGAAGACAAAATGCCGGATTTGAGTGCATTTACAATTGAATCTGCAATGAGTATGGTTGCTGGTACGGCACGTTCAATGGGTATTACAGTAACTGGAGAAAAACCTTTTTAATCGCAAAGCAATATGGCAAAATTAACAAAGAAACACAAAGAAGCTCTTGCAAAAGTTGATAGAAACAAACTCTATTCATTAAAAGAGGCTTCAGCATTACTCAAAGAAATCACTTACACTAAATTTGATGCTTCTGTGGATATTGCAGTGCGTTTAGGGGTAGACCCACGTAAAGCAAACCAAATGGTGCGTGGCGTAGTTACGCTTCCTCACGGAACAGGTAAAGACGTGCGAGTGCTTGCCTTAGTAACTCCAGAGAAAGAAGCAGAAGCTAAAGCTGCTGGAGCTGACTATGTAGGGCTTGATGAATATCTACAAAAGATAAAAGACGGTTGGACAGATGTAGACGTAATCGTTACTATGCCAGCAGTAATGGGTAAGTTAGGTCCTTTAGGACGTGTATTGGGTCCTCGAGGCTTGATGCCAAACCCTAAAACTGGTACCGTTACTATGGAAATCGGGAAAGCTGTACAAGAAGTAAAGTCTGGTAAAATCGACTTCCGCGTAGACAAAACAGGTATCGTTCACGCCTCTATCGGTAAAATATCCTTCACTGCCGATAAGATTGTAGACAACGCCAATGAGTTAATTCAAACATTAATAAAGATGAAGCCTACCGCTGCTAAGGGTACGTATATGAAATCGATTTATCTTTCATCTACTATGAGCCCAAGTATTGCAGTAGATACTAAAACAGTTTAATTTGTAGTTAAAAACCGAAATTATGACAAGAGAAGAAAAATCATTAGTAATAGATAATTTAACTGCACAGTTAGCTGAGAGTAATGTTATTTATGTAACAGATTTAACTGGTTTGAATGCTCAGGACACAAGCGCATTGCGTCGTGCTTGTTTCAAAGCAAATATCAAATTGGCAGTTGTAAAGAACACTTTGCTTGCCAAAGCAATGGAAGTTTCAGAAAAAGAGTTTGGTGAATTGCCAACTATTCTTAAAGGAAATACCTCATTGATGTATGCTGAAGTAGGGAATGCTCCTGCTAAGCTCATTAAAGAGTTTCGCAAGAAATCAGAGAAACCTATCTTGAAAGGGGCATATGTAGATGCAGCTGTATTTATCGGCGACAATCAATTAGACGCCTTATCAGCTCTCAAATCTAAGAACGAAGTTATTGGTGAAATCATTGGCTTGCTCCAATCACCTGCCAAGAACGTTGTTTCAGCTCTTAAATCAGGAGGAGGTAAATTGGCTGGTATCATCAAGACCTTATCTGAAAAATAAAACTAAACGCACAAAATTATTTTTAAACAATTAAACAAAAACGATAGAAAAATGGCAGATTTAAAAAAATTCGCAGAACAATTAGTAAACTTAACCGTTAAAGAAGTAAACGAGCTTGCACAAATCTTGAAAGATGAGTACGGCATTGAGCCAGCAGCCGCAGCAGTAGCAGTAGCAGCTGGAGGTGCAGTAGCTGGAGGTGCAGCAGAAGCCGGTGCTGAAAAAACAGAATTTGATGTATTCTTGAAATCAGCAGGAGCTAACAAATTAGCGGTTGTTAAATTAGTAAAAGATTTAACTGGTCTTGGACTAAAAGAAGCTAAAGAAGTAGTAGACGGCGCTCCTTCAAAAGTAAAAGAAGGTGTTTCTAAAGAAGAAGCTGAAGGGCTTAAAAAATCTTTAGAAGAAGCTGGTGCAGAAGTAGAATTGAAATAATTTTACTTATAAACCCTATAAGGTTTAGGTCTTTTTCAGTAGGAATTAGACCTAAACCATTTTGTAATTTAAGGCAACAATACAACAACGATATTATGGCAAGAGATTTGTGCCATATCAACTTTAAAAAAGTTTAGGACTTTGAGAAAGTCTTAACTATGACAAACTCACGACTAACGACTTACTACTAACGATTAAACAATAATATTAAAGTAAAGAAAATGCTTACGAATCAAACCGCAAGAGTGAATTTTGCTTCCGTGAAACACGTTCCTGAATATCCTGACTTCTTGGATATTCAAATCAAATCGTTTCAAGAGTTCTTTCAGATGGAGACCAAATCGGAAGACCGAGTGCACGAGGGATTGTATCATACTTTTAAAGAGAACTTTCCTATATCGGACACTCGCAACCAATTCGTATTGGAGTTTCTCGACTATTTCGTAGACCCTCCTCGCTACACTATCCAAGAATGTATAGAACGCGGTCTTACTTATAGTGTGCCTCTGAAAGCCCGATTAAAGCTTTATTGTACTGACCCTGAGCACGAAGATTTTGAAACTATCGTACAAGACGTTTATTTGGGCACAATCCCTTATATGACGGCAAGCGGAACATTCGTTATCAACGGAGCTGAGCGTGTAGTAGTATCGCAGTTACACCGTTCACCAGGGGTATTCTTCGGTCAGTCGTTTCACGCTAATGGTACTAAACTCTACTCTGCACGTATTATTCCTTTCAAAGGTTCGTGGATTGAGTTTGCTACCGATATCAACAACGTGATGTACGCCTATATCGACCGTAAGAAAAAACTCCCTGTAACAACACTCTTCCGTGCAATTGGGTTTGAACGCGATAAAGATATATTGGAAATATTCGACCTTGCAGAAGAAATAAAGGTTTCTAAAACAGGGCTAAAAAAATACATCGGTCGTCGTTTGGCTGCCCGTGTGCTCAACACTTGGCACGAAGACTTCGTAGACGAAGATACCGGAGAGGTAGTATCTATTGAGCGTAATGAGATTATCCTCGACCGCGATACTGTACTCGACGAAGATAACATTCAAGAAATCTTAGAAGCTGATGTAAAGACCATTCTTCTCCACAAAGAAGATAGTCAGGCTACTGATTATACCATTATCCACAATACTTTACAAAAAGACCCTACCAACTCTGAGAAAGAAGCGGTAGAACACATTTACCGACAGTTGCGTAATGCTGAACCACCCGATGAGGAAACAGCTCGTGGTATTATCGACAAGCTATTCTTCTCAGACCAACGTTACAACTTGGGAGATGTAGGGCGTTACCGTATCAACAAGAAATTGGGCTTGGATACCCCTATGGAAAAGCAAGTGCTTACCAAAGAGGATATCATCACCATCGTGAAATACTTGATTGAGCTCATCAACTCTAAAGCAGAGGTAGATGATATCGACCACTTGTCTAACCGCCGTGTGCGCACAGTAGGAGAGCAATTGGCAGCCCAGTTTGGTGTAGGTCTTTCTCGTATGTCGCGCACTATCCGTGAACGTATGAACGTACGTGACAACGAGGTTTTTACTCCTATCGATTTGATCAATGCGAAGACCCTTTCGTCTGTGATTAACTCGTTCTTTGGTACAAACCAATTATCTCAGTTTATGGATCAAACGAATCCATTGGCTGAGATTACCCACAAACGCCGTTTGTCTGCCTTAGGACCTGGAGGTTTGTCACGTGAGCGTGCGGGCTTCGAGGTGCGAGACGTACACTATACTCACTACGGACGCTTGTGTCCTATTGAAACCCCAGAAGGGCCAAATATCGGTTTGATATCTTCGTTGGCGGTATTCTCGAAGGTAAACGGTATGGGCTTTATAGAAACCCCTTATCACAAAGTTACTAATGGGAAGGTAGACCTTAAAGATATGACCTACCTGACTGCCGAAGATGAAGAAGGACTCAAAATTGGTATGGCTAATATCGCATTAGACGATAAAGCTAATATCATTGAGGAAAAAGTGGTTGTAAAAGAAGATGGTGACTTCCCTATAATTGAACCTAACGAAGTACAATATATAGACGTCGCGCCTAACCAAATCGCTTCTATTTCGGCTTCTCTTATTCCGTTCTTGGAACACGACGACGCGAACCGTGCGTTGATGGGCTCGAATATGATGCGTCAGGCAGTACCTTTGTTAAGACCTGAAGCGCCTATCGTAGGAACAGGTTTGGAACGCCGTGTAGCTTCAGATGCCCGTGTGCTTATGAATGCAGAGGGTGATGGTACAGTTGATTATGTAGATGCTGATAAAATCATTATCACTTATGACCGTACTGATGAACAAAAATTGGTAAGCTTTGATGCTGATGAAACAGTATATAACCTTATCAAATTCCAAAAAACAAACCAAGGCACTTGTATCAACCTAAAACCGATAGTTGAAAAAGGTCAGAGAGTGAAAAAAGGTCAGGTGTTGTGTGAAGGTTATGCTACTGAAAACGGAGAGTTAGCTCTCGGTCGTAATATGAAGGTAGCGTTTATGCCTTGGAAAGGTTATAACTTTGAGGACGCGATTGTGATTTCGGAACGCGCTGTACGCGAAGATTTATTCACATCTATCCATATTGATGAATACGCTTTGGAAGTGCGTGATACTAAATTGGGGGCTGAAGAGCTTACTAATGATATCCCTAACGTATCGGAAGATGCGACCAAAGATTTGGACGAATACGGTATGATTCGCATTGGAGCAGAAGTACGCCCAGGGGATATTCTTATCGGTAAGATTACTCCTAAAGGAGAATCAGATCCTACCCCTGAAGAGAAACTCCTCCGTGCTATCTTTGGTGATAAAGCGGGCGATGTGAAAGACGCTTCTCTAAAAGCTTCACCTTCACTTTATGGGGTGGTTATCGACAAGAAATTGTTCTCACGTGCGGTAAAAGACAAACGCAAACGCAGTAAAGATAAAGAAGACGTAGCACAATTAGAAGCTGATTACAACGCTAAGTTTGAAGCTCTTCGCTCTAAATTGTTGGAAAAACTATATAGCTTAGTAGCTGAAAAGACTTCGGAAGGAGTAGTGAACGACCTCGGTGAAGAAATTGTGCCTAAAGGTAAGAAATATACTAAGAAAGTGCTTGAAGGCATTGAGGATTATGCTCACCTTACTTCTGCAGGTTGGACTGACGATAAGCATATCAACGGTCTTATAGACGACCTTTTGCACAACTATCGCATTCGTGAAAATGACCTACAAGGAGGATTACGTCGCGATAAATTCACCATTGCTGTGGGAGACGAATTACCTGCAGGTATCCTAAAATTAGCTAAGATTTACGTAGCTAAGAAACGTAAGCTAAAAGTAGGAGATAAGATGGCTGGTCGCCACGGTAACAAGGGTATCGTAGCACGTATCGTTCGCGATGAGGATATGCCATTTCTTGAAGACGGAACTCCGGTAGACATTGTGTTGAACCCTCTTGGGGTGCCTTCACGTATGAACATCGGTCAGATATACGAAACTGTATTGGGTTGGGCAGGACAAAAGCTCGGCAAGAAGTTTGCAACTCCTATCTTCGATGGAGCATCGCTTGAGCAAATTAATGAGCTTACCGATGAAGCAGGCGTACCGCGTTTCGGTCATACTTACCTATACGATGGTGGTACTGGTGAACGTTTCGACCAAAAAGCGACTGTAGGGGTAATTTATATGATTAAACTCGGACATATGATCGACGATAAGATGCACGCTCGTTCTATCGGTCCGTACTCACTCATCACCCAACAACCATTGGGAGGTAAAGCCCAATTTGGTGGACAGCGTTTTGGAGAGATGGAGGTATGGGCATTGGAGGCTTATGGAGCATCTAGTACCTTACGCGAAATCTTAACTGTAAAATCCGATGACGTAGTAGGTCGTGCCAAAACTTACGAAGCGATTGTAAAAGGTGAGACAATGCCAGAACCAGGCTTGCCAGAATCTTTCAACGTATTGATGCACGAGCTTAAAGGTCTTGGATTGGATATTAGACTTGAAGAATAATGATTAATTATTAATGGTTAATGGTTAATAATTAATTGTTGAAATTATAATAAAATTCCAAACTATTGAATATTCAGTAGTTTGGAATTTTTGTTTTATATAGGAATTAGATAGCAATAAGATAGATTATTTACTACAATTTTAATCCTTTTAAGGCGTCTAATAGTATTTCTACTCTTTGTTTGGAACTCTGGAAGAAAGCATCAGTCTTTACAATTTAGCTCCCTCTCGTAGCGTCCAAAAGTTCGTTGTTCTTTTGGGTGATAGTAGCGACTTGCTGTAATAAATTTTTTAGTTCTTTCATCATTATTCCTTTTGGGATACAAAATTAGGAAATTAAAATCAAAATATTGTTTTTCGCTGAAAAAAATGTATATTTGTGCGTTTTCTTTCTAAAAAGAATTATTATGCAACAACTTACTTACACCACTGACGATAATACAGAATATCAACCCTGATTACTTTTTGGGGCACTTGATGAATATAAGGCTCAATGATAACTATCGCCTTAGCTTAGAAACTATTAGCGGATAATGATACTGAACATACCAATATGAATATACGTCCTGTTATCACAACTGATATAGCCTTATTGCAGGCTATTGGCAAACAAACTTTCTATGAAACCTTTGCTGATACTAATACTCCAGAGGATATGGAGCAATACCTCACTACAAGTTTTGCGACAAGCAAAGTACAGCAAGAACTATCAAATCCAGATTCTCTTTTCTTCTTTGTTGAAGAAGAAAACAAGGTGATAGGTTATTTGAAGCTCAATTTTGCCTCTGCTCAAACAGAACCACAAGACCCTAATGCAATGGAAATAGAACGTATCTATGTGTTAAAGGAATTTCACGGCAGTGGGGTAGGTCAAGCGCTTTATCAAAAAGCTATTGAAGTAGCTAAAGAGCGAAGGGTACCCTATGTATGGCTGGGGGTATGGGAGAAGAACAAAAGAGCCTTACGTTTTTACCAAAAAAATGGATTTGTAGCTTTCGATGCACACACCTTCGTCTTAGGCTCTGATGCTCAAACCGATATTTTAATGAAACTGTCGATGTTTTAAAATATCCCCCCTTACTTTAAAAAATACAATAATTAGTTATACGCAAAAAGAACACGGCTGGGCAAAGGTAGTGATAAAAAAGATTTCTTGACTGGTTTGACTTGTCGGACAAATCAGACTGGTCAGGAATTTCGGAAGGAAACGGAAGAATTCGAAAGGAGACTAAGAGGCTTTTTGATGAAAAAAGGGTGTAAGGAGGGTGGGGTTAGCTTATAGAGAGCTTATAGGAAGCTTATACGAATCTTGGACGATTGGTATAGGAAGGGTATATAAGTAGTTGACTTATAGTATAATACAGCAATGCAAAAAAATGGCAAAAAGAGGGTTTCGAGGCGAAAGAAAAGGAATCCTCACCCCGTCCCTCTCCCAAGGAGAGGGGGAAGGTAGTGACGGGAAAAATAATAAAACCTCTCTCTTTACACATACCCAGCTATTGCTGGCTAGCTCCAAAGGGGGAATGTAGTGACGGAAAGAGAATGGGCGGGTTGGGAAATTAGAGAATTAGAAAATTTGGAAATTAGCAAATGGAGTGGGAGGTTCTAGCTCTTAGGGCATAGGCACTAGGGAGAGTGTAGTGACGGAAAAGAGAAGAAATGACGAATGACCAGGGACGAATGATGAAGGTAATACATAGAAGATTTCAACTTTGAGAAAGGGCATAGCACGACAAGCAAATTAGAAACTTTGACAAAGGCTGTAGCAGGACAGACGAGTAGAAACTTTGAAAGTGTAAAAGTTTAAGACGTCGATAAATTTTATGCTACTAACTATCAACCTCTTAAAATATTCTTCTAAAAATATTACGAAAAAATAATTGCTATTTTAAAAAATAGTTGTACTTTTGCACGATATTTTGTAAATAGGCTTCGTGGGGAGACCTCTATGAAGCCCGATAAATTTATTATATTCACCATAAATAATATGGCAAGAGAAAAAAATACAGCTGTTCCTAAATTTGATAAGATTTCGATTGGTTTGGCCTCTCCTGAATCTATCTTAGCCGTTTCACGCGGTGAGGTTACTAAACCTGAAACTATCAACTATCGTACTCACAAACCTGAACGCGACGGGTTGTTTTGTGAGCGTATTTTTGGTCCTGTAAAGGACTATGAATGTGCTTGTGGTAAATACAAACGCATTCGTTATAAAGGCATCGTCTGCGACCGTTGTGGCGTGGAAGTAACCGAGAAAAAAGTACGCCGCGAAAGAGTAGGACATATCAACCTTGTGGTGCCTATCGCTCACATTTGGTATTTCCGCTCATTACCTAACAAAATAGGTTATTTGTTAGGGCTTCCTTCGAAAAAGTTGGATATGATTATCTACTACGAGCGCTATGTAGTTATCCAACCAGGTATTGCCAAAGGACCAGAAGGTGAAGATTTACAATACTTAGACTTTCTTTCAGAAGAAGAATATCTCGCTATTACCGAGAGTCTTCCTGCTGATAACCAATATTTAGAAGATACTGACCCTAATAAGTTCATTGCTAAAATGGGGGCTGAGTGTCTTCTCGAACTCTTAGAACGTTTGGATTTAGACGCACTTTCTTACGACTTGCGTCACAAAGCTAATAACGAAAGTTCTAAACAACGCAAAACTGAAGCTCTTAAACGCTTACAAGTGGTAGAGGCGTTCCGCGAATCTCAAAGAAACCGCGAGAACAAGCCTGAATGGATGATAATGAAGGTGATTCCTGTGATTCCGCCTGAATTGCGCCCGTTGGTACCGCTCGATGGGGGACGTTTTGCGACTTCCGACCTTAACGATCTTTACAGACGTGTGATTATTCGTAATAACCGTCTAAAACGCTTGATGGAAATCAAAGCGCCTGATGTGATTTTGCGCAATGAGAAACGTATGCTTCAAGAGTCGGTAGATTCACTTTTCGACAACACACGTAAATCATCAGCTGTAAAAACAGAGTCTAATCGTCCGCTTAAATCACTTTCTGACTCATTGAAAGGTAAGCAAGGGCGCTTCCGTCAGAACCTCCTCGGTAAACGTGTAGACTATTCAGCACGTTCGGTAATTGTGGTAGGTCCTGAACTCAAAATGTACGAATGTGGTTTGCCAAAGAATATGGCAGCCGAACTCTATAAGCCGTTTGTAATACGTAAGCTCATCGAGCGCGGTATTGTGAAAACGGTGAAATCAGCTAAGAAAATCATTGACAAGAAAGAACCCGTAGTATGGGATATTTTGGAGAATGTAATTAAAGGTCACCCTGTACTACTGAACCGTGCTCCTACTTTGCACCGTTTGGGTATTCAGGCATTCCAACCTAAGCTCATCGAAGGGAAAGCAATACAGTTGCACCCGCTTGTATGTACAGCGTTCAATGCCGACTTCGACGGCGACCAAATGGCGGTGCACTTGCCATTAGGTCCTGAGGCTATCTTAGAGGCACAACTCTTGATGTTGGCTTCACACAATATCCTCAACCCTGCGAATGGTTCGCCTATTACTGTACCTTCACAAGATATGGTCTTGGGGCTTTACTACATCACCAAAGGTCGTAAGTCTACCCCTGAATATCCTATTAAAGGGGAAGGCTCAGTTTTTTATTCAGCAGAAGAAGTGAATATCGCTTATAACGAAGGAAAGCTCAGCTTAAACGCTTTTATTAAAGTGAAAGTGCGTGACCTCGACGAAAATGGCAATGTGTATTACCCCGTAGTAGAAACTACCACTGGACGTGTGCTCTTCAATGAGCTTGTACCTTTAGAAGTAGGCTACATCAACGAGGTACTTACCAAAAAATCATTGCGTGATATCATCGGTCGTATCCTCAAAGCTACCAGTATTCCTGTAACGGGAGACTTCCTTGACAAAATCAAGAATATGGGATACCGTTTTGCCTTTAAAGGCGGATTGTCGTTCAGTTTAGGGGATATCATCATTCCGCAAGAAAAAGCTGATATGATAGCCGAAGCCAACGGACTCGTAGATGGTATTATGATGAACTATAATATGGGGCTCATCACCAACAACGAACGTTATAATCAGGTGATTGACGTGTGGACATCTACTAATGCGCAACTTACTGAATTGGCGATGAAACGCATCAGTACAGACCAGCAAGGGTTCAACTCAGTGTATATGATGCTCGACTCGGGAGCGCGTGGTTCTAAGGAGCAAATTCGTCAGCTTACCGGTATGCGTGGTTTGATGGCAAAACCTAAGAAATCGAGCGTAGGGGGTGGTGAAATCATCGAGAACCCTATCTTGTCGAACTTTAAAGAAGGTCTATCTATCCTCGAATACTTTATCTCTACCCACGGTGCCCGTAAAGGTCTTGCCGATACCGCTTTGAAAACAGCCGACGCAGGTTACTTAACTCGTCGTTTGGTAGACGTATCGCAAGACGTGATTATTAATACAGAAGACTGTGGAACCTTGCGTGGGGTAGAAGTACGTGCCCTCAAAAAGAACGAGGAAGTAGTAGAAACTCTTGGCGAGCGCGTTTTAGGACGTGTATCGCTCCACGATGTATACAATCCTCTCACCGAAGAACTTATTGTGGGTGCTGGTGAAGAAATTACTGAAAAAATAGTAGATAAAATAGAAGCCGCTCCTATCGATATGATAGAAGTGCGCTCGGCACTTACCTGTGAAGCTAAACACGGTATCTGTGCAAAATGTTACGGTCGCAACCTTTCTACCGGACGTATGGTACAGAAAGGGGAAGCCGTAGGGGTGGTAGCTGCCCAGTCTATCGGTGAACCAGGTACCCAGCTTACCTTGCGTACTTTCCACGCAGGTGGGGTTGCGGGTAACGTATCAGAAGAAAATAAAACTGAAGCCCGTTTTGACGGTGTACTAGAAATAGAAGACTTACGCGTAGTTCGTGGTAAAGACAACGAACAAAACCCTGTGGACGTAGTAGTGCGTTCATCTGAGCTCCGCGTGCTTGACCCTACTACCAAAATGGTACTTCAAACACACGATATTCCTTATGGAGCGCATATCTTTGTAAAAGACAAAGAAGAGGTGAAAAAAGGAACTTTACTCTTCCAATGGGATCCCTATAATGCGGTAATCATCTCGGAATACTCTGGTAAAATCGCTTATGAAGATATCGAACAGGGAGTTACTTACCAAGTAGAAATAGACGAGCAAACAGGTTTCCAAGAAAAAGTGATTGTAGAATCGCGTAACAAGAAGTTGATTCCTACCTTGCTCATCACTGATAAGAATGGCGAAACGCTCCGCTCTTACAACTTGCCTGTGGGTGCTCACATTATGGTGGACAACAACAGCAAGATTGAAGAAGGTAAAGTGCTTGTGAAAATACCACGTAGCTCTGCCAAAGCTGGGGATATTACAGGAGGCCTTCCTCGTGTTACCGAGCTCTTCGAAGCACGTAACCCATCGAACCCTGCCATCGTATCCGAAATTGACGGGGTAGTATCGTTCGGTAAAATCAAACGCGGTAATAAAGAAGTAATCGTTACCTCACGCTCGGGCGAAGAACGCAAATACTTGGTGAAATTATCGAGCCAAATCTTGGTACAAGAAAACGACTTTGTACGTGCAGGTAAACCGCTCTCCGATGGCTCTGTAACTCCTGATGATATTTTGCGTATTAAAGGACCATCGGCAGTACAACAGTATTTAGTAAACGAAGTGCAAGAGGTATACCGCTTGCAAGGGGTGAAAATTAACGATAAACACTTTGAGGTTATCGTTCGCCAGATGATGCGTAAAGTGGAAATCCAAGACCCAGGCGATACCCTCTACCTCGAAGGTCAGTTAGTTCACAAAGACGACTTTATCGAGGAAAATGACCGCTTGTTTGGTAAGAAAGTAGTAGAAGACGCTGGAGACTCCGAAAACTTAAAAGCTGGACAGATAGTGAGCCTGCGTGAATTGCGCGATGAGAACTCACTACTCAAACGCTCCGATAAGAACTTGGTAATCGCTCGCGATGTAATTCCTGCTACTGCTATGCCAGTGCTACAAGGTATCACTCGTGCATCGTTGCAAACCAAATCGTTTATCTCAGCAGCTTCTTTCCAAGAAACTACGAAGGTATTAAACGAAGCAGCGGTAAGTGGTAAAGTAGACTTCCTCGACGGCTTGAAAGAAAACGTAATCGTAGGTCACCGTATTCCTGCAGGTACCGGACTCAAAGAATACGAGAAAATCATCGTAGGCTCTAAAGCCGATTTAGAACCCGTGGTAGAAAAGAAAAAATCGAGATAGACAATGGACGAAGTAGAAGAAAAAGAAGGACAGTTGAGCATTGAGCTCGACGACAAGGTTGCCAAGGGAGTATACTCTAACTTAGCAATTATCAACCACTCGTCTACCGAGTTTGTAGTCGATTTTGTGAGCGTAATGCCAGGTATGCCCAAAGGGAAGGTGCGCAGTCGCATTATCCTTACCCCTGAGCACGCCAAACGCCTGCTATTCGCCTTAGATGATAATATCCAGAAGTTTGAACAAGCTAATGGTACTATCACCAATAGCGACGACCGTCACGCCATACCTCTCTTTGGTGTAACCGGACAAGCTTAATTTAATTACAAATAATCATAACTTTGCCAAAGGTGTGAACCGCTTGTGCGGTTCACACCTTTGGCATTTTTTTATTACACTTCCTTCAAAAACCAATTCCTTTTTTAGCTTTTTACCTTTTATCACCCTACTAAACTTACTTTTAATGTCGTTTTTCTTCGCTCTCTATCCTTCTCATACATAGTGCATTATACACCTTTCCTATAGCAATCGTCCAAGATTCGTATAAGCTTCCTATAAGCTCTCTATAAGCTCCCCATACCCAAAATACATCTCTACCACCAAAAAAATATATCTTTTTCTTACCTTTTCTTTCTATCAATAAATCAGTGACTTAAGCACTTCTATTTAAAAAATATTGATTATTTTTGGTACTATGTATTGCATAATACTTATTTTTGTCGTATCTTTGCCCCGAATTTAAAAACATCAAAACTATGGAAGAATTTAATGTCGAAAAAACAAGAACACAAATGCGCAAAGGCATCTTAGAAATGTGTATTCTTTCCATTATTGACAAAAACAAAGAAGCTTATGTTTCCGACCTGATTGAGGCGCTCAAAACAGCTGATATGATAGTGGTCGAAGGAACGTTATACCCTTTGCTTACCCGATTGAAAAACAGCGGGCTACTTACCTATCAATGGAAAGAATCTACTTCGGGTCCTCCTCGTAAATACTACATACTAACCGAATCAGGCAGACGCTTCTTAAACGAAACCGTAAAAGCCTGGCGTGATTTACAAACAATGATTGATAAAATTATTTAAATTATGGACAAAATAAAAAACATCAGTTTGGGTGGTTTTTCTTTTATCATCGAAGAGACCGCCTACAATGCCCTCAATAACTATCTCAATGAGGTGCGTAATCATTTGAACCAAAATACCGATAGAGAAGAAATTCTCTACGATGTAGAGCAACGTATGGCTGAACTACTCAAAGTTCGTCTTAAAGAGCGCGAAGTAGTAATCGGTCAAGACGTGCAATATCTTATAGAAGTATTAGGTCGTCCCGAACAATACGTTGAGAGTGAAGAACCCTCTTCTGTTGAAACCAAATTTACCTTTTCTTCTTTGAAAGGGCGAAAGCTATACCGCGATATCGATGATAAGAAAATCGGTGGCGTACTCTCTGGCATAGCCCATTACCTTCAATACGACGTTACTTGGGTACGCATCTTCTTTCTATTGGTCTTACTGGTGAATATCTTCATTCTTCACTTTTTTACCTCTGCTCTGTTACTCTTGTATATTGCGTTTTGGGCTGTGGTACCTCCCGCACGCACAGCCGCTCAGAAGTTAGAGATGAAAGGTGAAGCCGTAACCATCGATACCCTTTCCAACTTCTCTTTTACGAGCAAAGAAACCCTAAAACCTCAAAGGAATGGCTTCCCTGTCTTACTGAAAGTAATACTCTACTTTATTGCAATTCTATTACTATTGCCATTGTTTATATCCTTAATAGCCGTAGTGCTCTCCTTATTTGGCATAACCGTATTCGGAAGCATTAGTCTGCTTGCCCTTAACGATTTTCTTCCCTTTATAGTGACGGCAACTTGGCAACACACTTTGTTGTACTTTTCAGCAGTATTATTGCTCTTGTTTCCTGTTTCAGTGATTTTACTGCTTTGTTTCAAACTTTTTGTAAAGGATTTTCATACACCCAAAAGTTGGATAGTGTTCAATGTGTTGAGCTTAACCATAGGTATCATAGGAGGTTTCACAGTCTTAGGAACTGTTTTAAGAGACTTTACTTCCGAAACCGTTATACAAGAAAAAATACCCGTTGTTACCACTTCCGATACTTTGGTAGTACATCGTAACTATACTCACAAGATGAGTCTTATGGGTATCAAAAACGATAGCCTTGTGGTTGCCGATTGTAATTTCAATGTTAATGAATTACCCGAAGACGCACAGCCCTATATTGAAGTCTCTACTCATTCAAGAGGCAGAAACATAGGTCAAGCCGAACAGCATTCTAAAAATATTCATTATACCTTACAAGTGAAAGATAACCAAATCACTATCCCTGAAACCTATCAAATAGCAAAAGGAGATTTCTATCGTGCACAACGCCTGCAAATCACTCTATTTGTACCCAAAGGTAAGGAAGTAAAAAGAGATTAATGTAATTTTTTTGTCATTCGTAATTTGTAATTCGCAATTATTTCGTACTTTTGCACGGTTTTTGTTATAAGATGAAAATCTATAAAATTTAAATACGTAATTAACTAATAGAATGAAAAAATCATTTATCTGGGTTGCCTTAGCAACTTTCCTATTTGTGGGCTGTCGGGCTACTAAAGTTAGTGCCGATATGGACAAAGCTCCCGCAACACCTTTAGCTCAGAAAACTTACAATGATGCTACCCTCAAAGGTTGGCCTCACGAAGGTTTTAAACAAAACTTCCCTGGACTGAACTTGCAAGAAGCCTATGCCCTACTCAAAGGTCTTACCCCTAAAAAAGTAATCGTAGGAGTGGTAGATTCCGGTGTGGATATCAACCACGAAGACCTTAAAAACGTAGTGTGGGTAAACACTAAAGAAATTCCTGACAACGGAATTGACGACGACAAAAACGGTTATGTAGACGACGTACACGGCTGGAACTTCCTCGGTAATATCGCTCAAGAAAATACCGAGATGACTCGTATTTACAAAACTAAGGATAAGAAAAATCCTGATTATGCCAATGCTAAAAAAGAATTCGATAAAGAAACTGCTGAAACTAAAAAACGCAAAGGCTATTATGAGCAACTTATCCAAATAACTGAATTTGCCGATAACAACTTGCGTAAAATCACAGGTAAAGAAGTGTACACCTCTGAGGACATCGATGCCGCTACCAAAGGCAAAACTTTTGATGCCCCTACTACCGAGATGATTCAGTTTATGAAACAGCTATTAGCAGATGTCTCTAATTCTGGTGATATCAAAAAAGAACTCAACGACGCTATCGAGTATTTCGATACAAAACTGAAATATCACCTCAACCCCGATTTTTCGCCTCGTAAAACTATCTTAAAAGATAATGAAAACGACTTTACCAAAAAGTATTACGGCAATAATAACGTAATAGGTCCTAATACCAAAGATGCCCTACACGGCACACACGTAGCAGGAATCATTGGAGCTGAACGCAATAACGGAATCGGTATGAATGGGGTTGCCGATAATGTGCTTATTATGGCAGTACGTGCTGTCCCCGATGGTGATGAGTACGACAAAGATGTCGCCCTTGCTTTGCGTTATGCAGTAGATAACGGAGCCAAAGTAATAAACACCAGCTTTGGTAAAGCTTTTTCTCCTCACAAAGAATGGGTGTACGACGCTATCAAATACGCAGCTTCTAAAGATGTCCTTATCGTGAACGCTGCGGGTAACGACTCTCAAGATATCGACGTGAAAGATACTTATCCTAACGACGAAGTAAACAAGAAAGAAATCTCTGATAACTTCCTTACCGTAGGGGCTTTGAACTATGAATATAACAAGAATTTAGTAGCTTCTTTCTCAAACTATGGTAAACGCAATGTCGATGTATTTGCTCCTGGGGTAAAAATCTATTCTACCACTCCTGAGAATAAATACGAGTTCTTGCAAGGAACCTCAATGGCTTCTCCGGAAGTTGCCGGAGTTGCAGCCTTGTTGCGTTCTTACTTCCCAAGTCTCAGTGCAGCCGAAGTGAAGAAAATCATTATGGAGTCTGGTGTAAAAGTAGATATGAAAGTACTCGTAGGTGAAGATGATGATGAAGGTAAAAAACGCAAAGAAATGAACTTCGCCGACCTTTCTACTACAGGTACTATTGTAAATGCTAAAAATGCAGTAATCTTAGCCGCCAAAATTACTAAAACAAAACTTAGCAAATAGAAATTTATATAATACAATGAAAAGCCGTATGAGAAATTCTCACACGGCTTTTTTTATATTTGCTTGTTATTCATATAAGTCATTAGCATTTTAAATGCCTGTCGTGCTACGACTGCTACGACTTATTTATGAGCGTTGTAAAGCTCGGCAACTTTCGCCCAATTAATCACGTTAAAAAACGCCTCAATATAATCAGGACGACGGTTCTGATAGTGCAAGTAATAAGCGTGTTCCCACACATCTAATCCCAAGATAGGAAAACCTCCGCAACCAGTGTTAGGCATTAGCGGGTTATCTTGGTTTGCAGTAGAGCAAATCTCAAGCTTACCTCCTTTGTGTACACAAAGCCACGCCCATCCAGAGCCAAAACGAGTAGCCGCAGCCTTGCTAAAAACTTCTTTGAAAGCTTCAAAACTTCCGAAAGCCTCTTCAATTGCCTTAGCCAATTCTCCCATAGGTTTACCTCCGCCATTAGGAGTCATCACTTCCCAGAAAAGATTGTGATTGTAAAAACCGCCAGCATTATTGCGAAGAGCAGCATTGTTCATATCAAGTGAGGTAAGAATTTCCTCAATTGTTTTGCCTTCTACCCCCGCCGGAGCCAAAGCCGTATTCAGGTTCGTGGTATAAGCGTTGTGGTGCTTAGTATAGTGTATTTCCATTGTACGCGCATCGATGTAAGGTTCAAGCGCATTATAAGCATACGGTAATTTAGGTAATGTAAACATAGTATTTTCTTTTTAAATTTTTAGCAAAAGTACTATAAAAGTTAATTGGTTGAGATACTTTAATGATAGATTTTCCTTATATAGGTATAATTATATTTGGAAAGTATAATTATTTTCATACCTTTGCAAGGTATTTTTCTTTTACAAAAACCCACTCCCCTATAATTATGAAACATTGTATCTTTTTTCTCCTTTATAGCTTTATTTTCGCTACTTATGCTCAAAAACCTAATGTCATCATCATTGTAGCCGATGATTTAGGCTATGGCGACCTAAGTTGCTATGGCGAAAAGACAATTCATACCCCGCAGGTAGCCTCACTCGCCAAACAAGGAATGGTCTTTACGAACGTACATTCCACCGCTGCCACTTGCACACCTTCGCGCTATTCACTCTTCACGGGCTTGTACAATTGGCGACGCAATGACACTGGTATTGCTCCTGGTGATGCTGCTATGGTCATTCGTCCTGAGCAAACCACCATTGCCGATGTGTTCAAAGCAGCAGGCTATACTACTGGCGCTATTGGCAAATGGCACTTGGGCTTAGGAGGTGAACGCGGTAAACAGGATTGGAACGGCTTTATCACCCCTGGACCTTCCGATATAGGCTTCGAATATTCCTGCATAATGGCTGCCACAGCCGACCGTGTGCCTTGCGTCTGGATAGAAAACCAACGCGTAGCCAATTACGACTCCTCAGCACCCATCGAAGTGAGCTATAGCAAGCCTTTTGAAGGTGAACCTACGGGTAAGAACAACCCCGAACTGCTCACTAAACTCAAACCTTCCTTACACCACGGTCACGACCAAGCCATAGTAAACGGTATTTCGCGTATCGGCTATATGAAAGGGGGTGGCAAAGCTCTCTGGACAGACGAATATCTCGCCGATACCATTGTAGCCAAAACGGTAAAATACATCGAAAATCACAAATCTCAACCTTTCTTTCTCTATGTGGGTACTAATGATATACACGTACCTCGGTACCCCAATCCGCGTTTTGTAGGCAAAAGTGGTATGGGTTACCGCGGTGATGCAATTCTCCAATTCGACTGGACAGTGGGTGAAATCGTAAAAGCCCTCAAAGCTAATAAGCTATACGATAATACGCTCATCATTATCACCAGCGACAACGGTCCTGTGATAGACGATGGTTATCAAGATCAAGCCGAAGAGCTCTTAGGCAGACATCGTCCGTGGGGAGCTTTTCACAACCACGGAGGCAAGTACAGCAATTACGAAGCGGGTACGCGTGTGCCCTTTATCGTACGCTATCCTAAGATAGTGAAAAAAGTTACTTCCGACGCTTTGCTTTCACATATCGACCTCTTTGCCTCTTTGAGTAAATTTATTGGTGCTGAGGTACCCTCAGGAGCAGCCACCGATAGCGAAGATTACCTCAAAGCCTTCTTAGGCAAAGACAAGAAAGGTCGCCCTTATGTAATAGCCTCTGGGGGAGCGCTCTCCATTACCGATGGTCGTTGGAAATATGTAGTCCCCAGCGGTAACCCCTCTTATCAACCCCTCACTCGCACACATCTGGGCAACTATCCTGAGCCCCGATTGTACGACCTCAAAGAAGACATAATGGAGCTCTACAATGTAGCAAAAGACCATCCCGAAGAGCTCACCAGACTCAAAACAATGCTCAACAATATTAAAAACAGAAAATAGTGCTTTAACAATCAATAATAAAATTCGCTCCAAAAAAGTATCTACCTTTTTTGGAGCGATGTAATATCAATACTTTTTCTTCTATTCTCCCTTCTATTTCCGCTTTTCTTTCGTTTATTCTTCATCTGCCCGTGTAGCTCGCCCCGTCTTTTGTTCGTTCTTTAGCCATTGTAGAGCCATTGTAGAGCCACTGTAGAGCCAGTGTAGACCCACTGTAGAGCCACTGTAGACCCACTGTAGACCCACTGTAGACCCACTGTAGACCCACTGTAGACCCACTGAAGACCCACTCATCGTTCGCCTTACCTTCGCCTTTCCGTCGCTACATACTTTACCAAAGTTGAAATCCCCTCCACATTACCTTCGTCATTCGTCACTCGTCATTCGTCATCTCTTTCTTTTACCTTTTACCTTTTATCTTTTACTTTTTACATAAATCCCATTTTTTGTCATTTGTCAATTATTTTCTATTTTTGCACTTTAAACAACATCTGTTCCGATGGAAGACAATACACCTCAAAACACTACTCCACAAGGAGATAGCATCATTAAAGTCACGGGTATGTACCAAGATTGGTTCTTGGATTACGCTTCGTACGTAATCCTCGAACGCGCTGTACCAGCAATCGAAGATGGCTTTAAGCCCGTACAACGCCGTATTATGCACTCGCTTAAAGAATTAGACGATGGTCGATACAACAAGGTGGCTAACGTGGTGGGAAATACAATGCAGTATCACCCTCACGGCGATGCGAGTATAGGCGATGCTATTGTACAAATCGGTCAGAAGGACTTGCTCATCGATACGCAAGGTAACTGGGGGAATATCCTCACAGGCGACGATGCCGCAGCCCCTCGTTATATCGAGGCACGCCTTTCTAAGTTCGCCCTCGATGTGGTGTTTAGCCCTAAGGTAACCGAATGGCAATCGAGCTATGATGGTCGTAAAAAAGAGCCTATCAGTTTGCCAGTGAAGTTCCCGCTCCTCTTGGCACAAGGCACCGAGGGGATAGCCGTGGGGCTTTCTACCAAAATATTGCCTCACAACTTCATCGAGCTCATCGAGGCTTCCATTGCTTACCTCAAAAATAAACCTTTTGAGTTATACCCCGATTTCCCTACTGCGGGTATTATGGACGTAAGTGGCTATAACGATGGGGCAAGAGGCGGACGCGTGCGGGTGCGTGCTAAGATTTCACAACTCGACAAGAGTACGCTTTGCATCACCGAAATTCCGTTTACTACCACCACTACCTCGCTCATCGACTCTATACTAAAAGCCAACGAAAAAGGCAAGATAAAAATCAAAAAGGTAGACGATAACACAGCTGCCAATGTAGAGATATTGGTGCACTTGCCCAACGGCACGTCACCCGATAAGACTATCGATGCACTCTACGCCTTCACTGCCTGCGAAACGGCTATTTCGCCCATTACTTGTGTGATTGAGGACAACAAACCGCATTTTCTCACCGTCTCAGAAGTGTTGCGTCGCAGTACCGACCGCACAGTAAGTCTGCTCAAACAAGAGCTCGAAATTGAACTTTCTGAACTCGAAATGCAATGGCACAGTGCCTCGCTCGAAAAGATTTTCATCAAAGAAGAGATGTATATCGACTTCAAGAAATACACCGATAGAGAAAGTTTGTACGAGTACTTGTACCAGCGTTTTGAACCTTTCAAAAAAGATTTGATCCGTGAGATTACCGATGACGATTTAGCTAAACTCACTCAAATACCAATGATTCGTATCACCCGCTTCGACTCTTATAAGGCTGATGAAAATATCCTCAAAATTGAAGCTGATATCGAGGAAGTGAAAAACCACCTCGCAAACCTTATCGACTATGCGATTTCCCATTTCGAACGACTCAAAAAGACTTATGGTAAGGGGCGCGAACGGAAAACCGAAATGCGCGTATTCGATACCATTGAGGCGACCAAAGTAGTGGTGCGCAATACCAAACTCTATGTGAACAGAGCTGAAGGTTTTGTGGGTACAGGCTTACGCAAAGACGAGTATGTAGGTGATTGCAGTGATATCGACGATGTGATTGTATTTACCGAAAGCGGTGCGATGTACGTTACCAAAGTAGCCGATAAACAATATATAGAGAAAAACATCATACACGTAGCGGTCTTTAAGAAAGACGATAAGCGCACCGTGTATAATATGATTTATAAGGACGGACAAACAGGCTTCTCCTATATCAAGCGCTTCAATGTTACGGGTATTACCCGCGATAAGAAGTACGAGCTCATTCCTCAACACAAAGAGTCGCGTGTGCTCTATTTTACAGCCAACCCTAATGGTGAAGCCGAAGTGGTAACCGTGAACTTGCGTCAGTTAGGCACTTTGCGCAAACTGCGATGGGATATCGATTTTGCCGATACCCTCATCAAAGGACGTGGCGTGAAAGGAAACCTCGTGAGTAAATACGCTATCAAGCGCATCGAGCTGAAAGAAAAAGGCGTATCAACTCTCAAACCGCGCAAGATATGGTTCGACGATATTGTAAAACGCCTCAACACCGAAGAACGCGGTACGCTACTCGGGGCTTTCAAAGGCGACGACCGTATGCTTCTCATCACCAAAGAGGGCGTCGTGAAGACCATTATCCCCGAATTGAGTCTGCATTTCGAGAACAATATCGCTGTAATGGAGAAATGGGTACCCGAGAAACCTATTTCGGTGATTTACTACGATGGCGAGAAAGAACGCGTATTTGTAAAACGCTTTGTGGTAGAGAATGAAAATCGCGAAGAGTTAGTCATTACCGAACATCCTAAATCGCAATTGCTCTTTGTCTCTTCCGATTGGCGACCTATGGCTGAGGTGGTCTTCACCAAAGAAAAAGGCAAGGAGAAAGAGAACCTTACGGTGAATTTAGAAGAGTTCATCAGTGTAAAAGGCATCAAAGCCTTGGGCAACCAGCTCACTACCGACAAGGTGAAAACTGTCAACACTCTTGAATCTCTCCCCTACGAAGAACCCCAAGAAGAGGAACCCGTAGAAGACCTCGGTGATGAAGAAATCGTACCTCCTTCGTCTGAAAATGATAGCGACGGCACCCAAACAGAATTAGAATTCTGAGATAACGATGAATAATCAAGTCCCTTTTGCGTCGCTACACTTTGCCAAAGTTTTTAATTGCTCGTCGTGCTACGACCTTTGGCAAAGTTGATTGAGCAGTATGTCCGAATAATATCCTAATAATCACCTGCTGATGCAAATTTACGGCTTGTCCCCCTTCGGGGGTTCGGGGGCTTTAATAAAAAAAAACCTTATGAAAAACTATATTACACTCTTTATCATATTGTTGTTCGGTAGGAATACAGCTGTGGCACAAGAGAGCAAAGAGGCTGTGCTCCACCGGCTCAACCAAACCATTGAGCAGAGTGCTACTTATATACAAGCCAAAGAACAGCGTATTACTTCCTTGGAAAAGACTCTTAAAAAAGCCTCTCAACCAACAGAAAAATACGACCTGCACAAACAATTGTATACCGAATACCGAAAATTTAAGGCAGACTCGGCAGTAGCTTATTTGCTGAAAAACGAACAGATAGCAATAGCTTTAAACGATGCTGAAAAGCAAGACGAAACCCATATCCTGCTCTCTAAACTCTACTCGGTAAAAGGAATGTACGTAGAAGCGTTGCAACTGCTAAAAGCTATCGATAAACACCGATTACCCAAGAAATCTCTGTGTGAGTATTACGATTCGTGTTATGCCTTGTGCAGTCATTATGGTCAAAGCATCAATAATAGTGCTTATTTAAGTGCCTCCAACCGCTACCGCGATTCCTTATTATTGTGCATAGACAAACAGTCGCTTACTTTTAAGGTAAACAGTGCTATCGATGAGTTCTTTACAGGAGACAAAAACCGCGCTATGCAACAGTTTCAACAACTATTGCCTCAAACTACCGAAGAGGAACCTGAACGTGCTATAATAGCTTATTATTTAGGTCTTGTAGAACGAGAAAAAGGAAATGACAACCTTCAAGAATACTATTTTGCCCTCTCTGCTATCGCCGACATCAAAAACGCAATCAAAGATAATGCTTCCTTGCAGAGCTTAGCGCTTACTTACTACAAACGAGGGAATATAAGCAAAGCCTATCAGTTTATCAAAATGGCTATCGATGATGCTGCCTTCTGCAATGTGCGACACCGCGCCGAAGAAGGTGCCTCTTTCTATTCCATCATCAACACCGCCTATCAAGAGAAAGAAGCCAAACAAAAGAAAGAATTACAATTGTATTTGGTACTCATCAGTGTGTTATCAGTAGCCTTGATTATCGCTTTGGTATATGTGTACAAACAAGTTAAGCGATTGATAAAGATACGTAAAGAACTCTCTTACAGTAATCAGCAACTCGAAAAGCTCAACACCGACCTACAACAGATGAACCAAACCCTCGAAGAGGCAAACCTCAACCTCGAGGAGGCAAATCTTATTAAAGAAGAATATATTGCTCATTTCTTCAACCTCTGTTCAGCGTATATCGATAAGATTGAAAACTACCGAAAACTACTCTACAAAAAGGCTTCTAAACATCAGTTTGACGACCTTACCAAGGTGCTAAAATCTACCTCCGTAGTAGAACAAGAATTAGAGGCTCTCTACAAGAATTTTGATACTATCTTCCTCAATATATATCCACATTTTGTAACCCACTTCAACGCTCTTTTAGAAGAAGAAGAGCAAATCTTCCCTAAAAAAGGCGAACTACTGAATACCGAATTGCGTATTTTTGCTCTCATTCGTTTAGGCATCACCGATAGTAATAAGATAGCCGAATTCTTGCGCTATTCTCTTCGCACAGTGTACAACTATCGCACCAAAGTACGGAATAAAGCGAAAGGAGAACGCGATACTTTCGAAGAAAAAGTGAAGAAAATACGTAATTAATAGGTGAAATTTCAGTACTTTTTTAAGCTTTTTTCACAATTCAATTAGCTAATATTCAATTCGATATTTTTTGAAAGCAGTACTTTTCTAATACCCGATTGCGCACAAGTGTTTTTTTGCTGTACTTTTGGAGCAACTAAACAAACGTAATGTTTTTATTTTATGAAAGTACTCAAAGAACATTTAATGCTAATGATGGTACTGTTAGTAGGCTTTGTAGGTTTTGCCCAAGCACAATACAGCAGAGTAACAGGTACCGTAACCGATGACAAAGGAGCACCTCTTCCTGGTGTTTCTGTAGTAATAAAAGGTACTACCAAAGGCGTAGCTACTGATTTCGACGGTAAGTATACACTTACTGAAGTAGCTCGAGGAGCTGTTTTAGAGTTTTCTTCTGTAGGCTACAAAACCCTCGATTTAAAAGTAACAGGTGAACAACTCAATGTTAAACTTTCTGAAGTTGCCCAAGACCTCGATGAGATAGTAGTAGTGGGCTATGGTACTCAAAAACGTGGTGATGTAACCACTGCTATCACCTCAGTAAAGACCCAAGACCTCGACCAACGTCCTGTAATTTCAGCTGCACAGGCTATTCAAGGGCGTGCTGCGGGTATCCAAGTAGTGCAACCTAGTGGTGCTCCAGGTGCAGGCTTGGCAGTGCGCATCCGTGGGAATACCTCTATCAGCGCTTCTAACGACCCTCTATATGTAGTAGATGGTATCCCTGTGCAAGACATCAGTGGGATTGCCCCTACCGATATTGAGAGTATGCAAGTGCTCAAAGATGCTTCCTCAGCAGCTATCTACGGTTCACGTGCTGCTAATGGCGTAGTGCTTATCACTACCAAACACGGAAAACGCAACGAGCCTAAAGTATCTGTTAATACTTATGTGGGTATCTCGCAAGTAGCCAAACGCATAGAATCCTTAAATACGGCTCAATACAACGAACTGATGAAAGAAACAGGTGCTGTTACTCTTCCTTCAGGACTTACCGATAAAACTGATTGGTTTGATGAAACCTTCCGTAAGAGTATTATCCGCAATACACAGCTTTCTATCTCAAATGCAACTGAAAATACCAAGTATTACATTTCAGCAGGGAACTCTAAAGATGAAGGGGTTATTCGCTCTTCTTTTTTCGAGCGTTATAATGTGCGCCTCAACTTAGAAACCAAAATGCGCAAATGGCTCACTTTTGAAACTAATCTATCCTATTCCGATTACTCGTCTAATGGAATTATCACCGGTACAGGTTCTAACCGTGCAGGGGTAGTGCTTTCGGTAATCAATACGCCTAAATACGCCCCTATATGGAGTGATAAACCCGGTGAAGAAGGTTGGTATTACTACAATTTCTATGGAGCAAACCTCACTCACCCTGTAGAGAATATCTCTCGTAATGCCGACAATACCTCTAAGAGCAATCGCTTGGTAGGAAGTGTATCGGCTATTGTAACTTTCTTACCGAGCTTGAAGTTCAAATCTACAGTAGGTATAGACCGTTTAGGACGCACTCGAACTCATTGGACTGACCCTAAACTCACCGAATATGGACGTAAGATCTTCGGTACTGCCGACGATATTCGTACTAACAACACCGTGATGACTTACGACAATTTGCTTACCTTCGATAAGAGTTTCGGCAAGCACAACCTTTCTGCTTTGGCGGGTACTTCAGGAACGGTATCTAAATGGAACGAAAGCTATTTATATGCCTCTCACTTCCTTACACCCGATATCAAAACCCTCAATGCTGCCAATAAAATAGAACAAGGTAGTGGTTCGAGTGCTGCCGAATGGGCAATTATGTCGTATTTAGGTCGTATTTCTTATAACTACGATAGCAAATACCTTCTCACAGCTAATTTCCGTGCCGATGGTTCTTCAAAATTGGCACCAGGAAAACGCTGGGGGTACTTCCCTTCAGTATCTGTAGGATGGAGACTTTCACAAGAAAACTTCTTGAAGAATGTAGAATGGCTTAGCGAACTCAAATTGCGCGGTGGCTGGGGACAAACAGGTAACCAAGCTGGTATATCCGATTACGGCTACTTACAACGCTTTTCTATCACTCGTCAAAACTGGTGGGAGGCAGGCAAAGGTGATGCAATGGTAACTTTGCGCCCTAATTCATTCTCTAACCCTAACCTCACTTGGGAAACCACCACTCAAAGCAATATAGGGCTTGACCTTTCGCTTTTCAAAAATCGTATCTCTTTAGCGGTAGACGCTTACCTTAAAAAGACTACCGATTTATTGATGGATGTGCCTCTTCCTGCTACTTCACCAGTGCCTTCTATCTATCGCAATGAGGGCGAAATGACCAATAAAGGGTTAGAGTTCTCTGTGGATAGCCGTAACCTTACAGGTAATTTTGAATGGAATACAAACTTCAATATCTCGTTCAACCGCAATGAGCTAACTAAACTTACCCTTCAAAAAGTGTATTACTACGCCAGCACTTCCGAAGCTATTACTGAACAAGTGGTGCGTATTACCGAAGGGCAGCCTTTGGGCAAGTTCTGGGGATTTATAAGTGAAGGTGTAGACCCTCAAACAGGTAATATCAAATACAAAGACCTTAATGGTGATGGTAAAATCTCAGTGTCCGATAAAACTTATATAGGCGACCCTAACCCCGATTTTACCTTTGGGCTTACCAATGACTTCTCCTATAAAAACTTCACTCTGAGCGTATTTCTACAAGGTTCTTATGGTAATGATATCTACAACGCTTCTCGTATAGAAACTGAAGGTATGTACGATGGTAAAAACCAATCAACTGCCGTGCTCAACCGTTGGAGAAAACCTGGTGATATTACCGACATTCCTCGTGCTGTAAGAAGTGCCGATAACATCAAAGCCTCTTCGCGATGGGTAGAAGATGGTTCGTATTTGCGTCTCAAAACGCTTACTCTGGCTTATAACCTTTCTAATGAGGAATTGTTGAGATATGGCATTCGCAAGATACAACCTTATTTCACCGCTCAAAACCTTTGGACACTCACTAACTACAAAGGATTTGACCCCGAAGTAAACCAAGGGCTTTCAGGTCCTACGATGGGTATCGATTGGGGTACTTATCCTCAAACCAAAACTTTTATCTTTGGCTTAAACATTGATTTTTAATACCTATACAAAAATGAAAAGATATATATACCTTGCACTCTCGTTAGTAGCACTAACGGCGTGCAGTTTAGATAAAGACCCTATTTCGGAGTTCAACGAGAAAAACACAACTGCCGAGGGCAAAAGCTCTTCTGCTATAGAAACCAAAGCACAAATGCAAACCCGCTACGAGGCTATCTATGCTTTCGTACGAGGTAGCGCGCAAGAGTTCTGGACGTTAGACTTCCTCCAAAATACCGAAACTCGTGCCGATAACGCTTATGCAGGTACTTCTGGCGTCGAGATTACTTCTATAGAACAGAACAGCCAAGATGCATCTAACGGAAATATCAAACGTGATTGGCAAAAATACTTAGAAGGTATCAACTTAGCCAACGTAGTAATTGCCAATGTAGATAAAGTGCCCGATGCCTCGCTTACAACAACTGAACGCAAACAGTGGAAAGCCGAAGCTAAAATACTCAAAGCGTGGCTTTTATTCGATATGGTGCGCTTTTGGGGAGCAGTACCTATTCCTCCTATCGAAGTCCCTGAAATATCATCTGAAAATGTAGAAGAAACCTACAAATTGCTCTTTCCTGAACGCACTTCAGTTGCCGAGGTGTACAACATCATTCGCACCAACCTTGAGGAGGCTCTCGTCGATGCTCCTGCTGTGAAGACTAACGATAAGTTCTTCTTTAGTCGCGCAGTTGCCAATGCGCTTTTAGCTCACGTATATGCCGAGAAACCTATACGCAACTACAACAAAACCATTCAGTATTGTACTGCCGTAGAAGCCGATGGCTTTACTCTCTTGCCTAATTACGCCGATCTATTTCAAATCAACGATGCTAAAACCGATGTAAAAGTGCGTAACTCTGCCGAGTCTATCTTCGAGATTACCTACTCTCAAGGCGGACAAACGTGGTTACCAGGGCTCTTCGGCTTAAACTACACCAACCCCAATAGCACTTACAATTGGGCGAAATGGGTAACCCCTTCACGCGACCTCATAGCTGCTTTCGATGCCGAAGGTGATACCGTGCGCAAAGATCAAGCTATCGTTTGGGGGCAACCCTCTTGGGAAAATTATTACCCTTCTAAACACTATCCTTTTATGTACAAAATACGTTCAGGAGGCAGTAGTATCATCAAGTTGCGTTTAGCCGATATCCTCTTGCTAAAAGCTGAAGCTTATGCCGCTTTAGGTCAAATTGCTCAGGCGGCTGCCTTAGTAAATCAAGTACGTGCAAGGGTAGGACTTGCTGCTATTTCCACCTCTCTTTCACAAGAACAAATGAAAGCAGTCGTACTCAAAGAACGTCGCCTTGAATTAGCTTTTGAAGGTTTCCGTTGGTTCGATTTGGTGCGTAACGATAAAGCCATTGAAACAATGAACTCTCTCAACGCAAGAGATACTGGTAGACTAAAACAAACCTACTCGCTCAACGAGAACACAGTGCTTTACCCTATCCCACAAACTGAATTAGAAAACAATAAAAAACTCACCCAAAATCCTGGTTACTAATGAAATTATTCCCGTCTTTTTTACTTGTAATACTCTGGAGCATCGCTTCTTGCAGCTGCCAGAAAAAATCCAACACAGGGGAGGATCCTACTCCTCCCCCTGTTGTTGAAACATCAGTAGGTAAAGTGAGCGTATTGCTAACTACAGCCAATCGCCAAAAAGAATTCTACAAAGAGCAAACCGACCTAAAGCTCATCAAAAATCCTAACGCATCTTATAGTATCACCCTAAAACCCGCTGAAAAATTCCAAACTATCTATGGTTTCGGGGCTGCCATTACAGGTTCTACCTGCTATAACTTGATGCAGATGTCCCCCGCCGATAGAAAGGCGTTCCTCACCGAAACCTTCTCCGAAACCGAAGGCTTTGGACAGAATTTTGTGCGTATTTCCATCGGCTGTTCCGACTTTTCTCTAAGTGAATACACTCTTTGCGATACCAAGGGAATAGAGCATTTTGCTCTCACCAAAGAGGAAACGCAATACGTGATTCCTATACTCAAAGAGATTCTCGCTATCAACCCCAAAGTGCAAATCATAGGCTCTCCTTGGACACCTCCACGCTGGATGAAAGTTAATAATCTTACCGATTTACAACCTCATAACCAATGGACAAGCGGTCAGCTAAACCCCGCTCACTATCAGGATTATGCGCTCTATTTCGCCAAATGGTTGCAAGCGATGAAAGACAATGGATTGAACGTCAATGCCATTACTATACAAAACGAACCTCTCAACAGAGGCAACTCGGCTTCTATGTATATGGGATGGGACGAACAGCTCGCCTTTATCAAAAACGCCTTAGGTAAAACCCTGCGCAACAAAGGCTTTGCTGAGGTTAAAATCTACCTCTTCGACCATAACTACAACTACGATAACAAGCCTTCACAACAGCAATACCCCTTGCATATCTATAAAGATGCCGATGCCTCTCAGTACGTTGCGGGGGCTGCTTACCATAACTATGGAGGAAATCCTAACGAATTGAGCAACATTCATAACCAATACCCCAATAAAGAACTCATCTTTACAGAAAGCTCCATAGGTACTTGGAACGACGGTCGCAATCTTGAACGCCGTCTCACCGAAGATATGCAAGAGCTCGGTATCAAAACCCTGAACAATCATTGCAAGGCGGTAATTGTATGGAATTTGATGCTCGACGAGCACGGAGCTCCCAATCGTGAAGGCGGTTGCAAAACTTGTTTTGGTGCGGTTGATATCCAAACATCTGATTATAAGACGATGCAACGCAATTCGCACTACTATGTGATAAGTCATCTTTCGGCAGTCATCAAGCAGGGAGCGACCCGTATAGGCGTTGAGAAAACCACTGACGACAACGTGCAATGTACCGCATTCGAGAACCCCGACGGCTCTTTGGCTTGTGTGTTGCTGAATAAAAAGAAAGAAGCAACCTATCTGACCCTAAGCACCGGCAAGCACTATTTCTCTTATGAAGTACCCGCTAACAGTGTGGTATCCTTTTTGATACCTAAAATATAAACAGAAATTGTAAACTTTGCTAAAGCTCGTAGCACGAGAGGCTATAATAACTTTGGCAAAGTTGAACATCAACAAATTAATTAAGCGAATGAAAAGAATATTACTGTTGTTATTCCTATTAGTAACAACCTTTGCGAGTGCGCAAACCGCAACCCCTACAACCCTTATCAAAACCGTTATTCCATTTGAACAACGCGACGAAACTTCTTGGATTACCCGTTATCAAGGCGATATCAATCGTTATCAAAAGGAGAATAAACGCTTAAAAGACCTCTCTTGCGACGTACTCTTTCTGGGGAGTTCATCTATCAATCTGTGGGATACTATCTATGAAGATTTTGCCCCACTGAAACTCATTCGTCGTTCCTACGGAGGGGCTACTTTGCGCGATATGATTTACAATTACAACACTATCGCTAAAGGCTATACCCCTAAAAGCATTTTGCTATACGTGGAAAACGATTTGGGCAATCATAAGGAAGGTGTAAATGCCGTGAAGTGCTTTGACCTTTTCCGTATATTTATCGACAAACTCAAAAAAGACTACCCCAATACGCCTCTGATTGTGGTATCGCTAAAACCCTCACAACACAAAGCTGACCAACTGAAAGACCAGCTATTGGTAAACGCTCTTTTAGAGGAAAACGCCACCGCACAAGGCTATACTTATGTAGATATTACCAAAGTAATGTACGATGAGGCGGGTAACCTCCGCACCGATATCTTTAAAGAAGACAACCTACATATGAATGCTGAAGGTTATAAGCTCTGGACAGCCATTCTCAAACCGCTTCTTATTAAAAAAGTGAGAGGAGAATAGATTAGCAAGTTAACAGATTAACAGATTTGTAAATGAAGAGTGAGACGTATAATATTTTAGATTGCTGAAAAAATGTTAAAGTATGCTAAAAGGACAAGAAAAACACAAACTTTTTTAGGAGGTACTCATTTTTCACCTTAAATAACTAAAACGCTAATAATCATTTTATTACATTACTTTTTATGTTTTACTTTTCAGCCACTTTGGACGAACCTAAAGCGAACCTAAGACGAAGGTAAGGCGAAGCTAAACCGAAGATAAGGCGTTACTAAACTGAAAATCAATTGGCTAAAAAGCAGTATGAAAATCTGAAGAAAATATGTTAAAAATTAGTTTTTGACGAAAAAAACGCAAAAATATTATCTCTGAAAAAAAATGAAATTTGTTTTATTAAGAGGTAGTATTTCTATTTGCTCAATTCTAAGAACACTAACAACTAAAAATGACTAATATGAAAAATATAAAAACTTTACTGCTTTGCTGTGTCATAGGTACGCTCTCAGCCCAGCAAATGCCGGTTTATTTAGACACTTCGCAACCCATTGAGAAGCGTATAGACGATGCCCTCTCGCGAATGACTTTAGAGGAAAAAGTAGCTATGTGCCACGCTCAATCTAAGTTCAGTGCCCCTGGCGTACCCCGCTTGGGTATTCCCGAAAATTGGATGACCGATGGTCCTCACGGCATACGCCCGGAAGTACTCTGGGACGAGTGGAATCAAGCAGGATGGACAAATGATAAATGCACCGCTTTCCCCGCTCTCACTTGCCTTGCTGCCACGTGGAATCCCGCCCTCAGCAAAGCCTACGGAAAAGCCATAGGTGAAGAAGCCCGCTATCGCAACAAAAACGTACTCTTAGGTCCTGGGGTGAACATCTACCGCATTCCTCTCAACGGTCGCAATTTCGAGTATATGGGTGAAGACCCTTATTTGGTATCAAAAATGGTCGTGCCTTATGTACAAGGCGTGCAAGCCAATGGCGTTGCCGCTTGTGTGAAGCACTATGCACTTAACAATCAAGAAATCAACCGCCATACTGTGAATGTAAAGGTAGACGACCGCACCCTGTATGAGATTTACCTCCCCGCTTTTAAAGCTGCTGTGCAAGAAGGAAAAGCGTGGAGCATAATGGGGTCTTATAACAAATACAAAGACCAATGGGCTTGCCAAAACCAATACCTATTGCAAGACATCTTGCGCAAAGAATGGGGCTTTGACGGTGCCGTAGTATCCGATTGGGGTGGAGTGAACAACACCGATGGTGCTGCCCTCCACGGATTGGATATGGAATTTGGTACTTGGACTGACGGAATGGCTGAAAACCGCTCGAATGCTTACGACCATTACTTCCTTGCGCAACCTTTTCTCGAAAAACTGAAATCGGGGGAAATAAAAGAAGAAGTAGTGAATGAAAAGGTGCGCAATATCCTCCGACTTATATTCCGCACTAATATGGCATCCAATCGACCCTTTGGATCATTCGCCTCACCAGAACATTTTGCCGTCGCTCGCAAGATAGGGCAAGAAGGTATCGTACTGCTCAAAAACGATAAAAATGTATTGCCTATCGACGTTAAAAAGGCAAAAACCATAGCCGTGATAGGTGAGAATGCTATAAAAATGATGACCGTAGGTGGAGGAAGTTCCTCGCTGAAAGCCGTTCACGAGATACTCCCCTTAGACGGAATAAAAAACCGTGTAGGCAATACTACCAAAGTGCTCTATGCACGTGGCTATGCCAGCGACGATTACAAAGACCAAGACGGGCTTGCTGCTAACGATATCACCGATAAACGTCCTGCACAAGAACTCCTTGCCGAAGCTGTTAAAACTGCTAAACAAGCTGATGTAGTTATCTTTATAGGAGGACTCAACAAACACGATGGTCAGGATTGTGAGGGTAACGACCGCAAACAATATGGCTTACCTTACGGACAAGATGCTGTGATTGAGGCTTTGGCAAAAGCCAATAAAAACTTAGCTGTAGTACTCATTTCGGGGAATGCAATGGCAATGCCTTGGGTGAAGAGTGTACCTGCCATTGTACAAGATTGGTATTTAGGCTCTGAAGCAGGTAACTCCCTCGCCGATGTACTCTTCGGTGATGTAAACCCTTCGGGTAAATTGCCTTTCACTTTCCCAGTGCGTTTGGAGGACAATGCAGCCATAGCTTTAGGTGAATACCCAGGTGATAAAGATGTTACCTACCACGAAGGCATTTTGGTAGGCTACCGCTACGCCGATACCAAAGGCGTAAAACCGCTATTCCCTTTTGGTCACGGACTTTCTTACACTACTTTCAAATACGGCAAACTCACCGCCGACAAGAAAACCACCAACGGCGATATCAACTTCTCGGTAACGGTACAGAACACCGGCAAACGCGATGGTGCTGAAGTAGTACAACTCTATTTGCACGACGAAAAAGCCTCAGTGTTACGTCCGTATAAAGAACTCAAAGGTTTTGAGAAAGTATTCTTGAAGGCAGGAGAGACTAAAACCGTAACTTTCCACATCACCAAGCAAGACCTCTCCTTCTTCGACCCCAACCAGCACGCTTGGGTAGCCGAAAAAGGAACTTTTAAAGCCTTAGTAGGCACCTCTTCAGGCGACATTAAAAGCACTGTTGATTTCACCTTAGAATAAATATTTTTTACTTTTCATATGAAAAAAGCTTGAAGTCTTGTGGACTTCAAGCTTTTTTGCTTAAAGGAACTTGCTCCACTTTGCCAAAGTTGAATTGGCGACAACATTTTTTCATCATTTATCATTTATCATTTGCAATTGTTTTTTATCTTTGCCACATTATTAAGTGTCTATAATGAAGAAAAACATACTCCTCGCCCTGCTTTCAGGGGCTTTACTCGCTTGTGCGTGGGTAACTTACGGCATTACTGCCCTTATATTCATTGCCTTAGTACCTCTCTTACTAATGGAAGCGCGCATTAGACGTGATTACCAGCATACCAAACGCAAGGTGTTTGCACTCTCTTATTTGGCTTTTCTCACTTGGAATATCCCCACCACCTGGTGGATATGGTACTCTACCCAAATAGGAGCAATTTTTGCTATTTTGGCAAACACTCTCTTGATGACACTCACTTTCTTCCTCTACCATATCGTAGCGAAACGTATGAATCGCAAAGTGTCGCTCGTTTTCTTAGTAGCGATATGGCTCTCTTTTGAGAAATTCCACCTCACGTGGGACGTTTCTTGGCCTTGGCTCAATTTGGGCAACGTCTTTTCCGAACAAGTTACGTGGATACAGTGGTACGAATATACGGGCACCTTCGGGGGCTCACTATGGGTATGGCTTGTGAATATCGTACTTTTTATAGGCTTAACTAATTATCTTTCTACTAAAAACCGTAAAGCATTTGCTCGAAAAGTAGGGGTGGCAATGCTACTTTTTGCTATTCCTGTGGTGATTTCGTATTTCCAGTATATCAATTATAGCGAAGCAGGCAAAAAGACAATCAATGCTATTGTTTTACAACCTAATATTGATCCTTATCAAGAAAAATACGCACTTTCCAATCAAGAAGTAGGTAGGCTCTTAGTACAACTTGCTACTGAAAATATAGACGACCAAGTGAATTTTATCATCACTCCCGAAACGGTTTTTGCTGAGAACATTAAGTTACAAGATTTACCTGTTTCGTGGGAAGTATCTATTTTGCGTACTTTACTCAGTCACTATCCTAATGTAAACTGGATAGCAGGAGCTTCTATGATTGAGTTTGTAAGAGACAAAGCCCATACAACCTCACAAAGCAACTACTTGCCCGACTATGGTTTTTGGTACAACGATTACAATTCGGCTTTCTTGCTCAATCGCAATGCCGAAGTACCACTGTATCACAAGAGCAAACTGGTGGTAGCAGTGGAAAATTTCCCTTATCAGCAGGTGCTAAAACCTATTTTAGGCGAAACCCTTATCAACCTTGGCGGTACGGTAGCCCTGAAAACTACCCAGCCTGAACGCACTGCCTTTGCAGGAATAGACACCGAGGGCAAGGCTGCACCTATCATCTGCTATGAGACTATCTATGGTGAGTTTGTAACGGGCTATATTAAGAAAGGGGCTAACTTCTTGGCTATCCTTACCAACGATGCGTGGTGGCGCGATACACAGGGTTACAAACAGCTACTCAGTTACACCCGCTTGCGTGCGATTGAAACCCGTCGCAGCGTAGCCCGCAGTGCTAATACAGGCGTTTCCGCTTTTATCAATGGTAGGGGAGATATACTCAAAACCCTTCCTTACGGCACCCGAGGTAGTTTGAAAGGTACCATCGCCTTAAACGACGAACTCACATTTTACGTTCAAATGGGCGACTACATCGCTCGCATTGCGTATTTCTTGGCGTTTTTTGTTTTCTTATATGCGGTATTGAGGAAACGTGAAAAAAGGTCGTAGCACGACGGACAACTAAAAATTTGACAAAGTTGAATACTTCTATTTGCATCACTTTTCTAACGACTAAAAAACTAACGAGTAAATCGTATGGAACACTACATTTCAAACGAAGTCCTTCTGCTTGAGCAACTAACGGCTATTATAGAAGGCGATACACAACTGAAACTCTCAGAAGAAGCGGTAATTAATATCGAAACTTGTCACCGTTTTCTCAGTGATTATCTCCAAAAAGACCCCAAAGCTCTGAACAAGATCTCGGTAGACTCTATGTCACTCTTGCGCCATTATGCTTGTGGCATAGGAGAGCGCATTCCTAACGAGATTGTCAAGCTGATGCTTTTCCTAAAAATACAATCCTTCTCCTACGGCTATAGTGGGGTACGATTAGCGTTGGTGCAACGTCTCATCGACTTTTATAATCACGGGGTCTTCCCTGTAGTTTATTCCAAAGATATCCCCGATGAACGCATTGCCTTAGCACACCTTGCCTTGCCTCTGTTTGATGAAGGCGAAGTGTGCATACAGCACAAAATCTATTCGGCTCAAGAGTTAGAAGGCAAATACGGTTGGCAACCTCTATCGTCAGAAGGGCGCGAAGCCGATGCCCTGCTCAATGGAACCCAGCTCACCACTGCTTATGGCATCTACAACCTTAGCAAATCGCTCAAACTCATTCAGTGGGCAGACTTTGTAGCATCGGTTTCCACCCAAGTATTTGGAGGCAACCTCTCAGCATTCTCGGAAGCAATGCAAGTGGTACGTCCGCACAAAGGACTTGTAGAAACGGCAGAACATCTTCGTATGCTTCTGAAAGACAGTGTCCTCTCCGAGCACCCACAAGCCTTCTCGTCTATGCCCGAAGCTTTTTGCTCTATCCCTCAAATACACGGAGCCGTGCGAGAGTCGATTGCGGCTATTCGTAAGGTAATTAAAACCGAGATGAACTCAGTTACCGATAACCCTATTCTCTTCCCCGAAACTCAAGAAGTTATCTTCGGAGGTAATTCACATACTCTGCCTCTCTCATTAGCAATGGACTTTTTGGCGATTACCCTCACCAGCTTGGGCAATATTAGCGAGCGACGCGTGTTCTACTTGCTTTCTAATATCGGTAAAGAGATAGAAACTGAAATAGATTATCCTATTTTCCAACGAATTATTGAAGGAATATTGAACGAAAACCGTCGTCTTTCCACTCCTGCGAGCATTGAGAGTCCAATTTTATTTGAAAAAACAATAGATATTAAAGGAATGGGTGGCAGTTCGGCTATTAAATGCGAGCAAGTAGTGAAAAATATAGAAGAAATATTGGCTATTGAACTCATTTTGGCTACTTCACTATGGAAAAAGAAACAATTTGAGCATCATTCAGCTTTATTTAAGGAATATCTCTCTTTTATGGCAGAAGAGGAAGTAACTACCCTCAAGAAGCAAATAGAACACACGATAAGGTTTTTTGAAATGAACAATGAATAATTGATAATTAATTCATATCTTTGGGGCAAAATTGTTCAATTTTTAATTATTAAAAGTTATGCTGAAATTACAATCTGTTCTTTCTTTGGTATTATCGATGTTTGCCTTTCATATATTTGCACAAGGCGAAAAACCTAATAACTTGACGATGTTTGTAGGCACTTATACCGAAGGAGGCAATTCTAAAGGTATTTATACCTACCGTTTTAATCAGGAGAATGGAACTTTCGAACTGCTGAGCAGTGCTACCGCAGCCAATCCTTCTTTCTTGACATTATCACCCGATGGAAAACATCTGTACGCAGTAAGCGAATATAACGACGGGCGACAAGGAGCTTATTCGTTTGATTTGAGTCAAGATAAAGCGCTTTTGAGTTATCCCGTTTTTCAATCCACCGTCCCTAAGGAGGATTCTAAGGAAGAACCGAAACAGGCGGGTGCCGACCCTTGTCATATTATTACTGACGGTAACTATGTAATTACGGCTAATTATACAGGGGGCGACATCAGTGTTTTCCCGCTGGATGCAGAAGGTAAATTAAAAGCAGAGACACAACATATTGCTTTTGTAGGAAAGACACCCAAGCGCGTGGCACATATCCACTGCATTATTCCCACCCCTGATAAAAAGTATATATTAGCAACTGATTTGGGCAACGACCGCGTGTATCGCTTTCGTTACAACAAGAAAACTCACAAAAACTCTGAGGTGCTCACCGCTCAGCGAGTAGCTTATGAGGTGAGCGACGGACAAGGGCCTCGTCATCTTACATTTAGTAAAGATGGACGTTTTGCTTATTTGATAGGCGAATTGGGTGGAAAGTGCGTAGTGCTGGGCTATCACAAGGGGCAACTGAAAGAAGTGCAACGCTTAATGGCTGATGAAGGTGGCGGACGAGGCAGTGCCGATATACATATCAGTCCGGATGGGCGTTTTTTATATACCTCTCACAGATTAAAGAAAGACGGCATTGCTATCTTTGTTATCGACCCTAAGAAGGGTACTTTAACGAAAGTAGGATACCAACTCACAGGTATTCACCCCCGCAATTTTGCGATTACCCCCAATGGTAAGTACCTTTTAGTAGCTTGCCGAGATGATAATAAAATACAAGTATTTCGGCGCGACGAAGCAACTGGTAAGCTCACCGATACGTCACTTAGTATCAGTGTAGATAAACCTACTTGTGTGGCGTTTACTTTTTAAAGGCCTCTCCCCCGTTCTTACATACCCAACTGTGAGCCCTCGCTGGCTCCTCCCAAGGAGAGAGGGGGGACAATCCATAAAAGTGATTTTTTAACAGGAAAATAACTTATATTTCCGTTGTGGCGTTTGTAAAATTGAACTAAAATCAGTACTTTTGTCACACAAAATTAAACAAACCAAAAAAAATGAAATCTTTAAAAGATAAAGTCAAAGACTTTATAATGTATTTATTTGATAGTGTAAAACAAAACAAGATAATTTCTAAAGATTACCTTATTGCAGAACTTACACCAGATGCTATGGTGGTGTTACAATCAATATCAGATATTCAGTTTAGGTATGACATAGCTTATGTATCTGTTAACCCTTCAGAACTAAAACATATTTTTGATAGACATTATGGTGAAAATGAAAAGGCACCACAACAAGGGAAGCCTCTTACAGATACAGATATTGCTCTTATAGTAGATGTTTTGGATAAACCTGATAAACTTATTTCATTAGGGTATATAGAAAAACATCAAGCTGAAACTTATTTGTTTTTGAAAAAGAATGAAGATAATACAGTTGTAATTATCGAAGTATTTGGTAGTAAAAATAATAAATTACGGCTAAAAAGTATGTATAATAGCGTTAAGTCAGAAGAAAAAATAATAGAAGATGAGTTAAAATCCTTACTCAACACGCCCGATAACGCTTCTGGGTTATTAGCCCAGCGAGTCTATGACTTTAACTCATCTCCGGGTACAAAAGTACAACATCTTTTACAATTTACCAAAGAATTGCCAATAAAATAAGTTCTATTCCACAAAATTATTAATTATTCTCAATTGTTCATTGTTTATGACCGACTTAGAAATCGCCCAAAAGGCACAGATGCTCCCTATCAGAGAGGTAGCTAAAAAACTAAACATCAGCGAGGATGACCTCGATCCTTATGGAAAATACAAGGCTAAACTACCGTTGCACCTCATCGACGCTGAGAAGATGAAAAACAGTAAGTTAGTGCTTGTTACGGCTATTACTCCTACCCCTGCTGGTGAGGGCAAAACCACGGTGAGCATTGGTCTGACGGAAGGGCTTAACAAAATAGGCAAAAAAGCGATTGCCGTATTGCGTGAACCGTCGTTAGGACCTGTTTTTGGTATCAAAGGAGGGGCAGCTGGTGGAGGATACTCACAAGTGGTACCTATGGAGGACATCAACTTACACTTTACAGGAGACTTTTCGGCTATTGAGAAGGCTAACAACCTATTGGCAGCTGTCATTGATAATAATATCCAAAGCAAAACACACTCTATTGGCATTGACCCACGCACCGTAGTTTGGAAGCGCGTAATGGATATGAACGACCGTGCGCTACGCCATATAGTGGTAGGGTTAGGTGGCACTACTCACGGCGTACCACGCGAAGACGGTTTTAACATCACTCCTGCTTCTGAGATTATGGCGATACTATGTCTTGCCGAAAGTTTTTCTGACCTGAAAAAACGTATTGGTAATATCTATGTAGGCAAGAAGTTTGACGGTACCCCCGTATTTGCCCGCGACTTGAAGGTAGTAGGGGCAATGGCGCTTTTGCTCAAAGAAGCCATCAAGCCTAACCTCGTGCAAACTCTTGAAAACAATCCTGCTATCTTGCACGGAGGCCCGTTTGCCAGCATTGCCCAAGGTACGAACACTGTATTGGCTACCAAAATGGGACTATCGTTAGGTGACTACGTGATTACCGAAGCAGGTTTTGGTGCTGACCTTGGGGCTGAGAAATTCCTCAATATCAAATGTACTTCAGCTGGATTAGCTCCCGATGCAGTGGTGATTGTAGCAACGATTCGCGCCTTGCGTCATCACGGAGGGGCTAAAAAAGAAGAGTACAACACTCCTTCCTTGCAAAAAGTGAAACTCGGTATTGCTAATTTGGAAAAACACATTGAGAATGTGCAACTTTTTGGTCTCAAAGCAGTAGTAGCGATTAACTATTTCCCTAACGATAGTGAAGAAGAGATTGCCTATGTAAAAGAAGTATGTGCTCAAAAAGGGGTAGAAGCTATTGTAAGTAAAGGGTTTAGTGAAGGAGGTAAAGGTACCGAAGAACTTGCTCGCGCTGTCGTGGCTATAGCCCAAAGTGGTGAGAGTCATTTTAGTCCGCTATACAGCAATGAAGCGAGTATAGAAGAGAAAATAACAGCAGTAGCTACTAAGATTTACGGAGCGAGCAAGGTGAATTACAACAGTAAAGCCGTAAGTCAGTTGAAGCAAATCAAAACATTAGGCTTTGATAAAATGCCTATTTGTATAGTGAAGACGCCTAAATCGCTCAGTGATGACGAGAAGAAGCTCGCTCGTCCTACCGATTTTGAGGTAACCGTACGAGAGTTTGAGTTTGCCTCAGGGGCGGGCTTTGTAATCCCAATCTTAGGCGATACTGTGCGTATGCCGGGACTCCCCAGTGTGCCTGCCGCCGAAGGTATGGATATAGACGACGAGGGAGTTATCACGGGACTCTCTTAATCTTAATAGGTAAAAGGTAAAAAGAGCTTGTTCGGAAAGTTTTGCTTTGAAGAGTCTTTACAAAACACCCCTACGAATGTAACGAAAATATGATTGATTAAGTTAGTTTTCAACTTTGCCAAAATTTAAAACTTTGGCAAAGTTTGCGATGCAAAGCCAGCGAATACTTGTAGCTGGGTATGTGACGATTTTTAGACTTTTTGGACACTCTTTACTCAGCTTGTACTCATACTACACTTAAAACGGATAGTTGATACCGAAGTTGAACACGGTTTCTTTGATTCTGAATTTCTTTATCCAGCGGTTGCTCATTTCTTGGGCAGGGTCATATGTAGGTATACCCATATCGAGGCGAATTACAAAGAAGTTGAAGTCGTAACGCAACCCAAATCCGGTACTTAACCCCACATCTTTTAATGAAGAAAGGTCTTTAAACTTGTACTCTTCAAAACGAGTATTATCGGCTACGTTCCAGATATTTCCCACATCGGTGAAGAGGGCGCCTTTGAGTGCCCCTAAGATAGGGAAACGATATTCGAGATTGAGCGTAATCTTCATATTGGCTTCGTTGTAATCTAAAATAGAACCACTTGAACCAGGTCCTAAACGATAGGCTTTAAAACCACGGTTATCGGTAGTACCTCCGGCAAAGTAGCTTTGTGAAAACGGAATATTATCGGAGTTACCATAAGGGATAGCTATCCCTAAGAAGGAACGGAATGCTAATGAACTCTGTTTGGCTATGGGGAAGTGCTTGATAAAATCGACCTCAGCTTTGGCATATTGAGCGTATTCTACCCCAAAAATCTTATTCTTAGTACTCCCTTCGGTATTGACCACTTTGTAAGTAGCTGTCAAAGCATTGAGCAAACTCCCCGCTCCTTCTATCTTGAAACGCAATTGTGAGAAGTTGCGTTCAAAAAACTGTGATTTGCTATTGATAATATAAGTAAAACTACTTGATACAATAAAGTCATTATTTGTAATACGACGATAGCGTTCAGAAATGGCATATATAGGCAAAATATCTTCACCTTGAACTACCAAATTCCTTTCGAATACATCATTTATAAAGTTAAAAGTCCCTTCAGTAGGGGTAAGATTGCCTTTGTCGTCTACATATCGGCTACCTAAACTGTATTTTTTGGCAATATCGTTCAGCCTTTCATAAGTACTTTGGTAAATATTGAAGAAATTACCTGGGTTGATATTGTTTACGTATTGTACGTTTATCAAATCGAAAATGACTTTGTTCTTCTGCTTACGCGGATTCCATACATAGCGCAACAAACCCGAAGTGGTACGTTTGTCGAGCCCTATATTTGTTTGGTAGCTCATACCCGTTTGCAAGATAGTTTGTGGGGTCATATAATAGGGGATAAGCTTGCGCGTATTCAGCGGGAAAACGATAGAAGGAAAGATGAAACGTATATCGCCACTGACTTCTGAGGTATTGAAAAAGCGTGTATCTTTAAGCGTAGGTTGCGAGGCAAAAGTACCTTGCAAGTTCAGTTCTAAGGTTTCTGCTCCACGAAAGACATTGCGTGCTGCAAACGAAGTTCCTACCCCAAAACCTATCGCCTCAATCTCAGAACGCTTTACCTCATTGGTAAGTCGCAATGAAAACTTATCTAAGGACGAAAGGTAGATATTTGCATCGAGTTTGTTTTGCAAGGTGTCATTGGTAGCGTATTTGAAGTCCATATTTGGGTAGCGGAACACGCGCAGGTTGTTGAACTGTCGGTAGGTATTTCCGCGCTCTAAATCGGAGTAGATTTGTCCTTTTTTGAGGCTTGTAGCGTGATACAACACCCGTGGACGATAACGCAACTTGTCCTTGTAATAAATAATCATATTGCGGTACTCCAAAGAATCTAAAGAGCTCTTATCTACCTTGTTGTCGTAATCGGTATACAGACGTACTTTATTGATGTAGTGCATCTTATACTTCTTGGCGGTAATCACATCGCCATCGCGTTCTATAAGGTCGCCTATATCAGTAGTTACTTGCAGTTTGTTGTCTTTTTGAGCTGTAACCGTATCGCGCTCGATTTGGAAGTTGATGGAGCTTTGCTGAAAAGTATAAAAACCATTGTTGCGAAAGAGCTCGTAGAGGCGTGAACGTTCATTGCTAAAATCGGTAAGCTGGTAAGGGGCTCCTGATTTTAGGAACGTTTTTGCCTTGTTTTGTTGGTAAACTGAATCTATTTCAGGAGAAGTAATATGGGTCTTTAAGCTATCGATATAATAGCGCTCGCCGGTAGTGATATAATAGCCCACTTTGGCTTGTTGTTTTTCTTCATTAGGGAGAATGAAGATGCTATCAGTTACTTTGTTATTGAAATAGCCTATACTTCTGAAATAAGCTCCCAACTGCTTGGTGGATTTGTGTACGCGTGCTGTATCTAATACCGATGGGGCTTCGCCTATCTTCTGCAACTGGTGATCGATGCCTGAAACTAAAAACGACTTCTGTAAGCGACCTACTTGTTTTTTAGAGAGAAAACCATCTAAAAACCTATGCCAACGAGGGTGTGTATCGAGCCATTGGACAAAATCCTTTTCGGCATTAGGGTTTCCTAAATTATAGATATATAGACTGATAGGCATTCCTAAAACATACGAATTGGGCTTTTGTAATACAAAATTGTTTATCTTTGCATCGTCGGTCTTAGTGCCATTCACATATACGAGATTTTCACGGAGCAAATGGCGGTCGTTGGGGACGCGCTTGGTAGCATCGCACGAAAAGAGAGCAATGGCTAACACGAATAACAGACTGATAACGCTTAGTTGGGAAAGAGATTTTCTCACAAGTTTTTGTTTTTAGGGCTCAAAAATACACAATTATTTTATGCTTAGCAAAAATCAAGTAAAATTAATTCAGAAATTACAACAGAAGAAATACCGCAATGAGCTGAACCTCTTTATAGTAGAGGGAAAAAAGAGTATTGTGGAATTTCTGCAAGCGGGTTACCGTTTAGAGTTACTTATCGCTACCGAAGTGTTCGCCACAGCGCTGAACGGTCAGCCTATTACCTTAGTGAGCAAAGAGGAACTGCGGAAGGTGAGTAGCCTCAAAAATCCCGATGAGGGCTTGGCGATTTTCCACCAACGCCAACATAAGAGCATCTTGCAAGAGGGTGTAATCCTCGCCTTAGACAACGTGCAAGACCCTGGTAATTTGGGTACGCTTATCCGCCTCTGCGATTGGTTTGGTATCAAAACGCTTATCTGCAATAGCCAAACGGTGGATTGCTACAACCCGAAAGTAGTGCAAGCCACTATGGGTTCTCTCACAAGGGTTGCTGTGCATTACGTGGATTTAGCAGGCTTTTTGGCAACTTGTGCGCTACCATTATACGCAATGGACTTGGACGGTGAGAACCTCTACACTACCGAATTTCCCGAAGATTGTGTGCTAATCTTAGGCAACGAAGCTAACGGTATTAGCCCCGAAGTACGCGCTTTGGCTGATAGCATTATCACCATTCCGCGTTTTGGCAAACTGCAACAGACGGAAAGTTTAAATGTGGCAATGGCGGGAGCGATAGTGATGAGCCAGGTAAGGAAATTAGAAAATTAGAAAATTAGAGAATGAGAGAATGAGGAAATTGGCAAATTAGAGAATGAGAGAATGAGAGAATTAACAGATTAGTAAACGGGGTAAATGCCAATAATACCACCAAGGGAAATGGACGGGTCGGGCTTTTCAGAAGGGTCGGACAGGTCAGAGGATAGGTTGGAGGATTCGGAAGGGAACGGAGTAATTCGGAAGAGGAGAGGGAGAAATTTTGGTGAAAAAAGGCTGTAAGATGGGTGGGGTTAGCTTATAGAGAGCTTATAGGAAGCTTATACGAATCTTGGACGATTGGTATAGAAAGGGTATATAAGTAATTGATTTATACCGTAATATAACAATGCTAAAAATGTTAAAAACAGGGTTTCGAGGCGAAAGAAAAAGAATCCTCACCCCAATCACATACTCTCCTATTCGGAGACTTCTCCCAAGGAGAGGGGGAATGTGG